>JANXYP010000216.1 GCA_025355955.1 Chloroflexota bacterium
ACGTCCCCACCGACCGGGGCGTGGAAGCCCGCATCCAGAAGCGGCTTGCTGAATTGCGAGCGATGGCCGAGGAGCAACAGGTCGAGCAACCCGAGGAACAATCGTAGGGGCGGGCTACCGCCCGCCCTGGTGAAGCGCACCATCGTCACTGCTAAATTGGGTAGAGGGAGTCGGATATGCAACCTGAACGTGATTCTAACCCCTATAGCCAATTTGCATCCTACTATGGACATTCATTATTGTCGTTGTTCTCGGCATAACCGTGTGGACATTTATAGCGACTACGCTTGCAATAATCAAGACAATATAGATGAGAGATCAAGGTATAACCCTATAATTAAGGAGGCCATATGCCCAAGAACCCCCGCCCCGACGGGCGTGCCAACGATGAGATGCGCCACGTGCGTATCACCACCGACTTCCAGCAGTTTCCCGCCGCCAGTGTACTGATTGAGTTTGGGCAGACGCGGGTGATTTGCGCCGTGTCGGTCGAGGAGGAAGTGCCACCCCATCGGGTGGGCAAGGGTGGCTGGATTACCGCCGAGTACAGTATGCTGCCCAGCAGCACGCCGGGACGCAACCGCCGCGAAGCCGCCGCTGGCAAACTCAGCGGGCGCACCCAGGAGATCCAGCGGCTAATTGGCCGCAGCCTACGCGGTATCGCCGACCTGTCGGCGCTCGGCGAACGCACCCTGACGATTGACTGCGACGTAATCCAGGCCGACGGCGGCACCCGCACTGCTGCGATTACCGGCGGCTACGTGGCGTTGGCAATCGCAGTCAACAAGCTGAAGCAGCAGCACCTGATCGGTAGCAAGCGGGTGATCAAGGATGCGATTGCCGCGATCAGTGTGGGCATGGTGGATGGCGAACCGAGGCTGGACCTTGCCTACCTGGAAGACTCGCGGGCCGAGGTTGATTTCAACATCGTGCAGACAGGCGACGGCAACTACGTGGAGGTGCAAGGCACCGCCGAGGGCAAGCCGTTCAGCCGCGCCACGCTTGACCAACTGCTGGCGTTGGGCAATAAGGGGCTGGCAGAATTGTTCGCCTTGCAGCGCGAGACTCTGCGCCAGGTGGGTATCATCCAGTAATGATCAGCAACGAAACCCCCAGCCGCCGCCTGAAACGCACCTTCGGACGGCTGCTCCTAAGCATCAGCACGCTGGGTTACAGCTACTTCGTCGCCCCGTTCCGCTTTGCGCTAACCCACACCGACATACCTATCCCCCACCTGCCCGCCGCCTTCGATGGCTTTCGCATCGTCGCCTTTGGCGATGTCCATTACAACTGGCGTATCGAGGCCAAACAGATCGCCCAGGTGGTAACAATGGCGAATAGCGCCCATCCCGATGTCGTCTGCCTACTAGGCGATTATGTATCCAAGCAGGGCAACCTCGCCTTCCCCAGCGGCCTTGCCGATTTGCGGGCGCGGCTGGGAGTCTACGCCATCCTTGGCAACCACGATTTCCTGGGCCGCGATCGCATCATCACTCACCAGCTTGAGCGCGTCGGCGCAACCGTGCTACGCAACCGCAATGTGGCGTTCGAGCGGAGCGGGCAGCGCATCTGGGTGGCGGGCGTAGATGACCTACGTTCGCACCAGTCCAATCTGCAGCAGGCGCTAGCAGGCATACCTAATGATGAGGTCAAGATCCTGCTGGCCCATAACCCCGACTTCGCCGCCCGCGCCTCGTGCATCGCACCGCCGATTGACCTGCAACTCTCCGGCCACACCCACGGCGGGCAGGTCAAGCTGCCGCTGGTTGGCCCGCCCGCGCTGCCCCACAATCACAAGGAGTGGCTGGCGGGCCGCTACAACGTCAACGGGATGTGGCTATATGTCAATCGCGGCACAGGGATGAGCAGCATCGCCCACCGCCTCAACGTCAGGCCGGAGGTGAGCGTCATCACGCTACGGAAGTATTTAGTTTTGAGTTAGTCGCGCTCATCTTTCCTTCCTACTACAGCGACTTTGCCGCTTGTGCGTTTTGCCGCTTGTGCGTAAGGATAAGCCCTTTGGGCAGGGGTTTATACCTATTAGTCTTATACCAATTAGCCAAGGAGATGCTATAGTTCTGTAGGGGCGAACCGTTGTTCGCCCTGCATCAATCTATAGTGGCACCATAGCCAATTAGTCTTAGTGATGCCATAATTTCTGTAGGGGCGAACCGTTGTTCGCCCTGATCCAACTTGTACTAGCTGCACGGTTAAGGGTATTACTACAGCGCAAGGAGCGCTCGCTTGATCAGCGCAGCACCCAGCGGCGCTTTGTAGGCGTTGTGTTCAAGAGGATGGGCATCGCGCATTGCTTTATGGGCGGCGCGGTCGGCGAGGCCGGAATGTAGATCGCTGCGGCTACGTCCGGTTATCTCCTGCTCCGCTATAGTGGCGCGGTAGGGAGTGGGCGCTACCCCACCCATGATAATATCGGCGCGGGCGATGCGGTCGCCGTCCCAGGTGATGCGGGCGGCGACGCTGACGAGGGCGAAGCCCCAGGTCTGTCGATCCATCATCTTGAGGTAGACGCTATGGGTGTCGGGCGGCGGAGTGGGCAGGGTGATGGCGGTAATCAGTTCGTCGTCATCGAGCTGGTTCAGGGCGCGGCGCTGCGGGGTGGGATTGATGAAAAATTGCTCCACTTTAAGATCGCGTTGCGCGGACGGGCCGAGAATGTGCAGGGTGGCATCGAAGGCGATTAGCGCCTGGGCCGGGTCAGAAGGATTGACGGTGATACATTGACCCTGGTCGAGGATGGCGTGGTACTTGTTCTCCCCTTCGCGGGCGTAGCACTCGTCACCGCCCTTCAGCCAGCAGTGGAAGGGGCCGCGATAGTACCAACAGCGCGACTGCTGCAGCAGGTTGCCGCCAATGGTCGCCATATTGCGTAGCTGCGGGCTGGCCGAGAGGTGCGCCGCCTGGGCCAGCGCAGTGTAGCGGTCGTTGATCAGGGTATCATGTTCCAGGTCGGTGAGGGAGACGAGCGGGCCGAGGTGCAGGCCAGTCGCCACGTCGAACTGGATGCGGTCGAGGTCGGGTACAGTCTTGATGTTGACCAGAGTTTGGGGCGACACAATATCATCCTTCATTACGGTCAACAGGTCGGTGCCACCGGCGATCAGTCGCACGGGCCGATCTTCGGGGCGGGATGGCGCAGCCTGGTTGCCCTCTCCCAGTAGGGCCGCCGCTCTTGCCGCGCTATTCGCATCAACGTGGTCGAAGGGCTTCATCATAAACTCTACTCCTCTTTTTGACTGACCGGAGCCAGTTCCGCTGCAGCAGGCTGCTCCACTACCATTGGCTGATCGCGCCGCTGCAAGGCATCGAGCAACACGTCGGGGCTGATCGGAGCCTGGAATACGCGCACGCCACACGCATCATAGATGGCGTTGGCGATGGCGGGCGCGGTCGGCACGATCGGCGGCTCACCTATCCCCTTCGCGCCAGTGGTGGTGGCGATGGTGTCGGGCAGGTCAATCATCTCGCCGACAATCTCCAGCGGCACATCCAACGCAGTGGGGATCTTGTAGTCAGTCAGGTTGGGGTTGAGGACGATGCCGCTGCGGTGGTCGACCACCCGATGCTCCATCAGGCCGTAGCCCATCCCCTGAGTTACGCCGCCGTAAAGTTGGCTGGTAATCGTCATCGGGTTGATCACCCGCCCCGACTCGTGGATGGCAACCAGGCGCAGCACCCGCACCTGGCCGGTCGCCGTATCCACCTCCACCTCGGCGAACTGGCAGCCGAAAGTGTTGATCGCGTAGCTGTTGTCGTTGGGGCCGCGCAGCCCCTGTCCCACTACCATGTAGTCGCTCAGGCCACCGATCAGTTCCTTGACTGTGATGCTCTTCTTGCCCTTGCCCTGGCTGATTACGCTGCCCTTCAGTTCTAGCCGCGCCGACTTCACCTCAAGCACCTCGGCGGCGATGGCAAGCAGTTGCTTATGCACATCCAGCGCGGCCATCTGCACCGCTGGACTCATGCTCGGCACGGTCATGCTACCCGCGCTGAGGGGGGCGTAGACTCCCAGGCTGGTGTCGCCAACGTGGACGCGCACATCTTCGAACCGGAAGCCCATCGCCTCGGCAGCGACCTGGCTGAGTACCGTCTTGGTGCCAGTGCCAATGTCCTGGGTGCCAGTGATCACGTCGGCAGTGCCGTCGGCGTTGACCTTGATGATGGCATGGGCGGGCGGGCCGCCACCTCCGCCCCACACCTGGCTCGCCATGCCGTAGCCGCGCCGAATGTCGGGGTTTTTGGGGTCTACCGCCGGGCGATCCGCCCAGGCCCGCGAGTGCCAGCCGATAATATCCGCACCACGCTCATAAGCCTGGCGCAGGCCCTTGCTGCTGTAGGGTAGGTTGTCCTTCGGCGCACGCTCGGCGTAGTT
This sequence comes from Chloroflexota bacterium, assembly GCA_025355955.1. Taxonomy (GTDB): domain Bacteria; phylum Chloroflexota; class Chloroflexia; order QHBQ01; family QHBQ01; genus QHBQ01. The sequence goes on from JANXYP010000216.1 coordinate 4,391, forward strand.
CTTCTTGCGGAACTCCAGCGGGTCCAGCTTCACCTTCTCGGCCATCATATCCATCAGGCTCTCAAGGGCGAAGTTGCCCTCCACGAAGCCGGGGGCGCGGAAGGCGGAGTCGCGCCCCAGGTTGGTGTAGAGCGACCAGGATTCGGTGTAGACGTTGGCGCAGCGGTACATCTCCTGCACCGGCCCGGCGATGGGCATCCCACCGCCGCCATAAGCGCCGCTGTTGGCGTAGCAGACCAGCTTCAGCGCCAGCAGGGTGCCATCCTTCTTCACCGCGCCAGCGATATGCTGCACGGTGCTGTCGCGGTTGCCAGTAACCAGGTTTTCCTCCATGCGGTTAAGCATCAGCTTGACCGGGCGACCGGCTTTGCGGGCCAACAGCGCAGCGATGACCGTGTACTTGCCCGCGCCGTTCTTCGAGCCGAACCCGCCACCCATGTAGTGCTTGATCACCCGTACCTTGTTCAGCGCCAACCCCAGCCGTTCGGCTACCCGCTGGCGCACCCCAAAGATGTGCTGGGTGCTGTCCCAGATGGTGAGATTGTCGCCCTCCCACTGTGCAACGCTGCCATGCGTCTCCAGACAGTTATGCAGTGCAGTGGGGGTGCGAAAGGTAGCCTGCACCACGAAGTCGGCATCCTTGAACGCCTTGTCTACATCGCCGCGCTTGTAGACCTCCGGCTCACCACCAATCACGTTGCGTGGTTCGTCCACCCAGACGGGCGGCGAGGCCTCGTCATTAGCGTGCTGCTCATCGGTAATATGGGGCAACACCTCGTACTCCACCTTGATCAAACGCAGCGCGTCGGAGGCGATCTCAAGGCTGTCGGCAGCGACGGCGGCGATTTCGTCACCGACATAGCGCAGCGTGCTATCGAACACGAAGCTGGAGCGGTGCCACTTAATCGGCGCAGTGCTGTCGCGGCAAATCACCGCCCGCACTCCTGGCAGCGCCTCAGCCGCACTGATGTCCACATACTTGATCCGCGCATGGGGGTGGGGGCTACGCAGAATACGGGCGTGCAACAGCCCCGGCAACTGGATGTCGGAGGTGTAGCGGGCCTGGCCGGTGACGCGCTCCGCGCCATCCACACGCGGCACCGGCTGACCCACGATGGTAAGCTCGGCCTTGCTATCCCACGGCGCGGGCAACTCGCCGTCTATGACCACGACTTCCTCGTGAACCCGCCCCTCGATCTCTATTTTTGTCTTTAGCACCTTGACCATAGCGCCCCCTGTGGGGAATGTTGAATGTAGAACGTAGAATGTAGATTAGCGTATGTTCATCGTCGTGCAGCTAACCCGCGCCAGCAGCTTGCCATGCTCGTCGGTTACGTCGCACTCCACCAACCCGACGGTGCGTCCGCGATGGGCGACGTGGGCGCGGGCGATAATCTGACCCTCATGAATAGGACGCACGAAGTTGGCATTCAGTTCCAGCGCGGCGTAGTGCTGCTGCTCGTCCAGCAGGCTCGACCAGGCCAGGTCAATCGCCGCGTCGGCGATGGTGGCGTGGCGACAAATCCACCCTGCAGCATGCCGCGCTGGTTGTAGAGCTGCGCGTCCACCGGCATCGTCACCTCGGCGGCATCATCGGCGATGCGCGTCAGCCGCATCCCCAGCGCTTCATATAGCGGCGGCAGGCGATATTCACCGTTCGCCAGTTGCTGCTCGATCACCTCGCGGTATGTTGCCATGCCGCCCTCTCCCAGCCTCCCCCGATGGGGGAGGGGTTTTGCTGCTCATCCCGCAGTCCGCAGCAACTCCGCCGCTCGCAGCGCAGCGCGGAAGATGTTGGGGTAGGCCCCACAGCGGCATAGGTTGCCGCTCACACCCATCTTCACCTCATCCAATGTCGGGTTGGGGTTATGCTCCAGCAGCGCCTTGATTGCCATGATCTGGCCTGGGGTGCAGTAGCCGCACTGGTAGGCATCGCACTCGATGAACGCCTGCTGGATGGCGTGTAGACGTAGCTGGCTGCCCGGCGCAGGGTCGGCCTGCGCCAGCCCCTCGATGGTCTGGATCGACTGACCCGCGCACTCCACCGCCAGGGTCAGGCAGGAGTAGATGGCGCGGTTGCCCTTGATAACGGTGCAGGCTCCGCACTGGCCCAGGTCGCAAACCTTCTTCGCGCCAGTGAGGCCGAGGTCTTCGCGCAGCGCGTCGAGCAAAGTGCGCCGCGGCTCGACGTAGACGGTATGTTGCTCGTCGTTCACGGTCATGGTAATGGTACGGCGGGAGTGGCCCGCTGGAAGGTTGCTCGGCATTTCTGGGTATGCTCCTGTGATGGGGTGGAAAAGCGCCAGCCGCTCTATCTGCAAGGGCTGACGCTATTATAGCATAGATTGGGCCGCTGGATACGGGTGTGTTACACGTTATTAGCTAACTGGCTAAGTGCATCAGGGCGGATTGCATCCGCCCCTACGCCAACCAAATAACTTGTGATACGCCCGCCAGATACGGCTCAGTCCGTCGATTTGTAAACGATGACGCGGTTGCCACCCTGCTTCTTGGCGATGTACATTGCGGTATCGGCCTGGAACAGCACCGTGCGGGCGCTTTGCTGGCCGCTGATCGCCACCAGTCCGAGGCTCAGGCTGATGTGGAACTGGTGTCCGGCGATGGTGAACGGTTGGCGTGCCACTGCGGCGCTAAGGCGGTTAGCAATCTGCTCGGCCCGCTTCATAGTGGTGCGATCCAGCAGCACGGCGAACTCATCGCCACCGATGCGGGCGAGCATATCGTCATCGAGCAGGCGGCGGTTGAGCAGGTGGGCGATAATCTTCAGCGCCTGGTCGCCTGCGTCGTGGCCGAGCGGGGTGGTATCATTGATCTCCTTGAAGTTGTCGAGGTCAATGAACATCAATGCACTCTCTTCGCTGGGGTGGATGCGGGCCACCACCTGGGCCAGCCGCTCCTCCAGAGCGCGGCGGTTGGGCAAATCGGTAAGATAGTCATGGGAGGAGAGATAGAGTAGCTGCTGCTCGTATTGACGATGTTCGGTGACATCACGCATCACCGCCACCCAGTGAATCGGCTTGCCCGCCTCATCTTTGATCGGCTCGAAAGTGAACTCCGCCCAGAAGGGGGTGCCATCCTTCTTGTGGTTGAGCGTCTCGAATCTGACTGATTGCTGACCCATCATTGCGGTGGCGACGTGCCTCTCCACTTCGGTATTGATGGTGGCGCTACGCAACACGCTGGCGGGCTGACCGATGATTTCTTCAGGGTTATGCCCGGTAATGCGATAGTAGGCATCGTTTGCATAGAGAACCAGTATGCCCAGTTCGTCGACCGGCTCCGCGCCTGTGATGATGATCGCCTCGCTGGAGCTACGTACCGCCGAACTGAGCAGGCGCAACTGTTCCTCGGTTTGTTTGCGCTCGGTTAGCTCCTGCTGCACCGCGGTGTAGAGGCGAGCGTTATCCAGAGCAATCGAGGCCAGTTCGGCGAATTGGCCTAGCAATACGATCTCCTCGTTGCTGAAGCGAAGGCCCGATTGCTCATAGATAAGACCAAGTATCCCTACCACCTCGGAGCCAGATTTGAGCGGCACACCGACGGTTGCGTGTAGGGTAGAGTAAACGTCGTAGTGATGAGAGCGCCCTTGCCAGGCGCTGTAATCATCCACCGCCAGCGGCAACCCGGTCTGCCAGACGCGCCCGGCCAGCCCCTCACCCCGCCCGATGAAATGGCCCAGCGAGTTGCGGAAGAAATCGCCAGTAACAATCTTCATGGACATCTGTGTGCCATCATTATCAAGCAGGTATATATAACCTTGCTGGGTGCCGATCAACGCGCCTGCCCGCTCGATAATTGCCTGGAGCAGATCGTTGACATCCAGGCGGTTCATGATGTTCAGGGCGGTTTCATGTAGTGCAGTAAGGTAGTCATTCTGCTGGCGCAGCGTAGCCTCGACGCGGGCGATTAGCTCACGCTCAGGGTCTGGCTCGACTGCAGTTTGATCGGGAATAGCATGGTTGTGATTGCGCTTGCTCATCATTGTATCTTCATAGATTATCCAGATCTAACCGCTCCACAAAGCGGCTGCATCGGCTAGCTAAATCGCTCCTCATGCCAGTATAGCTGCGAGGAGTATGCTTGTCAATGTCTGAAAGTTCTTTAATCGCGTAGATGCTAGTATTACAGCCTCACTTGCTGGGCAACATAGCGTAGTTACGATTGGCTTTGACACAGGGCGGCAGGGCGTATGCGATTCGCCCCTACACCATTCTGGCGCATTAACGCCAACTGAGGCTGTAATACTAGGACTGCTGATGGGCAACGAGGCGGTTGCCGCCATGCTTCTTGGCGACATACATCATGGTATCGGCTTCGAAGAGCAGGGCGCGAACGCTCTGCTGCCCACCGATAACCACCATGCCGATGCTGAGGCTCAAGGTAAAGGTGTGACCAGCGCTGACGAAAGGCTGATCAACGACCAGCGCTTGCAGACGTTCGCCGATGGCCCGCGCCTGCGCGGTAGAGGTATGTTCCAGCAGTACGGCAAACTCATCGCCGCCGATGCGGGCGAGGGTTGCCCCAGCGGGTAGCTGCGTAGCGATCAACGTGGCAATGAATCCGAGCGCCTCATCCCCGGCCGCGTGGCCGAGGGTGTCGTTAATCACCTTGAAATGGTCGAGGTCAATAAATAGCAGGGCGTTTTCACCCTCTGTCTGACCTTGCGCTAGTAGCCGGGCCAGGCAGTCCTCCAGCCAGCGGCGGTTGGGCAGGTCGGTAAGGTAATCGTGGGTTGAAAGGTGGAGCAACTGTTGCTCCTGTTGCTTGCGGGCAGTTACATCGCGGGCGATTATCACCCAGTTGGTAACATTGGCTGCTGCATCTTTGATCGGTTCTATGCCAACCTCCAGCCAGAAGTTAGATTGGTCTTTACGATAAAGCAGAAATTCGCCACGATAAGGCACGCCTCGCACCCTTGCTTCCCGCACATGCGCCGTCTCGCGCCGATCGGTGGAAGTGCCAATCATCATACTTTGGCTCTGACCGATCATCTTGGCGGCGGAGTAGCCACTCATGCGGCACATCGCGTCATTCACATAAAGAATAATAGGAGTATCACTGCCAGTTGCGTTGGTGATCATCACGCCATCGTTAGCATGATGCACAGCAGTGCTGAGCAGGCGAAGTTGCTGCTCCGCCTGCCTGCGCTCGGTGATGTTGCGGGCGACAGTCTGGCTATAGAGGGGATTGCCCTGAGCATCATACACAATGCCGGTACTCATCTCGCACAGCACAATATCGCCGTTCGCGGTAAGGATGCTTCGCTCGAAAAGGCGGGGAATGGGTCGCTCCGCGACCCTTGCTTCAAAGAGTTCCTGGGCCGCCACTACTTCATCGGGAGCAATGAACTCGATAAATGAACGGCCAGCAATCTCTTCGTTAGCATAACCCATCATCTCCAGCATTTGCCGGTTGGCGGCGATTAGCTTACCCTCCATGTCAATAAGCACCACACCATCGCTGGTGTAATCGAACAGCGAACGGTAGCGCTGCTCACTCTCGCGCAGCGCCTCGTAGGCGTGCTTGCGGGCGGTAATGTCCTGGAACGCGCCAATCAGGCTGACCGCGCCCCTATGTTGCTGCCGCGCCATTCTCATATAGCAGAGCATCCAGCGCATCTCGCCGCTTTTGGTGAGGAAGCGGAACTCGATGCTGGTGGGCTGGCCGCTGGCGATTACCTGGCGGAAGCCCTCTGTGACGATCTGCTGGTCGTCGGGGTGGCATACATCCGCCCAGCCATTAGCTCCGTTCATCTCATCGAGCGAGTAACCATTATTCCCGGTAGAGCCGCCACTTATCCCCCTAACCGTGACCCTGCCGTCTGGCACGATTTCCATCAAGTAGATGTAGTCGGAAGTAAGTTCGGTGATGTCGCGGTAACGTTGTTCACTTTCGATAAGCGCCTGCTCCGCCTGCTTACGTTCGCCCAGTTCGCGTTGGGCATTGGTGTATAGAGTGGCGTTATCGAAGGCGATTGAGGCAAGGTGTGCGAATTGTTCGAGCAGCGACAGTTCATCCTTGTCGAAGGTATGAATGCGGTCGAGGTAGGCAAGGCCCAGCACCCCAATCACCCGCCTGCCTGACTTCAGTGGCACCCCAATCACCGTGTGCAGCTTAATATCATCATAATAAGACGAGCGGTTAGGCCATGCACTGTAGTCATCAATCACCAACATCTGGCCGCTCCGCCACACGGTACCGCCTACTCCGTTGCCCGGCTCGAGCCGCCGCCCAACCGACTCGCTAAAAACCCCTCGCCCTATCTTCACCTCCAGCATCGAGCGGTCAGCATTGACCAGGTAGAGGTAGCCATGTGAAGTCTGCATCAGGCTGGTGGCGCGTTCGACAATCGTCTTAAGCAGATCATTGACATCAAGGTGGTTCATGATCGCGAGCGAGGTTTGATGCAAGGCGCTGAGATAGGCGTTGCGCCGCTGCAGGTCAGCATCAGACTGCTGATTGCTAGCAGTGCGATCGGGCTGCTGCTCCGTCGATGCCAATGGTGAAGCGTGGGCATGATTGCGGTTAGGTCGATTGAGGCGCGCGGTTAGAAAGCGAAGGTTGAAGCGTGCCTGCGCTGAAGATATCGCGGTGGATTTAGCCCGCCTTACTTTTGGACTGCTCATACTTCTCCCCTACAATTACTTGCTGCAAAAGGAGGAGTGCCATTATAGTAACAGTATTAGCAGCGTCACTGGGTGTGGCAGCGCTTCCATAAGCTAGATTATATCAATAGAGAAGTAAGCGTGTCAATAGCCTATATAGGGGATATGTATCACGTCCTTGCATACCCGACCAGGGCGAACAACGGTTCGCCCCTACTGAATGAACGCTTGCTCCGCAAGAACGTCACGCGCACCCTGTATGTAATTGTTAAAGGAGTGCTGAATCAATTAAACTCGTTCGCGGGGCCGATACTGCACCGCCTCGGCGACATGGGCGGCCTGGATCTGCTCGGCGCAAGCGAGGTCGGCGATGGTGCGGGCTAGCTTGAGGATGCGGTGGTAGGCGCGGGCGCTAAGGTGCAGTTGGCGCACCGCCGCTTTGAGCAGGCTCTGGCCGGTGGCATCCAACTGGCAGAACTCGCGCACCTGTGAAGGATTCATCTCCGCGTTGCTGAGGGCGCTCACCCCCTTGAAGCGTTCGCGCTGCCGCTGCCGGGCTGCCTCGACGCGGGCGCGGATCGCTACACTCGGTTCGCCCAGGCGGCTGTCGGCCAGCTTCTCGTATTCCACCCTCGGCACCTCCACATGAATGTCAATCCGATCAAGTAGCGGACCGCTGATGCGCTTCTGATAGCGGGTAATCATGGTGCTGCTACAGGTGCAAGCCTTGACTGGGTCGCCCGCATAGCCGCAGGGGCAGGGGTTCATCGCCGCAATCAGGGTGAAGTTGGCGGGGAAGCTGACCGTGCCAGCAGCGCGGGAGATGGTGATGACCCGATCCTCCAGCGGCTGACGCAGCGTTTCCAGCGCCTGCTGACTGAACTCCGGCAGTTCGTCGAGGAACAGCACGCCATAGTTGGCAAGGCTGATCTCGCCGGGGCGCGGGAAGCGTCCGCCACCCACCAACCCCGCGTGGCTAATCGTGTGATGCGGGGCGCGGAAGGGGCGTTCGCGCACATAAGGACGGTCGGCGGGGAGCATCCCCCCTACGCTGTAGATTTTGGTGACCTGGATAACCTCGGTGTTGGTCATACGTGGCAGGATGGTCGGCATGGTACGGGCCAGCAGGGTCTTGCCGCTACCGGGTGGGCCGTGCATGATCATGTTGTGTCCGCCCGCCGCCGCCACCTCCATCGCCCGCTTGACGTGTTCCTGGCCCTTGACCTGGCTCATATCAGCATCATAGTGGGGTTCAGCGGCGGCATCGAGCAGCGTGGGATCAGCCTGGTAGGGGGCAATATCACCCAGGCCGTTGAGATGAGCTACCAGTTCGGCCAGGCTCTTGACCGGGATGATGTCAATCTCTTCGACCAGGCTGGCTTCCGCCGCATCGCTGTAGGGGACGAAGGCGCTGCGTAGACCCTGTTCGCGGGCGAGGCTGACCATCGGCAGCACCCCGTCGGTGTGTCGCACGCTGCCATCGAGCGACAGTTCGCCGAGGAACAGGGCGCGGTCGAGTTCGCCGCTGATCTGGTCGCTGGCAGCAAGCACGCCGAGGGCGATAGGCAGGTCGTAAGATGGGCCTTCCTTCTTAATATCGGCAGGGGCGAGATTGACGGTGACGCGCATCCCTGGAAAGATCAGGCCGCTGTTGCGTACCGCCGCCCGCACCCGTTCGCGGCTCTCCTCCACCGCCTTGTCGGGCAGGCCCACGATGGTGAAGCTGGGCAATCCCCGTGCCAGGTCTACTTCAACCTGGATTAATGCACCGTCGAGGCCAATGATCGCGCAACTGATGACACGAGCTAGCATATGATTCTCCTTCTCTGGCTAAAGATGCTGTAGATGATGACCGAGCTGATTATAGCACAGGAGTACGCCCAATACAAATCGTGCATAACCGACCAGGGCGAACAACGGTTCGCCCCTACCGAACGCTTGCTCGGCAAAGGGATACTGATGCCCAACAGGGCGGACGCCATCCCGCCCTACACCAGATTATCTACCTTGACCGCAGCAGTGGCGGTAAAGTATGATAGCGCAGCACCAAATCTGACAATGTGGGACAAAGAAGGTATCGCCATGTCTAGCGCGGAAATAACCGAAACGCCTGCGGCTGCCACAACCGCAGCGCCAGCCGCGACCAGCCGCCGCCTCGCTCTTGCCATCCTACCCTGGACGGCTTATCTGCTTGTCACCCTGCTACTGCTGCGGGCGCTACTGCCGCGGCTGTCCTCACAACTGGTGGGGGCCAACGATGGCTGGCAGAACGTGTGGAATCTATGGTGGATGCGCTACTCCCTGCTCGACCTGCACATCAACCCCTATTACACCAATTACATCTACTACCCCAATCAGGTCAGCCTGCTGTTCCACAGCTTTGCGCCGCTCACCGATTTGTTGGCCCTACCTTTCACCGTGCTGTTGGGGCCGCTGGTAACCGCAAATCTGGTGGCGATTAGCTCATTCGTCTTCACCGCAATCGGTGGCTATGCGCTCGGTCGCGGCCTGGGGCTGGGTTGGTTTGCCGCGTGGATTGTGGGGGCGGTCTATAGCTTCTGCAACCCGATGCGCTGGAACTATTTTGGCAGCGGTCAGGCAGTGCAGCTGATGATGCTGTGGATGCCGCTCTACATCCTCTGTCTGGTCAAGGCTACGCCGCCTCGTGAGCAAGCCAACCGCCTGCCACGGCGCTGGCTGGCGGGGGCGGCCATTTTCCTCGCCTGCACCGCGCTTACCGACTGGCAGTATCTCGTCTACATGATGCTCTTCACCGCCGCTTACTTCCTCTACCTGCTGCTGCGTGAGCGTAGCTGGAACTCGCGGCTGCTGATGCTTCGCAACGTGGCCCTGGCGGTGGCGGGGGGTTTGCTTATGCTCTCGCCCATCCTCATCCCCAGCCTGCGTGAAGCGCTTGCCAACTCCTATACTCGCCCCTTTTCGGAGACGCTGGGCCACTCCTGGGATTTGACCACCTGGTTCACGCCCAACGCGCTCAATCCGCTGTGGGGCGGCTGGGCGGCGGCGCAGAGTTTCGTCGGCAATCGCTATGGCGCAATCAGCGGGATGGCTAACTCGGGCTATCTGCCGCTGATGCTCGCGCTAGTGGGGCTGTTTGCTTATCGGCGGCAGGTTTGGCAGTGGGCGGCAATCAGCTTGCTCTTTGCCGCACTGGCGCTCGGTCCTCACCTATTTATCAACGATGTGGACACCACGGTTAGCAGCGGCATCAACTTCCCCCTGCCCTACAACCTGCTGCTGAACCTGCCTTTCTTCAACATCAGCCGCGACCCCGCCCGCTTCTCGCTAATCGCCTATCTCTGCATTGGCGTGCTGGCGGGCTACGGCTGGCAGGCGCTAAGTGTGCGCCTGCGTCTACCGCAGCGAGGGTGGCTACTCCGCGCTGCCGTGCCGCTGCTGGTGGCGGCGATCATGGTTGCCGAGTTCATCCCGATCAGCTATGCGACCACCAGCCAGCCGATTTCGCCTTTCTACTATCAACTGGGCGCAGACGCGGCTAGCTATGCCATCCTGCAAGTGCCGGTGGTGGACAAAACGTACATCGAGTTCGATGAGGGGCTGCAATACATTCACCATAAGCAACTGCTGGGCGGCCAGATTGCCCGTAAGCCGTGCCACTGCTTCGCGCTACGCACGCCGGTGATCCGCTGGTTCTCCGACCTGGCGATGCCCGCTGCCAACGACATTCTCACCCCCACCGTCGCGCCTTCGAGTTACGCTGCGGCAGTGCTGGCTTACTACAACATTCGTTATATCGTTCTCTCCAAGTGGATGCTCGGTAATGCGGGCTACATCTCTGCTCGTGCCATCATCAGCGCGTCGCTGCCGGGATTGCCGGTGGCAGACGATGCAGCGATCACTGCCTATGCTGTGCCAATAACCGCTACGACCACCGTCCTACCAATGGCCCTGGGTGACGGCTGGAGCAATGTGATCAACTCGCAAGCGGGAGTCGCCCGCCGAATGGGGCCGACAGGCGCGGCACTCGATGTAATCAATCCTAGAGCCACGCCACGTCTGGCGCAGCTCAGTATCACGCTGATCGCCGCGCAACAACCCCGCACCCTGCAACTAACCCTCAATGGGCAGCCGCTCGCCAGCCCACTAATTCAGCCCCAAACTCAGATTATCAGCCTACCACTAACCCTCCCACCGGGCAACAGTGAGCTGTTGTTCACTAACGTACCCGACCCCGCCAACCCCCGCCAACGTGTTGATTTCGCCATCTCCGCTATCAGCATAAAATAGGGAGCAGCTAGAATTATAGCCTCAGTTGCGGAGCAAGCTGATATGGACACTTGGCGGCAGGGTGTATGCGACTCGTCCCAAAGGTATCAAGCTAAGAAATAGGGGAATGAGCTTGGAGGTCTGGGGGTTCAGCCCTAAGTGGCTCAAACGCATCAATGCTCATCGTATGCAACCCGCTGGTGGCGCGCCCAGGCCAGGGCTACAGCTAACCCGTCGCACTATATCATTGCAACCGCTGGGGGCTGAACCCTCCAGACCCCCAGAGAGCCATCACCATTAGGAACAAATCAGCATGATGCCTATGGGCGTATGCGATTCGCCCCTACACCAATCTAGCTCAAATATGCCAATTGAGGCCGTAATACTAGAAGCCATATCACAAAGCCATGTGGCGATGCGTAGGGGCGGGTTGCACTCGCCCTATTTCTGGTGGCCGCTAATCAGCGCAGCCGATAGAGGGTGAGGCTGGCGTTACCCCAAACGCGGGTAGCAGTGGGGAAGGCGGTAGTCGGTTCACCCGTGTACAATACGGCGTAGTCATAATTGTTGACGGGCAACGGCGGTAGCACGGTCACGCCGAAGTTAGAGGTACTGTAGCCGTAGATGGTGCAGCCAGACCCCGCCATTACATACTCCGCCACCCCCATATAGCCATTGCGCGTCTTATCATCAGTATCCGAAAAGTAGACGCGATTGCTCGTCGCGAACCCACGCAGTTGCAAGATTGAGTCGCTTACTGGCGCAATCTCATAAACAAGGTCGCCGCTACTGCGCCCCTGGCTGGCGCGCTCGGTCAGAGCATTGCCCTGACTATCGAAGCCCGCCCGCCAGCCCCAGGCAGCGGCCAGCCGTTGGCTCTGGCGGAAGAGGCGGTCGCGCTGCTTGGCGCTCATATCATCGAGGTGGAAAACGGCATAACGCACTCCCAGGCCACGCAACATATCGATGGTCTCAATCGAGGGGAACTGGGCGGGGAAATCGGCGACCAGGTTCTCGTATCCGCTTGGGTTGAGGCTACTAGCCGGGCCGTTGACGATGGGGTGCTGATGGTAGGCGGTGAAATACTGGTAGCGATTAAGCATGACCGCGTTCTCCAACCCGCGGCGGAAGAGTACCGTTGGCAACTCCAGCGCAGGGCCAGGCGGCGCACCCGCCAGCCAGCGATAGACTGCTGAAGGGGTAGGCACGGCCGTAACCTCGCGGGGCAAGCCAATCTGCTCGAACAGGGCAAAGCCAATCAGTAGAGTTGGCAACAGCACAAGCGCATATCTGGCAAGCGGGCGGGCAGGTTGTAGCACGGGCGCATCGTCGCTGGCCGAGGGTCGTCTGTTGAACCAGGAGAACAAGCCCGCCACGCCATAGGCTGCCAGCATACTGAGCGCCAACGTTCCCAGCAGCGCGATGCGGGCCACCGCGTGCATACCAGTGAAGCCGGGGACAAAGCGGTAAAGCAGCAGGTATGGTAGTGGCAAGGCGGTGCGGCTGCCCGCCACATCGCTGTAGTCGAGTTGCAGATATGGACCAAACGCCAGGATCACGCCACTAAAGCCGAGGATGAGCAGGAACGGCACATAGAAGTTACCACCAGCGCGGCGATGACCGAGCCACCAGATCACGCCGAGCAACGCCAGCAACATGGGGATAATGCCAGGGAAAATGCTGGCCTCGTAAGCAGTATAGTGGCTGCTCTCGAATCTTTGCAGCAGATTGTGCAGCCAGGGCGCGCTGCTCGGTGCGGCGAACAGGCTCTTCAGGTTGGCCGACAGCATATACACCTGCTCATCGGGTACCTTGAAGCTGTACATATTCTGCACCTTCAGGTAGGTAATGTAGAAGGGCAGTGCAGGAAGCAACCCCACCAGCCCGGCTGTGACCAGCCGCAGACCAAACAGGGGGGTGAAATATTGGCGCGTCTCGTGCCGCAGCAGGGCGTAGAGCAGGTAGAGACCCAACATGATGATCATGTAGAAAAAGTAATACTGCGCCGACAACGCCTGCATTGCGATCAACGCCGCGAAGGCCAACGCCCAACCGATACTTCGTCCGCCGCTACGCAGCAGCTTGTCGAGCGCAAGCAGCAGCAGCGGCAGGTAGCCGATGTTACTGAGGCCAATCTGCCCCAGGTGGGCGAAGTGATAGGCGCTGAAGGAGTAGAGCAGACCCGCTACCATCGCCGCGACGCAGCTGCCAGTCAGATGGTGGGCAAGCAGGTATCCTCCCCAACCGGCGATCACGAAGGTGAGCAGGGTCACAATATTGAAGCTGAGGATCAGGTTGCCGGTTAGAAGCGCGAATGGCGCGGCCAGCAACGCCTCGCCGAAGATCAGCTCGTCGAACAGCAGACTGTCGGGATAGGGATGAAATATGGGAGCCTGGAACAGATGGAGCGGGGCGTTGGGCAGGTGGTAAAGGCTGGCCCAGATACGCCAGACGCTATCGAACTGATCATACAGGCTGCCCAGGTGGTCGCTGGCGTAGAACAGCAGCGGGTAGGTGGCAAGCGCAGCCAGGGCCAGCAGCAACAGAGTATAAAGCAATGCAAAGCCACCGCGCGGCATAGTACGTGGCGTCGCGACAATTGTAGCAGTAGTCTCAATCATAAGTAAAATTATCAATGTTAGTGGTGCATGATACAACTGATGGGTTGAACGTAGGGGCGGGCGGTGGCCCGCCCTGGTGCATGAGCTAGCCAACCTTAAACTTGTATCACACCCCATTGTTGGCGCTGCATCCAGTAACGATGATGCAACGGTTACAGGCGTTATGCCCACTGATGGGTTGAACGTAGGGGCGGGCGGTGGCCCACCCTGGTGCGTGAGCTAGCCAACCTTAAACTTGTATCACACCCCATTGTTGGCGCTGCGCCAGGGCGGGTAGCCGCCCGCCCCTACGGTTTATTTGCTGCGTTAGCCTCGGCGTTTCCTTTACCATTTTAGCCGAAGTAGCAGCAGCGGCGCAAGCCCCAATGCGGGCGCTTTGCCAACGCTTCGCCAACATTTCTTCAACGAGCCAGCAGCGCAACTGGTTCCGCCAAATTGTACAAATCACACCGCTTTACTCTTGACAAGACAGTTAGCATTGTGTTAATATTACACCAGCAGGTCTGGTGTATTTCCGACACTTAGTTGTGATGAAGGAGACAAACAAAATGGCAGCAGTAACTCGTGACCAGGTAAAGGACAACACCGTCGCGCTGGCAGTCGAGCAGCATGGGGTAGAGCCGATCCCCCTCGATGAGCGGCATGGCAACATCGGCCAGCTATTCACCCTGTGGTTCTCGGCCAACCTGGGGATGCCCGCCTGGCTGGTGGGCGCACTGGCAATAGTGCTCGGCCTCAGCCTGGGTGATGCGCTCCTCGCCATCATTGTGGGCAACGTGATTGGCTGCGCCCTGGTTGGCCTTGCCTCGATGATGGGGCCGCTAACCGGCGTGCCGCAGCTACCGCTGACGCGGCGCAGCTTCGGGCGCTTCGGCGCGTACCTGCCCGCCCTGCTTAACTGGCTGAGTTGCACTGGCTGGTATGCAGTCAACAGCGTGCTGGGTAGCTTTGCCCTGGCGCGACTATTCAACTTCGATTTCCTGCCTGCACTGCTTGTTCTCAGTGGGGCGCAGATGATACTGGGCATCTACGGCCACAACCTCATCCACGCCTTTGAGCGAGTGATGGCGGTGGTGCTGGGTGCGTTGTTCGTGGTTATGTACATTACCGCTGCGCCCGCCTTCGCCAACTTCAGCAAGCCCGCCACGGTCGTCGGCGCGGCCCACTACGGGATGCTGCTGCTGCTTATCACCGCAGTGGCGAGCTACGTGTTCAGTTGGTCGACCTACGGCGCGGATTACTCGCGCTACCTGCGCCCCGACAGCAGCAAGGCGCGGGTGTTCGGCTACACCTTCCTGGGCAGCTTCATCTCCTGCGTGCTGGTCGAGTTCCTCGGCGCACTGGTAACTAGCGCGACGGGCTTTACCGGCGCGAATGCCGACCCCATCCAGCGGGTTGTCACCACCGTGGGCAGCAACCTGGCGATACCAGCGCTGATCGCCATCGTGCTTGGCACCATCACCGCCAACGTGCTGAACATCTACACCGGCGCGATGTCGCTGCTTACCCTAGAGCTGCCGATCAAGCGTTGGATGAGCGTGGTGGCGGTCGGGTTGCTGGGCGGCGTGTTCACCTACTACCTGTTTGCCAATAGCCTTGCCAGCAGCTATGAGAGCTTTTTGCTGCTCATCTCGTACTGGATTGCCCCCTGGCTGGCGGTGGTCGCTGCCCACTTCTTCATCGTCAATCGCGGCAAGGACGACCACCAGCTTGCCTTCGCGCCCTTCCACTGGAGCGGCATTGCCGCCTTCCTGATTGGCGTGGCCGCCAGCGTGCCGTTCATTAGCAGCGCGAAGTTCAGCGGCCTGCTGGTCAGTTGGTTCAGCGGCGGCGATGTCGCCTACTACGTCGGCTTTATCGTAGCGGGCGCAGCCTACCTGCTACTGGCGCGGCTAATGCCCGCAGCCAGCAGCAAGGCGCTACCCGCACCAGTAGTTGAGCAATAAGCGCGGCTTTGATCAACTAAGCCCCCAGCGAGGGTTGGGGGCTTAGACTTATGCCCTTGCAGCCGCTCGCTTATTTACACCAGCCACAAACTTTGGGATGACTCATGTGGTTTTTGTATTTGCTGGCATCAATGCCTCCCTGATCATGGCCTTCACCCCTTCCGCACCGCGCAGCTTCAGCCAGATTGCCTTCTGGTTGGCTTCAAACAGCACCTCGAAGATAAAGAACGGGCAGCAAACCCGCTCGAAGGCAATGAACTCGAACAGCCTTGTAGCCCACTCGTCGCTGCCAGGGAAGCACAGGGCAAAGCCGTCGTCTAGCTCCTCCACCTGCTCAATTTTGCTAAAGATTGCTTCCGCCAGTTCGCGCTCCCGCGCCGCCAACTGCGGTTCGCTCAGGCTGCAGGCAATGGTGGTTTCACTGTCCGCCGCCACAATGTTGTTGCTCACAATTCTGCTCCTTTGCTACGTTTACTTTGGTGAGACGAGGCCGGACCGTTTGAATGGCCCGGCCCCAGTTGTAGAGCCTAGCAGCAGCGCTGGTCGCCGCAGCACTTATCTTCGCAGCAGTTGTCGCCGCAACAGGTATCCGCATAAATACGCATTTACGCTCACCTCCTTTCTATATACTATATGTTAGTGGCACCATGGCAGCCTGCACCGGCCGCCAGCGATGGTTGTCAGGGATAACTACCAGATAAACAAATTCAGATGTTCTCCCCTCCCACCGGGAGGGGCTGGGGTGGGTCCGTGCAGCGCGACGCGCACCCTCCCCTACGAGGCCGAGAACCGCGCCGTCTAGACTGCACTGAGAGTGGGTCAGTGCAGCGCAACGCGCACCCTCCCCTACCCCTCCCGGTGGGAGGGGAAACTACACCCCGCCATCTGAACTTTGTTTACGAGTTATAATGCATTGACAGATCTCGATGTGTTTGGCACATCCTTCATTGATTATCTTCGATGCGTTAGCGCCTAAGTTGCGCCCTAGCTGGCGGGGCGCAACGGCTCAAAGAGCGAGGAAGGCGCGGATGCGCTGCTCCAGACCGTCGCGAGTGGCACGGAAGGCGGCCAGCTTCGCTGCATCGCTACCCGACACGGCGGCAGGGTCGGCAAAGTCCCAGTGGATGCGCTCTACGTTGCCAGGGAAGATAGGGCAAGCACCGCGGGCGCGATCGCAGACGGTAATCACGGAGTCGAACTGCTGGTCGAGCAGGCTATCAACGTGCTTGGGCTGCTGTGCGCCGATGGCTATACCACGTTCGGTCATTGCCTGCACCGCAAAAGGGTTGACGTGGGCGGCTGGCTCGGTGCCTGCGCTCTGTACCGCAACCCGGCCCTTGCCCAACTCGCGGAACAGACCTTCGGCCATCTGGCTACGGGCGGAGTTGCCGGTGCAAAGCACCAGGATGCGGACTGGTTGATCACTCATCGCCTTTATCCTTTCACCGGCTTGGCTTGACCGCTTCAATCGTGGCCGAGACCAGGTAATCCTCAACCTGCCTTCCCGGCACCCACTCGCGGATAAAGTTGCGGCTTTCATCCTTTGGCGCAATGCGGATGTCCGCGAAGCCTGCGGCTTTGAGCATCGTTGCCAGATCGACGATCAAGGCCGCGCCCGCCACGCAACCGGATACCAGTGAGCGATCCGTGCGTAGCTCCGCTGGTAGCTCAGTGCTGGCTACTATATCGGAGATTGCCAGCCGCCCGCCGCTTTGCAGCACCCGAAACGCCTCGCGGAACACCGCTTCCTTATCCGGCACCAGATTGATCACACAATTGGAGATGATTACATCTACGCTGCCATCCGCCACGGGTAGGTGTTCAATCTCACCCAGGCGAAACTCTACGTTGCTATATCCGGTCTTTGCTACGTTTGCCCTTGCTTTGCTGACCATCTCTGGGGTCATATCTACGCCGATGACGTGTCCCTGTTCGCCCACCTGGGGCGCAGCGAGAAAGCAATCAAAGCCCGCACCGCTGCCCAGGTCTAGCACCACCTCGCCAGGCTTGAGTGCAGCGATCGCCGCCGGGTTGCCACAGCCGAGGCCCAGGTTAGCGCCTTCTGGCACGGCTGCCACCTGGGCCTTGCTGTAGCCCATCTGCAGCGAAACCAGTTCCAGCGGGGCCGAGCCGTCACCGCAACAATCATCGCTGCAGCATGAGCCAGTCGCGTTGGCAGCATTGGCTGCCGCGCCGTAGTTCTTCCTGACCATTGCCTTAATCTCTTCCTGGGTCATGGTATCCATGTGCAATTCTCCTTAATAGATTGACGAGCTTCGATGTTTAGTCGCTGAAATAATGCTTCAAGCCGAACGGGCAATGTTCTGCGATGGCGCAGGCACCGGGCTGCTGATCAAGGGCAGAGGCTGACCGCGCAACGGTCGGTATACCTCAGCCAGCATCGCTTGCAACTCTGCCAGTCGCTCATGGTCGAGAGTGAAGAATGACCATATGCCCTCGCGGGTGCCATGCACCAGCCCGGCCTCGCGCAGGATGCTGAGGTGGTGGGAGATAGTCGGCTGGCCCTTGTCGAACTGGGCGGTGATGTCGCAGACGCAGACTGGCTCATGATTATTCGCCAGCAGGTTGATGATGCCGAGGCGGGTGGGGTCGGCCAGCGCATCTAGCAGCGTTGCATAGCGGGCCAGCGCGGCAGCATCCAGACTGCCAGGGTCGGCAATGGTGCAGCAGACGGAAGGGCGGGTGCGGATGGTTTTTTCTCTCATGCAGGGATTATAACACAACTCATCGAGGTTTGTCAATGTGTTTATTTGAACTGGGTGCATAACAAGATTTCGGCTGGCTGGATCGTTACACCAGGGCGGGCCGCCGCCCCTACGTACACCCAGTAACAGAGGTTGACAATATGTAACAATGTAGTATAATCTTACAGGCAGGGTGGGTCAATGGGCAGTAGTTGGTGGGGTGTGCGTCACATTCTTGCAGAGCAAGCGGTCAGTAGGGGCGAACCGTTGTTCGCCATGGTTGGGTATGCAAAAACGTGACGCGCACACTAGCTGGCAGGCCGTTCCAGAAGAACAGGAGGAGATTATATGAGAGGTCTGATAAGGATATTCGCCGCCGCCGCGTTGATGCTGATAATGATCGCATTGCCATCCGGTGGCCGGGCGGTGGCAAGCAAGCTAGCCGCGCCCACTGGCGCAACTGTTGCGATCGCAATCCAGGATTTTCGGTTCGCGCCCAAGACGGGTGCGGCCAACGTAGGTGATACAGTGACGTGGACGAACACGGGCGCAACAGCGCATACCGTCACTGCCAGCGACGGTAGCTGGGACAGCGGCAACCTCGTCCCCGGCGCGAGCTTCAGCCATACCTTCGGTAGCAGTGGCTCATTCAACTACTATTGTATGTATCATGGCTCGGCCAATGGCGCAGGCATGGCGGGTACGATTGTAGTCGCGCCCAGTGGCGGCGCTACACCCACGAGCGGAGCGGATGCAACCCCCACCAGTGCGGCAGCAAGTCCGACCGCGGTGAGTGGCCCGATCCCCAGTGTGGATGCACGAGACCAACCCGCAGGCAGCAGCCTCATCGTTGCCCATGTGGTTGCCGCACAGGATGGCTGGATCACGGTCCACGCCAATACCATCAACAACCAGCCGGGTGAGCAGCTTGGGCATAGCGCGGTCAGGCGTGGCGACAACTACAACGTTAGGGTGCTGCTTAACCCGGTGCCGCAGGTGGGTGACAAGGTGTGGCCGATGCTGCACATTGACGCGGGCGTAATCGGTGTCTATGAGTTCCCTGGCCCCGATGCGCCAGTTATTCTCAATGGCAATATCGTGATGCAGCAGATTACCCTCACCGCCCCGCCAACCCCCGGGCCGCGCCCAACCCACCCGCCCACACAGGCAACCCCTACCGCTGGCGTGACCATGACTCCCGCCCCGCTGCCAGCGACCCCTACCGCTGGCGTGGCAATGACCGGCACGCAGACAATGGCAACCCCTACCGCTGGCACGGTGATGAGCAGCACGGAAACAATGGCGACCCCTACTGCTGGCACGATGATGGCAGCATCGCCTTCTGCTACTACGATGACTCCGACAACCATCGACCGATCGGGCAGTATTGGTGGGCGACCCGGCCTGCCCCGCACCGGCGCGGGCGACCAGAACACCATCAACCTCTGGCTGGCCGCATCCCTGGCCGCCCTGCTGATAGTTGGCGGCGTGCTGCTGCTGAAGCGGCGCACCACCTGAGTGTTCAACAGCCCTAACTCACCGGGAGCGCATCACCGATCGATGCGCTCCCGCTGTGCTTCTGCGCGAAGGGTGTGTTACAAGTTGTTGATTGGCTAGCTCACCAGGGCGGGCCACCGCCCGCCCCTACATCATCTCAATAACTTGTATCACACCCGGCGAGAGTGGGTTACGAGTTATTGGGTGGTTGGCTAGCTCACCAGGGCGGGCCACCGCCCGCCCCTACGTTTACCCAATAACTTGTATCACACCCGGCGAGAGTATCGTAATTGACAAACTGCAACTTTGTGGTACAATGTTGCTAGCAGGATAAATCCAGAGGCAGCAGTCGGTTCGTAGAGTAATATGGATTACATCTGCACAGCGATGATGAAGGAACGCTACAGTAGGCAACACCATCGCGTTGATTAAAATAGCAGTTCTAGCAAACTAAGGAGGAACTTCATGAAGGTTTTGGTAAGGGTATTCGCCGTCGCAGCGCTGATGGCAATGATGATCGGGTCGTTCGGCGGCAACCATGCCGCTGCTAGCAAGCTGGCGATGCCGACTGGCGCAACCGTTGCAATCGCAGTTCAAGATTTCCAGTTCTCGCCCAAGGTGGGCGCTGCCAACGTGGGTGACACGGTGACGTGGACGAACACCGGCGCAACC
>JANXYP010000031.1 GCA_025355955.1 Chloroflexota bacterium
TACCTGGCTGATCATCTGATATTGATGGCACGATGAAGCAACTTGCTCACCTCCTCTACAATATATCACTAACCCCGCGCTATTGTCAATCCAACCCAATCTTGCTATACTGACGATGAGCAAGGTTGGCTCTGCTTATGGCAACCTTATCCGCTATTACTATGTGGAGGGCATGATATAGATGAGCGTAAACATGAACAAGTACACCGAGAAGGCGCAGGAGGCGTTGGCGGCAGCGCAGGAGATTGCCCAGCGACACAACCACAGCCAGCTAACCCCTGACCACCTGCTGCTGGCGCTGGTGGAGCAGGAGGGCGGGGTGGTGCCGCAAATCTTGCAGAAGATGGGCGTGCAGCCGGGCGAGATTGCCCCGCAGCTAGAGGCCGAGATTGGCCGCCAGGCTAAGGTATACGGCGGCAGCGGGCAGCTCTACGCCTCGCCACAGATGAGCAAGGTGTTGGCAGCGGCCCAGGCCGAGGCCGACAAGCTAAAGGATGATTACATCAGCACCGAACACCTGCTGCTAGCGATTGCTGGGGAGCAGGGCGCGGTGCGGGAGAAGAGCTACGCCACGACCCTGCTGAAGCAAAGCGGGGTCACGTCGGAGAAGATCCTCAGCGTGCTCACCGCGGTGCGCGGCAGCCAGCGGGTGACTGACCAAAGCCCGGAGGCGAAGTATCAGGCGCTGGAGAAGTATGGCCGCGACCTAACTGCGGCGGCCGCCGCCAACAAGCTCGACCCGGTGATTGGCCGCGACGAGGAGATTCGCCGCGTCATCCAGGTGTTGAGCCGCCGCACCAAGAACAACCCGGTGCTGATCGGGGAGCCGGGGGTGGGCAAGACCGCGATCGTTGAAGGGCTGGCCCGCCGCATCGTCTCCGGCGATGTGCCGGAGGGCTTGAAGGGGCATCGGCTGGTCACGCTGGATCTGGGGGCGCTGGTCGCGGGGGCAAAGTATCGCGGCGAGTTCGAGGAGCGGCTGAAGGCGGTGCTGAAGGAAGTGGCCGACGCAGCGGGCAACATCATCCTGTTTATTGACGAGTTGCACACGGTGATTGGCGCGGGCGCAGCCGAGGGGTCTATGGATGCCAGCAATATGCTCAAGCCGATGCTAGCGCGGGGCGAGTTGCACACCATCGGCGCAACTACCCTGGACGAGTATCGCAAGCACATCGAGAAGGATGCCGCGTTGGAGCGGCGCTTCCAGCCGGTGCTGGTTGGCGAACCGACGGTCGAGGATACCATCAGCATCCTGCGCGGCCTGCGCGAACGCTACGAGGTGCATCATCGCGTACGCATCACCGACTCGGCGTTGGTCGCGGCGGCGGTGTTGTCCAACCGTTACATTACTGACCGCTTCCTGCCGGATAAGGCGATTGATCTGATTGACGAGGCGGCCAGCAGGTTGCGGATCGAGATTGACAGCAAGCCGACCGAGATTGACGAGCTAGATCGGCGCATTGACCAGCTTGAAATCGAGCGTATCGCCCTGAACAAGGAGAAGGATGCCGCTAGCAAGGAGCGGCTGGAGCGCATCGAGAAGGAACTGGCGAACCTCAAGGAGCAAGCCAGCGAACTGAAGACCCGCTGGCAGCGCGAGAAGGAAGGGTTGCAGGGGGTTAGCAGCATCAAGGAGGAGCTTGAGCAGGCGCGCATGGAGCTTGAGCGGGTCAATCGCAATTACGACCTGAACCGCGCCGCCGAGTTGCAGTACGGCACCATCCCCGCGCTAGAGAAGAAGTTGCACGATGCCGAGGCGACCATTAGCCAGGGACGGGGGCAACGGCTGCTGCAAGAGGAAGTGACCGAAGAGAACATCGCCGAGATTGTCAGCAAGTGGACCGGCATTCCGGTTACACGGATGATGGAGGGCGAGATCGCCAAGCTGCTGCGGATGGAGGAGCGGCTGCATCTGCGGGTCATCGGCCAGGATGAGGCGATCGGCGCAGTTGCCAACGCGGTGCGCCGCGCCCGCGCTGGGTTGCAAGACCCGAATAGGCCGCTGGGCAGCTTCCTGTTCATGGGACCGACTGGCGTGGGCAAGACCGAGCTGGCGCGGGCGTTGGCCGAGTTCCTGTTCGACGACGAAAACGCGATGGTGCGGATTGACATGAGCGAGTATACCGAGAAGTTCGCCGTGTCGAGGCTGACCGGCGCGCCCCCCGGATACGTTGGCTACGAGGAGGGCGGGCAACTGACCGAGGCTGTGCGGCGGCGGCCCTACACTGTGGTGCTGCTCGACGAGATCGAGAAGGCTCATCCCGAAGTGTTCAACGTGCTGCTGCAGGTGTTGGAAGATGGGCGGCTGACCGATAGCCAGGGTCACACGGTGGACTTCAAGAACACGGTGGTGATCATGACCTCGAACGTGGGCAGCCAGTACATCACCGCGATGCCGACTAAAGCCGACGAGGAACGGGTCCGCAAAGACGTGATGGAGGCGTTGCGCGAGACCTTCCGCCCGGAGTTCCTCAACCGCATTGATGAGATCGTCATCTTCAACCAGCTAACCCGACAGGAAATTGCCCAGATCGTGACCATTCAGCTAGCGCAGGTACGCAAGCGGCTGGATGCCCGCAAGCTGACCCTGGAGGTTACCCCGGCGGCGGCGGAGTTCCTCGCCAACGAAGGTTTCGACCCGGTATATGGCGCACGTCCGCTAAAGCGGGCGATCCAACGCCGTGTCCTCGACCCGCTGTCGCTGGAGCTACTCGAAGGCAAGTTCCACGAGGGCGACCATATCGTGGTGGATGTGGAGGGGGGCAAGCTGGTGTTTCGCAAGTCGGCTGCGCCAGTAACGGAGGCGGCTTAACATAGGCGTAACATAACGTGGGGGCGGGCGGTGGCCCGCCCTGATCCGTCACAGCTGCCTTGCCACTATATGATAGAGGCTTACGTCACTTTGAGATCTACTAGATGAGTTTCTCGCCTATCTCCCATTTTGTTATTTGACTCCCTGCAAGCACCTCTTTGAATGTGTCTTGGGTTGGTGGTAGCTCAAGTTTAGCCTTTCCCTTTAGAAGCTGCTCGATTGTTACCAATTGTATAGCTGGGTAACGGTGCTGACCATCGGGTGACTCATAATTACCAGCGGCTTTGGCTTCTTGCTTCATTTGACTGTTAGGAGGTTCCAGCAAGATCAGGATTCCTATGGCCCCGCCTTCTTTATCAAGCGTATTATACAAGTTACGCACATCATAGACACTGGGATGGCGGGTCTCCACTTGTAGTATTACCTGCTTTGTCCTACCTTTATCCTCGTCAACAAATCTAATTATTCCGTCAATACGGTCGCCTTTCTTACTACCTTCCTTCGTTGTCATTCTTTTGTCTGACGGACGAGCGTTTACGAGTGAGAGCGCCCACCAGAGGAACTGAGCTGGGTTGTCTCCAGCTAGCTTCTTTGCCATCTCTATATCTGTAGGACCGCCAGTAAAGTCATATTTAACCTCGGGAGATGCTAGTTCAAGCAAGTAACGTTGGAAGCTCGTAGCCAGGAAAGTTGCGTCAATGCCAATCCAGGTACGGCCCAACTTCTGTGCAGCAGCAAGCATAGGCCCCCCACCGCAGAATGGGTCGAATACCACATCTCTAGGCTCGGTACTTACTTCAATTATGCGTTCTAGCAACGCCATAGGTTTTTGACCATGATACCCTATGCTTTCGCTGGATTTTGATGTAATTGGTGATATGTCTGACCAAACATCCGACAAGGCTTCGCCTATCTCTCCTGATGGCTCGTCGTCAAGATAAACCTTGAGCTTTGGAATTGAGCCTGTTTTCGGCAAGTATATATATCCTTTTTCTTCAAGCTCTTCTAGCTTACCTATGCTACGCACCCACCGCTTGCCCTTATCACCAGGATTTATACCATGCCACTCCCCAGACTCCCAACCAGTGACCGCTATTAGACTTTCTGTGCGAAACCTCCTTCCATCAGGATCAGAGTAAGGATACTGCTTCTCCAGCATAGCTTGGTCTGGTAGAACAACCATATGATTCCACTTGTACCTATGAGATTCGGATTTTGAGTAGAAAAGAATTACATCGTGCTGGGGTTTGTAATTCATCATCAGATAATAATCTTTCTGGTATTCCCATATAATCTCGGCAATGAAGTTCTCTGCGCCGAAGATGGCATCCATGATCGTTTGTGTGTGATGGCTAACCAGTGCATTGCAGTGAACGTAAATATTACCATTCTCCTTCAGTACCCGCCGCATCTCAACAAGGCGAGCAGCCAACATTATCAGATAAGCCATCGCCTGGCTTTCGCCCAGCATACCATGGAGCATTTCAACTGCCTTAGCTAGATTGCTATCTGCCTCGCCTATTATTTCCTTATAGGTTGCATTAGTCTCTTTGTCCCAGCGCCATACATCCTCAAAGGTAGCTATGGGGTAAGCGTAATTTCTGACAAAGTCGTATTCGACCTTAAACAATTCTGAGGGCTTAGGTTCGATAGGGAAGGGTGGGTCAACATAAATAAGGTCAACGCTGGCATCCGCTATATAGCGGCGCATAATGCCAAGGTTATCGCCATAAAAGAGAGAGTTGGTGATAATTGCTTGCTTTGGCATATATCCTCCGGTGAACTGATAGATTATTTAACTTTGTTACAGTGATAGAGGTGGCAACGCATTGATTATGCGTACCGTTTCAAGGCTAACGGTGACGACTTGCTTCACCAGACGAACAATTGCTTGCTCGTCCTGCGGGTCGTTCGGGTCATCCTTGATACCGGAGCGGGGATGCTCTACCACCGCATACTGGTCTATGATCCAGTCAAGCGCACTTCGGTTGCCCAGCCGGTACTCGTAAGCAGCAGCAGGAATGCCGGTTAGTGTAATAGCCGAGTTCACCTTTAGCTGCGTGCGGTCAGTAATAAGCCGCATCCTTGTTACTCGCCAGGTAAACGGCACATTGCGATCTTCCACCAGGGCCAGAGGATATTCTGCGACTTGCTGGTAATTGATATGCAAGCTCATCAGTTCCTGCCCTGATCGTACATATGCGCGAAAGGCTTCCACACCTGCCACAAAGGGGATGCGCGGCAAGTCCCGCTTCAGATTTGCACCGTAGTGGGTGCGATACTCCGGTGCCTGCAAAACTGCGTATACGTAGTGGAAAATATCCCACTTGGTAATCCCTTCGTCTTTGTAGGCAACCTGGAACATCTTGAGTGCCGCATCGGAGATGTTCTCCTGTCTCCCCGTACCATCTTCGTTATAGGTATAGAATGGGAAACATTGCGTAGCATCAGTCAAATATTGTGCGGGGGTTTTGTTGACTGCTAGCGTCGCAAAAGGTTGGCGCGAACCAGGCGCGCTTATACATACTACAACATTCTCGTTTTCTGTAGCGGGTGTGGGGAAGATTCGCGGAAAGACGTATACCTCTTCGTTTAGGATGCGGTCGAAGAAATAGTATTTGGCGCAGAAGGGGCGATAAATAGAGTGGCGGAACTTCACAGGCGCAGCAATAGCATAGTTACTTCGCTGCAAGTCTAGCTTAAGGTCGCGGCTCCATTTTATCTGTTTGTCATCATAAGTGACGAAGTTATCTACATCCTTCGATGTTCTGTCTTCGCGTCGCTTCCAGCGATCTACTTCGGCATTATATGCCTCGATCGTGTGGGCGATGTTCACTTCCAATTGGCTGAGGTTGAAGTTAAACACCCACTCATCTCTATTTGCCTTAACTCCGTTGCTATAGGTGCGAAAAATCGTGGTACTTGCCCCCGCCGTTGCCGACTTCCCTTCCTTGCTGCCGAGTGGTAGCAGATCATCGAAGCCGCCAACTAGACCTTCAGTTAGCCAGCTCGCCCGTGCGTCAGGGATAAATTGCTGCCAGTTGCAGGCTTGATTAGTGTAATCACCTGTCTGGTTCAGATAGTCATACTTCTGTTCCTTGCGCCACTGTTCGTTCAGCCGAGCATAATAAATGGTTGCAGGTTGTGTTTGCTCCTGCCCACGGCGGCTACGCACAAGCAAGGTAATAGAGACACCAACCTGTATGCCAAACACGTTATGGGCCGTACCGGAGAGTTTGGGATTCTTCCGTACATTGCCACCCAGATCAAGAACATGAATGCTGGTGAAATCCTTAGCCAGTTCGCGACGCATTCCGTCGAAGGCGATGCCATCAAGAAACAAGTTGTTGGAAACAAAGCAAACGATTCCATCTCTGTCGCCCAGGCGGTCAGTAGCCCAGCGAAAGAACTTGACGTAAGTATCGCTAAGGGCATTCTTGTTGGTTGCCTTTGAAGCACGCGCATAAGTGTCGCGTACTCGGCCATCAATGTGAGGGTGCTTACGGTTCTTGTTATTATCGTTTTCGGACTCCTGGCCTACATTGTATGGTGGATTACCTATGACCACGAATATAGGGGTTAGCTCCTGCTCTACCACACGCTGAGTATTAGTTGGGGCGAACATCTGAGCTTGCGCCTTCCCCATTTCCAAAGTGTCGGCAAAGCATATACCAGAAAATGGGCTGTAGCTACCAGTGCGCTCAAAATACTCATGCTCGATGTTCTGGCTAGCAATGTAGTAAGGGAGAAGTAGTATCTCGTTGCAGTGTAGCTCGTGTTCATACTTCTGCTGAAGGGAGCTTGAGCTTATGTGGTGTATCAAGTCCAGCATGAAAGTGCCAGTGCCAACGCAAGGATCGAGGATATGCACGCCCTGGTTAGAGAGCGATTTGCCGAACTCGCGTTGCAATGCCTGCTCCACACTGGCGACCATCCAGCGCACGAGCGGGGTGGGAGTGTATACAATGCCATGGGTATCGGCGGTGTCGGTGGAATAGGATTGAAAGAAGCGTTCATATACGGTGTTGAGAAAGGACTGCTTCTCCTCATAGTCGCTAATAGTGCTAGCCGCCTGTTCGATAGCCCGATAAAACGGATCTAGCTGGCGCATCCAGGCATCACGACTGAAAGAGCGGCTGGTCAGCTTGTCTATAACGTTCTCAATCTCTCTGGCAATAACATTGCGACGCACAAAGTCAGGGTTGTCGAACACTGAACGGAAGATGCGCTCAGTCAAAAGGTGCTGCTTAAGCATATCCTCTACCTCATCAAGTGAAGTAGCAGGGTTTAGTGCGGAGCGGCAGAGTTCTAGGAAAGTGTCCAATGCAGCGCGGAAGTTCGGGTTGTTAGACTTCTCCACGTCAATCATCTCGCTCAGGTTGCGGGCGAGTACAGGGATCTTGCTGCGGAACTCCTCAACCGCCAGGTGGAACTTTTCAATCTCAGGTTCGGCATAGTGAAAGAAAGTATCTAGCAGAATTACAAGGTTGCCAGGACTGGTAATGTCAACATCAAGAACTTTGTTGCCACTTTGGTATAGCACCGCCCGTCTGGTATCTTCAAAGATTATGTTGCTTGTGGGATAGCCAGCCCTGATTTTCTTGTTAATCTCCGCATCCAAATCATCATCGGTGTCTTTCGCCTCCCACAACCCTCGCCTAAAGCCAAATTCGTCGCGCACTTCGCCATCAAACTGAATCCTATTTTTCTTCGTTACCCTTTGGCTTTGCTCGGCGACAACATTAAATCTGTGTTCCTTGCCTGCGGCTTCAAGCAGTGCTTGGAATGCGAACCGAGTTGCTCCTTCTTTAACGTCGGTCTGCTCGATCTTTTGCAGCCTAACATAATAATCATCCACATATTTTTGCGACTTGGTTGCCATTGTATGGTTTCCCCATTGCTAAATAAAACAGATGATGCGTTCGCGCAACTCTATCATAAACAGTAATAAACTGCAACTTTGCTGCAGCCTTACCACGAAGGGCTTCTACCGCACCCGAGCCACCAACCCATTATGCGCCTTAATTCGCCCATGACTGAGGATGTCGAAGCCATTTTCGTAGGCGTAGAGGCCGAGGTGCTTCACGTCCATCAGTTCGCGGTAGGCGAAGTTCATGATGTCGGCGAACAGGGTATAGAACAGCTTGGATTGCAGTTGCAGGCGCGGCGTGGTGATGATCGCGTAGCCGCCCGGCTTGAGGAAGCGGCGGTGCATATCCAGCGCCAGCGGCTTGTACTGGTCGGGGAAGTGTTCCAGCAGCCCGATGCTCACCACCAGATCGAACTCCTTGCCGTACTTCAGGTCGCGGATGTCGCAAACCTCGAAATCTATATCCATCTGGTCGCGATACCAGACTTTGGCTGCGCCGCTAGCGGGATTGGTGCCGAGGAAGGGATAGGACGCGGGGAACTCGCCAAAACGGTTGGTGCGGCAGTAGTCGTCGTAATCAACCAGCACCGCATGGCCGCCTGGATACATCGCCATCAGTTGCATCGCCTCGTAGCCATCCGCCGCACCGAGGAAGAGGATCTCCGGCTTCTTCACGTCGAGACCCTCGAACAGCGCCCGCTTGCCCCGCGGATCCCAGACCGCATCCTGGATGCGCTGGATCTTGTTCCAGACCATCCACTGGATGGTTTCTTCCATCGCTTCCCAGGCATCGTGCAGGTGCAAGTGGCCCAGGGCGGGTGCAATCTTGCCTAGCGCGGCTTTGCGGGCGGCGATCACATCGCTGTCGAACAGGCGCTGGAACGAGCGGTTGAACATCTCCCAGCTAGTCTTGACTGGCATCTCCTCATCGTGTTCGCGCTCCCACTGTTTCTTCTCATTCGACCAACGCTCCACGCGGTAGGGGCGGCCAATTTGCTTCCAGGATAGTTCGCCCCAGTCGGGAACGGGGTTGGCCTGGTAGAACACATCGGGCGTGTGGGTAGGGCGCAGGTCGATGCGGTAGGTGGGGGTCAACTCGGTGTGGCCCAGGTCGGCCTCGGTATAGGGGTGGTGTGCATCGCGCACCGCTGCGTATGCAGTATCGGCATGGGTTAGCGACATGGGTAAT
This sequence comes from Chloroflexota bacterium, assembly GCA_025355955.1. Taxonomy (GTDB): domain Bacteria; phylum Chloroflexota; class Chloroflexia; order QHBQ01; family QHBQ01; genus QHBQ01. The sequence continues at coordinate 8,872 of JANXYP010000031.1, forward strand.
CCTCCTGAAGATGCAACAGTGTGCACTGGCTTCAAATTGTCGGGATGCTTGCCAGTATAGCACGCGCCTTCAAGATTGGCAAACAGGGCTGCTTCCTGGGGTGTGCATCACGTTCTTGCACACCCAACCAGGGCGAACAACGGTTCGTCGCTACTGAACGCTTGCTCCGCAAGAACGTGATGCACACCCTGCTTCCTGCCACCCTGCTTGTCAAACCGTGATTATATCCTTCAGCCTGGCAAACAGCGTCTTGCCGATGCCTTTCACCTTCATCAAATCCTCGATGCGGGCAAAGGTGCCGTGCTGGGTGCGGTAGGCGATGATGCGAGCCGCAGTGGTCGGGCCAACCCCAGGCAGGTACTTCGCCAGTTCGTCAACGTTGGCGGTGTTGATGTTGACCTTGCCGAGTGGCACAGCTTTACCTTTGCTGGCGCTAGAGCGAGTGCTGCCGCCTGCTTTGCCGCTTGATTTGCCGCTTGATTTGCTACTCGTACCGCTGCTGCTGGTCGAAGCGACGCTATCAGCGCTGGCCGAGGGGCCAGTCACAATTGGCGCTTCAGGCGAAGCTGACAGCGCGGCGGCCTGATCGGCGCTCACTTTGCTGGGAACGACTACCTGCTGGCCGTCGCTGAGGAAAGCGGCCAGGTTGATCTGGGTAAGGTCAGCATCGAGGGTCGCGCCCCCAGCAGCAGCAATCGCGTTGCTGATGCGCGAGGCGGTTGGCAGGGCGTAGACACCGGACTTGCACACCGCGCCAGTAACGTAGACCTTCATGGTCGTTGCGGTAGCAGCTACGGGGGCAACGTTAGGGCAGCCGCCCGCGAGGGGCGTGGCGGTGGGGATAGGGGTGGGGGTGGTAAGTACCTTGAGGGGGATATTGACCCGTTCGCCATCCTGCAACTGCTCGGCGAGATTGACATGGCTGAGGTCGGCAAGCTCTACGCCACCACCGTTCACCGCAGAGCCGCCCGCGATGTGGATGAGGTCGGCGATGCGGTCAGTCTCCTTCATCGTATAGACGTTGGGAACGCGCACCGCGCCAGTGATGTAGACCTTGATCTCGTGGCTGGTATTCTGGCTTACGCTAATGGAGGTGGGGTAGATAGGCGGGGTGAGTACAAGCGCCTGGTTTGATGATGGCGTGCTGCTGCTACCGGAGAAAATACCGGAGGAGATGCCCCCGATTACGGCTACGGCGAGGGCGATTAACGTGAGCGTGATAGTACGCCAGTGCTGCGCGAGGGTCTCCTTCATGGCTGGCCTCCTCAACTTGAATGGGGTTGACAAAGAAGTTGGTCTGATTATATGGCAATCGCACCGGATTTGTCAACTTCTTTAGCCAATCTTTATCTTTGCTTCATGCTGAACACAGCTTACCTTGCTATCATGATAGGCGAGTGGGTCAAGCACCCACCCCAGCCCCTCTTGGGGGTCCATTTATGAGTAAAAGGAGAGCATATCCATGCAACAGACGATTATCCCAACCCTAACCACAATCGCCCTACCAGCCGTCACGCTGGTGCAGGTGGAACACCTCACTCGCGTCATCGCTACGCGGGCGCAAAAGACAGTTATCCTCGACGACATTAACTTCAGCGTGCCGGAACACAGCCTGTTCGCCATCAATGGGCCGAGCGGCAGCGGCAAGTCAACCCTGCTCAATATGCTGACCGGCGTTGACCGCCCTAACAGCGGGCGCATAATCTTTGGTGGGGAGGAGATACGGGCCAAGAGCGAGAACGCGCTGGCAAAGTGGCGCGGCGAACACGTCGGTATCATTTTCCAGTTCTTCCAGCTTGTGCCAACCCTGACCGCGTTGGAGAACGTGCTGCTGGCGCTCGAGCTAGGTGGCGGGGGCGGGCTGCCACGGCGCGAGTGGCGGGCAAGGGCGCAACAGTGCCTGGCAACCGTGGACATGGGCGAACTGCCCCACCGCCTGCCCAGCGAACTTTCCGGCGGCCAGCAGCAGCGCGTCGCCATCGCCCGCGCCCTTGCCAACAACCCGCCAGTGCTGGTCGCCGACGAGCCAACCGGCAACCTCGACTCGAAGACGGCGCACGCGGTGTTCGACACGCTGGCTAATCTAACCCAGCAGGGCAAGACGGTCATCTACGTCACCCATGATCGCGAACTGGCCGGGCGTGCCGATGCGGGCATTGCCCTGCTCGATGGCCGCATCGTGGAGCAGCACGGCGCAAACGCAGTAGTCAATGGCACAACCGAGGTGCAATCATGAGCGCAACCTTGCGAAAGTCGTTCGCCGACGTAACCCGGCGCAAGAGCCGCACCCTGATGGTGGTGCTGGGCATCTTTATCGGTGTATTCGGCCTCACCGTGATCAACGTTACCGAGGATGCCATCTCTTCAGCTTACGCCTTTAGCCTGGGTATCAATGCTGACCGCCCCGACCTGGCGCTGAAGGTGGATAAGCTCGATGTGGCGCTGTTGCCTCAGCTTGCCGCTGTCGCCAACGTCAAGACGCTCGATTATCAGAGCATCTATATCACCCAGTGGCGCACCAACACAGCCCCTGGTCACGTTGACTTTGCCATAGATAGCTACCCCGACCTGCAGCACATTGCCATCAACGCATTTCAGCTTCTCAGTGGGCGCTACCCCACTGCGCCGAACGAGATCGTGATGGCGTATGAGGATCAGAGTTATCAGCCCTTCAACCTGGGCGACAGCGTAACGGTGGACGGCCCAAACGGCCAGGTGGCGTTGAAGGTAGTGGGTATCTCGCGCACCTCCGGCGCGAACAAGCCTCACGGTTTCATGAGTGACGCGGGCCTGGCCCAACTCGCAGGGCCTAATGCCGACTATTATATAAACATTCGGGTCAACAGCGTCTCCCAGGAGCGCAGCACGGCAACCATGCTGACCCAGATCCTGTCCGCCCATCAGAATTACGGTGCAGGCTACCGACTCGCCCGGCGCTCCATCGGTGCCGCTGTCGCAAATTGATGGTGTCTTCACCCTGATCCGCATCCTTGCCATCCTTGCGGTGGTGATCAGCGGGTTGCTCATTCTCAACACGATCACGACTCTG
>JANXYP010000041.1 GCA_025355955.1 Chloroflexota bacterium
CCTGCAAGCGCGGGTCAACGCTCTGATCAGCGATGCCAACGTGAACGACCCCTGGCTGCTGGGCTGGTATCTCGACAACGAACTGTGGTGGTATCAGGACGGTGCGTTCGTGGACCGGCCCAACAACACAGTGGTGGAGAACTACATCGCCCAGCCGTTCACCAGTACCGCCAAGCTTGCCTGGGTAGGCTATCTGGAGGGTCGCTATCCAAACATCGCTGCGCTCAACGCCGCCTGGGGAACGCAATATCGCGCTTTTCGTGGCGACACGCCCGACACATTGCAAGTCGCCAGCCAGGTTACGGCAGCGGGTGCGGAGGCGGACAAGATGGGCTTCCTGAAGCTGGTGGCCGCCAAGTTCTTCAGCACTTGCGCCGCCGCTGTTCGCGCCCGCGACCCCCACCATCTCATCCTCGGTGTGCGCTTCCTGCCCCAGCCAACGCTCAAGCCGGTGGTCGAAGCCGCCGCACCCTACGTAGACGTGCTTACCGCCAACCTCTACAACAAGGATTTCGCCAGCCCCGACCTCAGCGCGATTGACGATATGGCGACGTGGAGCGGCAAGCCAATATTGATCACCGAGTTCACCGCAAGGGCGGCGGATAGCGGGATGCCCAACGGTTTCACCGCACCGGGAAAAGTGGTGCCATCGCAGGAAGCCCGCGCCGATGCCTACCGCATCTTCCTCGACCAACTGCTGGCCCGACCCTTCATCGTGGGGGCGCACTGGTACAGCTACGCTGACGACCCGCCGCTAGGCGCAAGGTTGGAGCAGAGCAACAACTGGGGGCTAGTCAACAACCGCGACCAGCCTTATACCGCGCTGCTCGACCGCGTGGCCCGCTACAACCGCAATGTCTACGCCACGCGACAGGGGCAGCCTGATGCCAACCTCAGCGTGCCATCGCCAATAGCCCCTGCGTTCGGCGCACCGACATTCGGCGGGCCAGTACGCCTGGTGTGGAGCGCAGTTGCTGGCACGAGTGGCTACACCGTGCAGCTTGCCCGCAACCCTGGCTTCACCGCCGCGCAGAGCTACGTCACCGCCGCGCCCGCTTATACTACTGCTGCGCCTGCTGCTGGACGCTGGTACTGGCGGGTGCGGGTCAATAGCAACCAGCCTGATGCCCTCGCCTACACCAGCCCATGGCCCTTCTACGTCGATCAGGTGGCTGAGAGCAGGCCGTTGATGGCGGCGGACTGGCCCTGGCAGCCGAGCGCAGTGCAGGCGATTACCGCCAGCGGCAACACCCTCGGCTTCAGTGGTGGGCGCGACCCGAACAGCAACTTCGCCACCATCAGCGGCACGTTGTTTGGTGCGACCAGCGATTGGAGCAGCTACGACTACATTGCCCTCGATGCCACCAGCAACGCGCCTGCCCATCTGGTAATCAACCTCAGCCAGCGCGACAGCGACAAGAGCTTCGCCTGGTTCGCCACCCTGCAGCGCGGCGACAACCCGTTGGTAGAGCGCATCGCCGCCGCCACTGAGCGCGACGTAGCCATCCGTAAGTTGAAACTGGACAAGCTGGGCGCTCTCAGCGTCGGCATCCGCCTGCCCGCTGCGGGCCAGCAGTTGAGCTTCAGCAATGTGCGGCTAATGCGCGTGCAGCGCGACACCCTATCCCAAATGCCGATCATCATCCCCCAGACCGTCACTGCTGATGCCAGCGGCACGGTGGACCTGGATTGGCGCGACTACCTGCCAGTCACCACCACGGTTGCCTACAACATCTACGCCAGCGACGGCCAGACCCGCCCTGGCAACACAAACGCTCTGCCGTTGCCCACCCTGACCATTGATGCCGCCGCGCAGACCAGCCGCGTGCGCGTCTACCGCGACCCAGGCGGCACGCTCAAACCGATGCAGCCCAACCAGCGCTACTACCTGCATATCGCGCCGGTGGATGCCTGGGGCCAGCAACAACCATAGGAGCAGCTTTTGCGATTAAATAGCGGCGGCACATCAAGCAAAAAGCCCCCAGCGAGGCTTTTTGCCTTCCTACTATGGCACCACCGCGAAATCCTTGCTGGTCACTGGCAACGCACCGTTGTTGATGTATATGTTGACGCGGTAGTTGCCTACCGGCCAGACGTTCTGCGGCGCAGGTGGGATGGCCTGGAAGCAGACGTAGTACATCCCACCGTCGCGCAGCTTCAAGCTGGGTGACGGATTGTCAATGGACATGGCATCGCTTCTGGCATCAATCACTGCGCTGTAGTTGGGTGGGATCTGCCAGAGGGCACCGATCTCGCTCACCTGGGTGCGACCAAAGTTGGCCTGCACCATCACGAAGAAATGCTCGCTGGGGTGATAGTTCGTCTTCAAGGCACTGTTGGTGCAACTGGCAACCGTACCGACATTATGGATTAGCGCCACACCATCCTGAGCCAGGGGAATGGGAGCGGCATCAGCGGCAATCGTAGCAGTGGGGAACGCACCACCTGGGGTAGCGGGGAACGCTCCACCGGAGGCAGTGGCATAGGGCAATGGCAGCGCTGTTGCGGTAATCGGAATGTCGATCGCAGCCAGTGCAGTGGCGGTGGCATTAGCCGCAGCGGCAGTTGCCGTTGCGTTGGCGCTCTGGGAGTTCGATATCGCGGCAGTGTTGTTGGTACTGCCCTTGAAGAAATTTGGCGCGACCAACGCGATCAGCACCAGGATCACGATAGCAATCAAGATCGTAAGCACGAGCGGCACAGTGGTACTGTTAGTACGTGCGTTTCCATAGCTATCAATATAGTTTCGATTGACGACAACCGGCGGCGCAACCACTGCCTCGGCGGGCGTGACTTCTGTGGCCCCCATAGCGACTAGCCGATCACCGCTCACCGGGCAGTACAGCTCGTTCTCCTCGAACTCCCATTGCTCACGGTGCGCCCTGCAGTTTGGGTTGGGACACTGTTTCACCTTGCCACCTCCCCTACTTTGATGTTACAATTGCTCTGATGCTTGTTGCTATGGCGCAAACAACGGTTTGCCCCTACAACTTCACATAACGTGATACAATAATACAACGAAAAAGGGAGCAAGTCAATATGCCGAACCTGCGACTTGGGCTAATCGAGGAGATCGCCACGCTGCCGCTAATCTACCCGCTGCAGGCGGGCTGGGTAGGACTGAGCGGGGTGGCCGCCAACCTGGAAACGCATCCCGTATCCGCAGCAACGGCGGCGGAGATGCTCGACGATGGTGTCCTCGATGCCGCGCTCATCCCCAGCAGCGATTATCCGCTACGAGCGCGATCGCTGCGGCTGCTGCCCTTCGGCCTGACCAGCGAGAAGCGCGGCAATAGCGCCCTGGTCGGCTTGCGGCGGATTGACCTGCTCGATAAGCAGCGGGTGGCGATTGGCCTCGCCGCCAACCCAGCCCAGCCCTTGCTACGGGTGTTGCTCAAGCATTACTACAACATTGAGATGATGCCACGGGCTGAGGAACTACCATGGCCTGAGTTGCCTGCCCAGGAGAGTCTGGGTGTGGACGATTGGGAGAAGCTGCGGGCCACCCTGCTGCTGGGCGACGAAGCACTAGCCGCGCTGGCGATTATCCCCGCCTTTGAACGAGGGGAAAACCCGGAAGAGCAGATTACCGTCGAGGATCTGAACAAGAACTGGTGGATTATGAGCGGTGTAACCTATACCGTCTACCTGCTGGCAGTGCGCCGCATCTACGCTGAGGCCAACCGTGAGGCCACTGATGCGCTGGCTATTGCCTGCCGCGATGCAATCCGCGTCGGCAATGAGCAGCGGCCCACCATCCTGCAGGTGGCCGGTGAGCGGGCGCAGGCGGCGGGCTTCACCATGGATGAGCAGGCCGCCACAGACTTCTACGCTGAGCAGCGCTACGAGTTCACTCCCGCACTGGGCGGCGCGCTGATGGCCTTCTACAGCTACGCCAGCGCCCTCAAGCTCATCCCCCAGCCAGCCGCGCTCAACTTCGTTGAATGAGGCATGGGGCATGAGTGCCTCGTAAACAAAGTCCTGATATGCTCCCCTTCCCACTGGGAGGGGTTGGGGGTGGGTCCGAGTTGCGCTGCACGCATCCTTTCCCCTCCTGGTTGGAGGGGAATTCCACTACTCCCGCTAGCCATTCATCACTTATCACTCATCACTCATCACTACTCAGGTCGTCCTTTCTCCAGCATCTCCCTTACCTCCGCATTGCTGCCCAGGCGAGCGAAATCTACCTGGGTGAAGTTGAGGATGTAGCCATCAAGGTCACGAACCGTGAATTCGCGAGTGTTCCAGGGCCGATCAATCGGCCCTTCGACGATCTGTGCGCCTTTCGCCTGTATCTGTGCGGCCAGTTCGTCTATGGCAATATCCTCCGGCCAGATCTGGAAGTTGAGCTTGACCCCAGCCCCTGGCGCGGTCAGCGCCTCGGTTGCGGAGTAGAGCATCAGGTCGGCGAACTTAATCCAGCGAATGTGGCTCATCATCGGTTGGGCGAGGGGGATAGCAAACATCACCACGAAACCCAGCACATCCCGATACCAGGCGGTTGACTTTGCCACATCGCTGACGTTAAGGGAGATAAAGAAAGGCATCGGATATGCCTCGTTGTTCCCGCGCTTAAGTACCTCGACACCATAGCTTACACTGTTCATTGCTTGCTCCTCTATGTTTATTAGACTGGTCAAACTGCTGCTGATTATAAGCTGGCGAGAAGCGAGCGAGCATCCGACTTTAGAAGTAAAATCGGGCAGCGGATGGGCGCGATAAATCTGCGCCCCTAAGGATAATCCACCCTCCTCGGCGAATTGGTATTACACATACAGGTGTAGGTGCGTCCTTGCCGCACCCGGTGGAGTTATGGTATAATAGCGGCGTAAGGCGCACCCAGCGCCCCACACTTGCGCTAGTGGCGGAATTGGTATACGCGTATGCCTTAGGAGCATATGCCCGTAAGGGATTGGGGGTTCAAGTCCCTCCTAGCGCACCCTTCTCCAACTGCCTGTTTCATGCTGTTACTTTACCCATAATTTTGCAGTTACTGCAAAATTATGCCTCCAAAACGCAACTGCAAAATTACGCCTCCAACTACATTCACCATTCATCCCTCATCACTCATCCCTCGACGTAGCCGCTAGTGTCTTGCCGAAGCGCACCACCTCGCGCACCAGCAGATCGAAGTCCTCGCGGCGGCTGCGCTGGTTGGTGTTCGCTACGCGGATGGCGAACCTGCCATTCAGCGTGGTGCTACTCGGCGCGGCGATGCCCGCTTCCTGAAGTTGGATTAGCAGTTCGTGGTTGAGCGCGTTTAGTTGCTCGTCGCTCATCCCTGCCGCGACATAGCGGAAACAGACGATATTCAGCGCGGTAGGCGCGAGTAGCTCTAGCTCAGGGGTCGCTTCGACAAGTGCGGTGAGATAGCGGCACTGGGCCACGTTCTGCTCGATGATACGGGCATATTTGTCCAGGCCATGCTCCTTGATGCTCATCCACACCTTGAGCGCACGGAAGCCGCGCGACAGTTGGATGCCGTAATCGCTGAACCAGAGCGAACCGGCGGCCATACCACGTTCACCGTGGGTTAGGTAGGCGGGGGTGAGCGAGAAGGCGCGACGGTGATCTTCGGCGTTCCGCACCAGGGTGCAGCCTACCTCGTAGGGCATATACATCCACTTGTGCAGGTCGAAGGCCAGCGAGTCGGCCCGCTCCATCCCCGCCAGGCGCGGACGCAGCGCAGGCGAGAGCGCGGCCAATGCGCCGAACGCACCGTCAACATGATACCACAGCCCCTCGCGCTGGCAGATGTCGGCCAGTTGGCTGAGGTCATCAATTGCGCCAGTGTTGACCGTACCGGCGTTGCCGACGATGCAGAAAGGTTGGTAGCCAGCGGCCTTGTCGGCGGCAATGGCCGTCTCCAGCGCAGCAATCTCGATCTCGAAGTCGGCGTTGACCGGGATTTTACGCAGCGCGGCATTGCCGAGGCCCAGCAACTCGACCGCCTTCTGCACGCTACTGTGCATCTCTACGGAGCCATAGAGTACCAACTTGCGCGTCGTAGCCTGCAAGCCTTGCTCTCGCAGGTCAAACCCTGCCATGGTGTTGCGGGCGACGGTGAGGCCGACCAGGTTTGCCATCGAACCACCGCTGACCAGGATACCGCTGGCCTCTGCCGGATAGCCAAGCATCTGCTTGCACCAGTCCAGCACCTGAGCCTCGACATAGTTGGCGATGTGTTCGCCCCCACCCACGTTGGGGTTCATCGTCGCGGCCAGCATCTCGGCCAACACCCCCAGCGGTGTGCCGGTGCCGATCACCCAACCCCAGAAGCGCGGGTGGATGTTGCCCAACGGGTAGGGCAATATCTGCGCGGTGAACTCGGCGTAAGCCTGCGCCGCGCCCTGCGCCTCGGTTGGCACTGGCTGCTGGAAATGCGCCTTCACCTCAGCGGGGATCGGTTGCCAGACCGGGCGTTCGCGCACCGTTTCAAGGTAGCTCATCATATCATCCACCATGTGGTGGCCCAATTCACGCATCGCTGCCCAGTCCTGGGGGTCTAGCCCTTCCTCGTGGTCAAGCTCAGGATAATCCACCTTTGTTTTCCTTTCCATGAAAAATACGGCGTGGGTACTCCTGCCTTCAGGCGGGAGAGGAAACGCCGCCTCCTAGTTCTTCAACAGATGCATTTCCTAGCTTGCGCCCGCTGGGATAAGAACAAATGTGTTGATAAGAACCCTGCATACATGGTATAATTATTGTGTGCAGAGAACTATTAGAGTGTGCTTGCGAACCACTGCTGATCAACGTAGGGTCTTGGCTGAAACTTCCAGTCAGTTTACCCATGCCTTCAACATGGTTGCTTGCTACGGTTGGCAATCCCACGAGAAGAATGGGGTGCGGCTGCATCATGCTACTTACTATCAGGCCAAAGCCCAGGCTAGTGGACTGGTTAGCGACCTCATCATTCAGGCAAGGGTCAAGGCAACCGAAGCCCTTGCTTCTGCCTTCACCCGTCTGAAGAATGGTCGTAAGGCCAATCAACCCCGCTCGAAGTTCTGCCCACCTCGCTACAACGTAAAGACCTACTCGATAGACTGGGATAGTGAAACTGCCGCCCTCTCGGTCGTAGGCAGCAAAGGCAAGCGGCTGCGCCTGCGCTTCACCCTGCCCACTTATGCGGCAAAGTATCATGGCTGCGAGGTTGACACTGCCGATTTGATCTGCAAGAAGGGCAAGTGGTACTTGCATATCGTCGTCACCGTGCCAGAACCCGAAGTCATTAGTAGCAGTGAAATCGTTGGTGTAGACTTGGGCATCTGCCATCCCGCTGTTACATCCAAACGCAAGTTCTATGGCACCGCCCACTGGAAGGAAGTAGACCGCCGCTACTTCCGTATCAAACGTAAGCTGCAATCCAAAGGAACGAAGTCTGCCAAACGCCACTTGCGAAAGCTGGCCAGTAAGCAGATGCGCTTCCACCGGGATTGTGACCATGTACTCAGCCGCCGCATTGTAGACAGTGCGGCTGCGGGGGCCACCATCGCGATTGAGAACTTGACCGAGATTAGAAGCAGAGTGCGACAACGCAAAGGCGAACAAAGCCGTCGGTTGCATAGCTGGACGTTCCGCCAGTTGCGCGGCTTCCTTACCTATAAAGGTGAGGAGCGGGGTATCAAAGTTGTCGCAATAGATCCACGTCATACGTCGCAAACCTGCTCTCGGTGCGGCTTCCAAAGCCGCCATAATCGTAAGTCTCAATCACTGTTCGTGTGCCGTAGCTGTGGCTACACACTCAACGCCGACCTCAATGCCAGCTACAACATCAGGGACAAACACCTTGCCAGCTTCAGTATAGCTCTAGCTGGTGGGCTGCCATCAAACAGCCTATCGTCTCAGGGTTCGCAAGAGCTTTAGGGACAAACCACCGCCTTTAGGCGGTTGGTATTTGATTAAATAAAAGATGGTGGGTAGCATACTTACCCACCACCTCCGTCAACTTTAACCTTAAATCTGCGCTGCATTCACCATTTCCGCGCCACCACATCTTCCTCGTCCTCGAACTGCCACCATTCGTTGGAGCACATGATAAGATCGCGGTTGACCATCGAGCGGTAGGTAAACAGGATGATACTTTTGTCATACTCGCGGCGCGCCAGTTCCACAGCAGGGATAAAATCCTGATCGCCAGTAGTCAGCACTACGGTCTTCACTTCGGGGATGCTAGCCTGCCACATCAGGTGAGCGCTGAAGTCTACATCCACGCGCCGCTGGCGGTATATGCCCTCGTTGTCGGGCTGCATTGGGTGCAGCCGTACCTTCATCCCATTCCGCTCCATTGTGTCGTAGAAGTATTGTAGGTCCTGCTCTATGCCGTGGGTGGGGTCGTAACCATTGAACAGGTAGATGCGTGTCGGTCCGCATTTGCGTTTAATGAAGCGTCCCGCCTCGATGTAGTCAAGCTTGAACCGGCCTTTGCTAGCCTTCACTACATAGCCCACATCAATTAGCCATGCTGCACTGGTACTCATCTGCTGTCCCTTCTGAATGATATGAGTAGAACCATCTCTACTACCTTGCTGCATGCCTCAAGTTCAGCCATCTGCCCTACCCTAATATTATAGCCTCAGTTGGCATAAATGCGCTAGATTGGTGTAGGGGCGAATCGCATACGCCCTACCGCCCAGTTTCCAAGCCAATCGTAACTATGTCATCTTGCCTGGCAACTGAGGCTTTAATACTAAGAAGCGCAACGATGCCTTCAACTAAGAAGCGCAACGATGCCTTCAACATCATAGCCGATTATAGCACAAGCTGTGAAATGCTGCCACCTTCACAATTCATCAAGGTATGCGTCATGTTCTTGCAGAGCAAGAGAACAGTAGGGGCGAACCGTTGTTCGCCCTGGCTAGGTATGCTTCTCGTAGATATTAGCAGTCAAATTGAAGCGGTGTCGCCCTTGAGATCGAGGCTCTTTGTTATTGCCGTCCTGACACCTCATTGTCAGTTTATGCAGCACCAATTTGCCTTGAGGGTAATTATAGCACAGCCCCTGCGGGTTGCCAATACCGATAATGACACTTGTAGATAAGGAAGAAGTGGGGTAAAATAGTTGTATAAGGTGTGTCTATAGACAATCTCGCGGAATAGACAAGATCAGGCCGCTGTGGTCGCAGCCCTGGTGCGTGATGAACCGCCCGACTGGGCGACCGGATAAGGAGGTTATACCAATTAGTGATGGTGCCGCTATAGATTGAACCAGGTCGAACAACGGTTCGCCCCTACAGAACTATAGCATCGCCTCGGCTATTTGGTATTAGCTATGTCTACGGCTATTACCCCACTCAGCACGCCACTTAGCACCCAGCACTCAGCACTCAGCCTTGAGCAGCGGGGCTACCTGCGCTATCTCCACACTGCACTGACCCGCCCACTAGATGATTGGAGTGGATTCTACACGCCGCGCTCCGGCAATGCCAACTTCGCGCTGCGCTATCAGATCGCCTTTGCCAGCTATGCGATCGCCGCGCTTGCCACCCTTACCCCCGCATATCGCCGACCCTACGCCGATGCGCTTCGCGCCGCAATTGGGCGGATGATTGATTATGCCACCTGGGGCTACTGGGAGCGCACCCCTGGCGTGCCACATGAGCTGACCAAACATGGCTACAGCGCCGACCCGCTCGCCTGGGGCAATGTGCAGTATGCGGGTCACCTCAGCACCATGCTGGGCCTCTACACCAAACTGACTGGCGACCACGGTTACGCCAACGAGGGCTTCGTGCTGGAGGGCGGCGACCGCCGCTTCAGCCACACCCACCACGATGTAGCCGCCACCATCTATCAGCAGATGGCCGATAACCAGTGTCATGGCGTTTCCTGCGAGCCAGGCTGCGTCTACCTTAGCTGCAATAATCATTCGATGAGCAGCAACCTGCTCCACGACCAGCTATACGGCAGCGATTACGCCGCCGTCGACGAGGAGTGGGTGGCCTGGCTCAAGGAGCATATGCTGGCAGGGATTTTTCCCACCCTCAAGCATGGACTATTTAACGTTGTGTATATGAGTGAGATGAAGCACGCGCTGCCGGTCAGCTTTAACTTCACCGACGGCTGGGGCATCGGCCTGCTAGCCCCGTTCGCCCGCCCACTGACCGCTGCGCTATACCCTAGATACCGCCGTGAGGTCAAGCGCATCCGGCCCAACCTGGCTTATGTTCCCAGCGGGCCAATGACGGAGCGGATGGAGGTGAGCGACCGCCCGCTCAATACCGCCTTTGGCTACATCGCCGCCCGCGAACTGAGCGATCCCGCTACCGCTGACGCGATCCACAACTACGCGGTTGCCCGCCTCGGCCTCGGCGAACGCGACGGGCAATTGGCCTGCTGGGAGGCCACCCGCACCCTCTATGTCACCGCCCTGTTCGGGCTTGGCAGCGTGGCTGCGAATGAAGGCGCGGGCTGGTCGGCAATCGTGCTTTCGCCGCATCAGCCAGAGCGACTGCGCGAACCGGCGCTCGATGCGGTGCTGCTGGATGGCGAAATCTGCACCCCGCTCGATGCCGACGTTAGCGCCGCGCAATACGATGTTGATACCCGCACCCTGAACCTGGCTATCACCCCGCATCGAGGCGGGCAGCTCGCGCTTCGCCTCGCCAACGTTGCCGCCATCGGTGCGGCGCAAGTGAATGATCAGGCCGCCGCAGTCGCCCTGGTCGACGACTGCTTGTCGCTCGGCGTACTGAAGGTAGGCGAAACGTTTACTCTGGCACTAAATTGCCAATAAGAGATATTCAGGAAGGAAGGCTCTATGTCGCCCACCCGATCCTATAAGCGGTGCTGGCTAGCCATGGTTATCTTGCTCTTTACCTTGCTCCTTGCCAATACCTATTACTCCGCCGCTGCGCCCTCTGCCCAGGCCAGCGCCGCCAACTGGTACAGCCTTGGCTACGATACCAACTCAGAGGGGAATGGTCTTCAGGCCATCGGCCTCGACGCGCAGGGTAATGGCTGGATTGCTACTCTGGTGAATGGCAACATTACCAGGCTATTTCGGTTGCAGTCGGGGCGCGTAGCTGTCAGCGACTTTAGCTCTACCAGCACTTACATCAGCGCACTGCGTTCAAGTAGCGACGGTAAAACGGCATGGGCTATTGGCGCTAGCCAGGATAATCCCGGCCAGACGAACATCTATCAATACGCCAACGGTATGTGGCTATTGGGAACGACTTTGTCACCCCTACGTTCATCCGATCCCCCGCCCTCTCAAAGCCTTCAATACGAAATGGTAGTTGATATTAGCGCCCACAATGGCTGGGCGGTAGGAGTGGATAGCAGCCACCTCGACCGCCCCGTGCTGCTGCAGTTGACGAACGACAAGTGGCAGGATATGACTAGCCTTCTTCCCATCGGGGTCGGCTTCACCCACATCGCCGCCAGCTCCGACCTCAAGTATGTGTGGGCGGGTGGCTATGATCGGAACCACAATGTCGATGCCGCGCTATACTATCTCAAGGATGGTAAGTGGGTGACTGTCAGCCAGCCAGTAGGCCATTACCGCATTGATGGATTGGCGGTAGACGGTAGCGGCAGTGGTTGGGCAATCCTCGGCGCGAACGACCAACCGGCCAACAGCCCGGTGCTGGCTGGCCTGCTTCGCCTTCATCCCGACAGCACTTGGACACTTGTGAAGAGCGATGTGATTGCCAATGGCAGCTACATATTCAATACAATCGCTCTCGACGCAAACGGTAACGGTTGGATAATGGGCCACAATCTCGGGATCGGCAATCGTGCGCCCCTTTCATCTATCCTACGGCTACAGGGTGATAGCATCAGCAACTGGCAAATAACCCTCGGCAGCAGGCGGGCTGGGGTGCAGAACGACCCCCGCTTCAGCGGCCTGCCCAGCTCGCAGCGCTATCCCGTTTACGGCCAGCCATCGAGCATTGCGATAAGCGCGAACGGCGATGCCTGGGCAATTACCTCTGAGGGCTATCTGCTGCGCTACGGTAGCCTACCATTCCCGATCCCCGCGTTGGCTACCTTCGTCTTCGCTGATCTCAACACCAGTAATATTCCCAGCTTCGCTACCGGCTACGAACTGCAAGGCCCCTTCCTCAGCTACTGGCAGAAACATGGCGCGCTACGCCAGTTCGGGATGCCAATCACCCCGGAGCTAATTGAGAAGCTGGAGG
This sequence comes from Chloroflexota bacterium, assembly GCA_025355955.1. Lineage (GTDB taxonomy): Bacteria > Chloroflexota > Chloroflexia > QHBQ01 > QHBQ01 > QHBQ01. The sequence goes on from JANXYP010000041.1 coordinate 12,144, forward strand.
ATGGCAAGGAGTACGTCATTCAGTACACCGAGCGCGCCCGCTTCGAGTACCATCCTGAGAGCGATGCCGCCAATCAGGTGCAGCTTGGCCTGTTGGGTGACAAACTGGCCGAGGGTCGCCAAAACGAGTCGCCTTTCCAACATTCTCCGGCGATGGCAAACCCGGTTGCCAGCTACTTCGGCGAAACCGGCCATAACCTAATGCCGCCAATCGGCGATTACTGGAAGAAGAATGGCGGCCTGCCCGTGTTCGGCTACCCCATCAGCGAGGCGTTCCAGGAGAAATCGCCGACCGATGGCAAGAGCTACCAGGTGCAATACTTCGAGCGCAACCGCCTGGAGTATCACCCCCAGAACCGCGACCCGCAGTACCAGGTGTTGCTCGGCCTGCTCGGCAACCAGCAATACCAGCGCGTCTACGGCACGCCGCCACCGCTCGTTCCCAACCCGCTGCCGCTGCCGCCAAATAGCCCGTGAGCTATTCAGTGCTGAGGTTTGAGTGCTGATGCTGAGTGAAATGCGAATACAAACGAAGTTCTCCCCTCCCGCCGGGAGGGGCAGGGGGTGGGTCCGTGCAGCGAGACTAGCACCCTCCCCCACGCCTGGTACAGTCCAACCCTCGCCGCGCCTAACCCACGTGGGTCCGTGCAGCGAGACTAGCACCCTCCCCAACCCCCCCCAATGGGAGGGGAAATTACTCTCAAGCCTGGCTAAAAGGGCGAACAACGGTTCGCCCCTACGAACGACGGAACGGCTCTTCAGACACTTTCTCAGCCCTCAAACCTAAAACCTCATCACTATTTACCCCACCTCGTTGCGTAGGTGGGCTAGCTCGTTGCTTACCTGGGCCATTTCAGCGGCGAACTGGGTCATCTTGTCGTGTTCGGCACGGACGAAGCGGCTGTAGGGCGCGATCGCCTCGTGGATACGCTCGATGCTGCGCTGCAGCTCACTGCGGAACTGGTCAGTCATCGCGCCAGTCACGCTGTAGCGCAGTTGCTCCATCTTCTTGTGGAAATCATGCTTTACCTGCCGCTTGCGGGTAGGCAGGATCACTCCTGCCAGCAGCCCGCCTAGCACCGCGCCGGTGATGCCAGTTACATCGACAACTGCGATGCTAGTCGCCGCCGCCAGCGCCCCGCCAATAATGCCCACCCCCACTGCCAGCCCGGTCTGTGCCACCGCGCTTCGCATCGCATAGGCAATGTCCTCACCTTCGCGCTGCTTATCGTAGCTATTGACCGCATCGCGGGCCTGCTGGGTTGCGCCCAGCAGCAGGCTGCGGCGATCGTTGTCGAAGCCCTGCCCCACCCGACCAATCATCGCCTCATCTGACTGTACCTGCCGACGGCGGGAGAGGTATTCAGTGACCGATTGCCAGATACGCAAGTCCTGGTCGACCATCCAGCCGATCATCTCCTGAGTGGCGCGATCTACGCGGTCGGCGAGATCAGAAACCACCTCGCGCTCGAAGTCGGCGCGGAAACGCTCGGCCCGCATCAGGTCGATGATACGGCCAATGCGAATGTTGCGGTCGAAGAAGGCATCGGCGCGGTCACGGGTCTCGTAGATAATCGTGTCAATCTGGCTGAGGCGGTGGCTGAAGTTGCGCTCCATGTCCTCCTGGTAGAGGGTTAGCTGACGCTCGATGTTCTCCAAGGTCTGGAAGTCACCCTTGAGCAGGCTGAGGCGGTCGTTTGCCAGGGTGGCGTAGCGGGCGCTGATCTTCTCGGCCACCCCCAGCGGACTGAGCAGCTTGAGGCGCAGGCGGCTGGCCTCGTCCAGCGTGCCGAAGACGTATTTCTCCAGCGCGGGGAAGCCGCTGGCGGCGAACGCCTGCCCATAATCCAGGCTGGCTCGGTCGGTCAGGCGGGTGGTAGTCGCGTCTGTGCCATCCGCCCGCCGCGCCAGCGTGTTGTTATTTAGCCGCCCGCGCTGCGCCATTCGTGCCGACAGCGGAAATATCTGTGGGGTGATGCCCAGCAGCACGCGGGCATTGTCCTCGATGAACTCGACGATGCGTTGAAGCTCGGCCTTGTCTTGCAGCAAATCAATCTTATTGAGGATAAGCACGATCTTCTTGCCCCAGCCCTGGATCTTCTCCAATAGCGCCCGTTCGCTCTCGGTAAAGGGTCGGTCGGCAGAGGTGATGAACAGCACCAGGTCGGAACGCGGCACGAACCGCTCAGTCAGCGCCTCGTGCTGGCGGATAATTGCGTTGGTCCCGGGCGTGTCCACGATGGTGATATCGCGCAAGAAATCAGCGGGGTAGGTGCGCTCGATCACGCCATCACTGCCCTGGTGTTCGCTCTGGGTCGCGCCCCAGCGCAGCAGGTTAATCTTGCTGGTGGTGGGAGTAACCCCCTCCTCCATCACCCGCTCACCCAGCAGCGCGTTGATGAACGACGACTTGCCGCTGTTGAACTCGCCGATGATCACCAGCATGAACAGTTCGCCCAGATCTTCGACCGCCTGGCGGATGGTGCTCAGGTCGTCGGGTGCAGCCTCGAACCCGCCTAGCAGGGCCAGCAGCCGATTAAGGGTAGCCTGCTCCTCGCCCACCAACTGGTTCTGTCGCTCAGTCAACATCCCGCTTGCCAAATTATGTTCTCCTCCGTGCCATTTGTTTGCATTGCTGCTGCTATTTGCACTATCCGTGCCGCTGGCAGGATGAGTGATGAGGTGTATATCTATATGATTATATCGAGGACGCTGACAATGCGTTTATGAGACACATTAGAGAGATCTGATCAAGAAGAGTGGTAGGGTTGGGGAGGGTGATACTTATTGTTAGAGAACTTTATCTTCTGCAATCACCGCACAGACAACAACCCCACCCACTCCTAGTCTTGACCGAACTGCACTGCCTAGGCTAATCAGCGAAATGAGCAATGTGACATCTTTTGGCAAATATTAATTTTGGCCTTTTTCTAATCTTGTTTTGTTTGGCTCTTTCCTGTAGGTTTTTAGCCTCGTCGTCGTCAAGGTCGCGTGGGTTATGGAGCCAGTCCAGCATTTCCTCCATAATATTGTAATCTTCGCCATCAAAGGTGTCATGAAAATGAACTATGCTATTACGAATATCAACCACCTCTTGCAGAACGAAATCAAATACTTTAGATGGTCTAAAATTCATATTATGATCAGATTGATACTTCTTCAAGAGTCTCCCTTTCTGAGGTAGATACATCTTCCCTTTAACCTTCATATCGAAATAAGATTGGCTGTAAACACCTATTATTAGGCTCTCAATTCTTCTTTCTATCTCCTCAACCTTTAGCATACCCTGAGCGGTACGGAAGAGAAACTGCGACACATCCCAATCGGTAATTATGCCTCTCGGTTTGTTATTCTCGATCACAACAATTGCAAACCCACCTTTTAGAACTTCTAGAGCTTTATAAACATCGTCGCTAGGCTCCAACTTCTCAGGTTCTTCTTCCTGATAGCTAATTACAGACTCTTCAAGCAAGTGCGATCCGACGTTTGGTGCCATTTGCTGCTTTAGCCTTTTGTGGTATGCTTGTGCAATACTCTTATAAGAGATGATGCCAATAAAATCACCATCATTAGCACCATTACTTGTAATTGGAAGCTGGCTGTAATCGTGATAAGTCATCAAGGCAATGGCTTCTCCAACCGTGGTACTTGGCAGTACGCACATAGGGTTATGGCGCATGAGCTTTTCGACTGCAAAGAGCTTGTTTGGCCCTTGCTCACGAGGTTGTGACAAAGATAGTTCCTCAATCATGACTCAGTACCCCTTATCTTTTTGCGAATCCGCGCCAGCCGCTTCTCGATCTCGGCGCGTTCGCTGAGGGGGGCGTGTTTGATGTAGGCGATGTTTAGGGCGGCGGCAGTGATGTTGGCGGCCTTCTGGTAATCGCGCTCTTTGTGTTCGTAGTGTTTGGCGAGTTCGATATAGGGAAAGAGGATATTGACCCCGCGCTCCACCAGATTCAGCCATACCGCCC
>JANXYP010000046.1 GCA_025355955.1 Chloroflexota bacterium
CCAGGTGAAGTTCAGCTTGGTGCGATAGTGGGCGCTGAAGGTGAAGTAGCGGTAGGCCAGCGGGTCTACGCCATTCTTGATCAGGTCGTCGGTGGTGTAGAGGTTGCGTAGGCTCTTGGACATTTTGCCGCCATCAATCAGCAGGAACTCGCCGTGCAGCCAGTAGTTGACGAACTTCTTGCCGGTTGCGCCCTCACTCTGGGCGATTTCGTTCTCGTGGTGGATGGGGATGTGGTCCACGCCGCCGGTGTGAATGTCGAAGGTCTCGCCCAGATACTTCATGCTCATGGCCGAGCATTCGATGTGCCAACCGGGGAAGCCTTGCCCCCAGGGGCTGGGCCACTGCATCAGGTGGTTAGGGGCAGCCTTCTTCCATAGCGCGAAGTCGGCGGGGCCGCGCTTCTCGCTGTTCACCTCCACCCGTGCGCCCGCCTCCTGCCCCTCCAGCGACAGGCGACTGAGCTTACCGTAATCGGGGAAGGTGCTGACATCAAAGTACACGCCATCGTCAATCACGTAGGCGTGGCCGCGCTCGTCCAGCTTCTGGATCAGGGCAATCATCTCTGGAATATGCTCGGTGGCGGGAGTTAGATTGCTGGGCATCAGGCAGTCGAGCCGCTCTAGCTCTTGCAGGAAGAAAGCGGTGTAGAACTGGGCAATATCGTAGGCCGACTTGCCTTCGCTCCGCATTGCGGTGATCATCTTGTCCTCGCCCTCGTCGGCATCGCTGACCAGATGACCCACATCGGTGATGTTCATGATGTGATTGACCGTATAGCCATCGTATTCTAGCACGCGGCGCAGCAAATCCTCGAAGATGTAGGTACGCATATTGCCGACGTGCGGATAGCCATACACCGTCGGGCCACAGGTGTACATCCCCACCTGGCCCACCACCATCGGCTTGAACTCCTCTTTGCTGCGGCTCAGGGTGTTATATAGTCTCAGCGCCATGTATCTCGCCTCCTGTATTATTGCCTGAATTATACCCGATTAGCCCCACGCTTGGGTAGGGACTGAAGTTGCATCATTAACAGGCGCAAAGGGGTGCGCGTCACGTTCTTGCATAACCGACCAGGGCGAACAACGGTTCGCTCCATAGGCATCAAGTTAAGAAAGTAGGGGATGAGCTTGGGGGTATGGGGGTTCAGCCTCCAGAGGCTCAAGCGCATCAATGCCCAGCGTATGCAACCGGCTAGCGGTGCGGCCAGGGATGCGGCAAACCCGCAGCATTGAAGCCAGGCAGCATCTGTGGGCTGAACCCCAGACCCCCAGAGAGCTATCACCATTAGGCACAAATCAGCATGATGCGGGCGGCTGTTTCCTTAGCTTCATGTCTATGGGCGAACAACGGTTCGCCCCTCCTGAACGCTATATCTGTAAGCACGTGATGTGTACCCGGCGCAACGGGCAAAAAGGTGGCGCAGGGTTCGAGGTATGAACCCTGCACCACCTAATTCAAAACTCAAAACTCAAAACTCAAAACTCGAAGGAAAGGTGGGGGTAATGGGACTCGAACCCACAATCCTGAAGGGCAACTCTTTTTAAGGGAGCCGCGTATACCTTTCCGCCATACCCCCATGTACACACAGGCATACTGACCATCGCCCATAAGTCGCGTTTATTTGCAAGCTCTGGGGCTGACTAGATTTTATACCTGCTGTAGCAGCCTGTCAATAGCGAGGGCCGGGCAATTTAGGTGCAGTTATCCGTGTTTGGTAAGGTGCTGGTAAGGCGATGGTAAGGTTGCGGTAAGGTTGCAACTCAGGGCGGGCTGAACTATAATGCGTATACACTTAACGTAGAACAAGGAAGGTGCTATGACCTCGAAGTATGAAGATTTGTTCCACCGCGACTTGCTGGCCGCGCTGAAGGCTTATGCGGCTGGCGCGGTGTTGTCACCGGAGCAGGTAGCATCGCTTGCCAAAGATTTTGCCCGAGTTTACTTCGATGTTACGTCTAACCGTCAGCTAGCTGACTATCGGTTTGTGGGTGAGCCGCTGTCTGAATACCGGAAAAGCATCACAGGGAAGCAGTTTCGCAAATCTTTTATTCA
>JANXYP010000226.1 GCA_025355955.1 Chloroflexota bacterium
GTCATACCTATTGACAAACCACTGAAAGGGTGTTACAATACAGACGAAGCGTTGCTTGGAAGGAATGCTATATTCGGTGCAGCAAAGAGAGGTTAGCTTTGATTAAGCGTATACTCATAACAGCAGTGGTTCTATTGTTGATGCTAGGAATGGCTTTTGCATCGTTCCCAGCAACGCACAACGTTGCCCTGGGTTCAAGCACCACTCATGCCATCGTTGCCGATGTTAACAATGGAAGCGGTAGCGCACCAGCATGTAGCAATGGACAAACTCAGGGGTGCGATCCTAGCACCAATGGCGGCTACGTTGGTGGCGATGTTACCAATGGCGGCACTGGTGGCTCTGGTACCGATGGCGGCTACGTTGGCGGTGATCCGAGCCAAAGCACCAATAACGGCAGCAGCGCGGTCCCAGCCCCCACACCCTGACATCCGCTGCGCCGCTTAACCTCAGACATACATTTGACGGGATAGCAATCGCTATCCCGTTTTCGTTTGCCCGCATATTGCAGATTATTTGGCCCTGAGCAGCACCACCCCCCCAGGGATGCGGGCATAGAGGCCGCCCGGGCCGAAGAAGAGGTGGTAGACCGGCGTGCCGCGCAGGGCGGTAAGTTGCCAGGGCTGACCAGGGATGGCGGCGTATAGGCCGTTGGACGCGCCCAGCAGCAGAAGATTGGTGGCGGGGAACAGGTCGTAGAGACCAGCGTTGCGCTGCGGGGCGGTGGGCGCGTAGCCGCTGCGAGGATCACCGCCGAGGATGGTGTCCTGCAGCCCTGCCGTATCGAGCCGCCAGTCCTGCCCGCCAGCGGGCCGCACGTAGAGGCCGAGCGGTGAGCCGAAGTAGAGGCTCTGATCGGGCGGGCCAATGCGTACGAAGGTTGCATTCCAGGTGGAGGTTAGCGGCAATGGCGTGGCCCAGCGGTTGATATTGGCATCGCTGCGGTATAGGGTGGAGATGCTGCGCTTGTCGCTGGCGGCGAAGTACATGGTGCTGCCGTCGAAGTTGAGCGCCAGGTCGGTGATGGTTGCGTTCGGTGTAGCGAGATCGGGCTGGAGTTGCCAACTGGCGGCCTGGTCGGTGGAGCGGTAGACCCCGTTGCAGGCAACGGCGAACAGGTCGTCGCCACTAGTATCCACCGGGCGGGCGTAGAGAGGGGTGTTGGGCTGGTCGTCGCCGCTGACACTGACCCAGGTTGTGCCGCCGTCGGTACTACGCAGCAGGCCGATGCCGGGTGGCTTCAACGAATCGCACGCAGGCGCGTCGCCCGCCAGCAGGGTGTTGTCGTCGACTGAGACCAGGTTGGGCAGCGGAGTCTTGTCGCCCAGCTTCTGCCAGGTCCAGGTGGCGGGGTCGGCGTTGTCGTCAGCGGCATTGCGGCGGAACAGGCCATTGGCGGTGCTTACCAGCAGCTTGTTGCTAGGGGTCGTTGCCGCATCTTGCGCGGGCGCACCGTTGACGGTAATTGCAAGCGGTGGCTTATAGGCGGGCAATTCGGGATGGTCAATCGGCGCAGGCGGGGTGGGCTGGGCGATGGGTAGACCAGCGGTGGCAGTAGCGGTGGGCGGCGGGCTGGGGAGGACGGCAACCGCCGTCGGGTGGGGTAGAGCGACCGGGCTGGCGATGGGGCTGACGATCGGATTGGGAAGTGGGGTGGGGTTGGCACTATCGCAGGCAGCCAATAGCAGCAACAGCATTACGAATGTTGAATTGTAAATGTTGAATTGTGAATGAAAGCGGCGCAGTGGTTGGGTTCCCCTTTACCGACGTTCTAGCAACGCCCAGGTGCGCGTCACGTTTTTGCAGGCCCGACCAGGGCGATCCGTTGTTCGCCCTACCTAACGCTTGCCTGGCTAGTATTACAGCCTCACTTGCTGGGCAACATAGCGTAGTTACGATTGGCTTTGACACAGGGCGGCAGGGCGTATGCGATTCGCCTCTACACCATTCTGGCGCATTAACGCTAACTGAGGCTGTAATACTAGAGTGCGACGCGCATCCGAAAGTTGGGGTAAACAGCAAATACCCACCCCCGATCGGGGAAGGCGCGGCGTGGGAGTGGGGGCGCGGTTAGTAGCCGGGGTTGGGCTTGGCGGGCTGGATGACCACCGCCGTGCCGTAGGCTAGCACCTCGGTTGCGCCCTGCGCCACTTCGTTCGCATCGTAACGCATCCCGATGATGGCGTTTGCGCCGATGGCGGTGGCGTGCTGCACCATCAGGTCGAAGGCTTCTTGACGTGCGTGTTCGCACAACTCGGTGTAGAGGCTGAGGTTGCCGCCAAACAGTTGCTGCACCCCTGCGCCGATCTGACCAATTGCGCTGCGGCTACGCACGGTGATGCCGCGCACGATGCCCAGGTAGCGGACTACCTGGAAGCCGGAGAAGTCGAAGCCGGTGGTAACTAGTAGCTGGTTCTGCGTCTGGTTCTGCATGATGTTGCTCCTTTTCTTTAGGTACGAGTAACGAGGGATGAGATACGAGGGATGAGTTCCGTCTTCAGCAACATGAGTCACCCCAAGTTTATTAGCGGAGTGAACAGATCGCCGCCAGATCATTTAATCTAAGCCCCCAGCGGGGGTCGGGGGAGAATCTCGCCCCATACTTATGCTGAAGTAAGCAAGATACTCTTTATGGGTTAGCAATAGCACCGTTGCGCTTCAACATTTCTCCCCCAACCCCCGCTGGGGGCTTTTTGCATTGGTCTAACTTCAGCGTTGGCTAGGGGCAGCTTTTCCCCCCAACCCCGGCTGGGGGCTTGGTTGATCGAGCTTCGGGGTGACTCAATCATTGCCCCTGGACGTGATGAATCACGCCCCTACAGCCTCCCTTGGTGCCGCCTGAATATATGACAGTCTGCACCCTACTCATGGTTTCATCTTCATGCCAGACTCACTGCCCACTGCCGCTTAAACAAAGTTTTAATGGCGGGAGTGTGGATTCCCCTCTCGCCGGGAGGGGGAGGGGTGGGTGCGTGCAGCGCGACTCGGACCCGCCCCCAGCCCCTCCCGGCGGGAGGGGAGTTTAACTCGGATACTCATCCATCATGCCTGGAGCGGTTAGCGCCTGCGCTTGCGGCGGGTGGGCTTGGGTAGCTCTAGCTCAGGATGGTCGGACATGACTTGATCTGCATCCACCACCTTTGCTGCGCCAGGGGCAGCAATTGCAGGCGCAGTCTTGACCTCGGGCGGCTCGTACAGGCGGCGGATGAAGTAGATGCTGGCGTAGACAAGCAGGGCATCCACCAACATCAACACAACGCTTGCATTTAGGACACCTAGTGGGCCACTCAAGATGTAGCCAATGATGTTGCCGCCATAGGCGTTGCCCGACGCATTGACAAGCAAGAGCAGGCCCGCTGCAGCAGCCAGCCACGTCCATTCGCGGCGGCGAAAGTAGGCGAACACTAGCACAGCCGCCGCAACCGTGGCGATGGCGAAGGTGAGTCCAAACCAAAGTTCGGGAATCCACTCATAACCACTAAGCTGCTTGATCGCATTGACGGTGTCGGGGAGCTGTAGCTTCACAGCGTCGGGTAGCTGGGCGATGGTAGCAGGCGAGGGCGGCCACTGCAGTGCGGAAACAAGACCAGTGGCGGAAGAGAAGATGAGATTTAGCGCCACCCATATCGCTGCGGCACCTGCCCCGGTCATTGCTGCTCCCCCCCAGGTGCGTTCTTCGTCGTACTTCAGCACTAGCTGACAGACGAGGTAGAAGCCAAGCACTCCGGCAAGGCCAGCCACCAGCGAGCTGATCAGGACGAGGCCGAGTAGCATTATAATATCGGGGTTGGCAGGAACGTTGAGAACAGAGCCAATACCTTGCTGCACCAGCGGCACAATTATCATCTGACCAGCAAACCCCACCAACGCGCCCCACAGCATATAGCGGAGCGACACACCAAAGCGGCGGATCAGCAGGAATGGTACGCCGACCACGAACACCAGGCTGAGGATGATGGTGATGACCGAGCCGATGTTGTACAACGGAGGTATCGGTGTAGATTGCACTGCCTGGATGACGGCGGGGCTGACAGTGATGGTGGGCGTGACCGTGCCGCTGGCGGTGGCGGTCTGGTTAAGCGTGCCGCTGATCGGGCCGGTCTGCAGCAGCGGGGCAAGCAGGTGTGACAACAGCATTAAGTTTCCTTTCGCGGTTCTGGCAAGGGGATAACAGCGCGGTCATTATAACAGATTAGCGCGGGTTTAGCAGGGCAGATGTTGAAATGGGGTGCGCGTCACGTTTATATGTACCCGACCACAGGGCGAACAACGGTTTGCCCCTACGATTGCCTGCCTTGCAGGAACGTGAAGCACACCCGCTGATATGTTGTCAAATGTTAAAACATGAAACAAACCTCATGCTTCAATGATATAATTAGTGGATAGGGATTAAAGGCCAAAGATTGAAGATTAAAGATGAAGGTAATGGGTTGGGGGGAAGGTTGCACTTGCCCGTCGGGTTGTGAAAGGAGCAATACAATGCGTGAGATGACTATCCCGGTAGTGCGGCAGAGGCCCATCGTTGGCACGTTGCAGGCGATGTTTGGCGACCGGCTGACAATGCTGAAGCAACTAGGAGGGCAGATCAGCGATATTGGCAGCACCAGGCTGGGGCCGCGCAATATCGTGCTGCTCAACACCTCGGAGTTGGCGCAGGAACTGCTGGTGGAGCAACATGATGCCTTCCATAAAGGGCCGGGGCTGAGTACGTTCGGCAGGCCGGTGCTGGGCAATGGGTTGCTTACCAGCGAGGACGAACTCCATCGCCATCAGCGCAAGCTAGTCGCCCCCGCCTTCGCCCATCGCCGCGTCGCCAGCTATGCCGACACGATGGCGGAATATAGTGAGCAGGCGCAGCGACACTGGGCCGACGGCGCGACGGTCGACGTTGCCAAAGAGATGATGCGTTTGACACTCGGTATTGTGGGCAAGACGCTGTTTGATGCCGACGTGCTGGGTGATGCCGACGAGGTGGGCAAGGCGATCACCATTGTGATGCGCTACACCACCAGCCAGGTGCGCCGTCCCATCCACATCCCGCTAGCGTGGAATACGCCGGGCAACCGCAAGATGCGGGGAGCGGTGGCTGCGCTGAACAGCATTATATATAGGATGATTGAGCAGCGGCGCGCGTCGGGCGAGGATAAGGGCGATCTGCTCTCGATGCTGCTGCTGGCCCAGGACGAAGACGACGGCAGCTACATGAGCGATAAGCAGGTGCGCGACGAGGCGATGACCCTGTTCCTGGCTGGGCATGAGACCACCGCCAACGCCACCGCCTGGACCTGGTACCTCCTCAGCCAGCACCCTGATGCCTACGCCAAAATGCAGGCAGAGGTTGATGGCGTGCTGCAAGGCCGCACCCCCAGCTTGCCCGATCTGCCTAACTTGCCCTACACCATGAAGGCGCTAAAGGAATCAATGCGCCTCTACCCGCCCGCCTATGCGATCGGGCGGCAAGCGATGCGCGACGTGCGTATCGGCGGCCACCTGATTGCTAAAGGGACGATCGTGCTGGTCAGCCCTTATTTGATGCAGCGCAAACCGGAGTATTTCGCGCAGCCGGAGCGGTTCATGCCGGAGCGTTGGAGCGCAGAGATGGAGAAGGCGCTGCCGCGCTACGCCTGGATGCCGTTCGGCGGCGGACCACGCATCTGCATCGGCAATCAGTTTGCGATGATGGAGGGGCAGCTGATCCTGGCGACGATTGCCCAGCGAGTCAGCTTCACGCTGGTGCCACGGCAGCGCATCGCCACCGATCCACTGATTACGCTGCGGCCAAAGTACGGGATTAAGATGCAGGTGCAGCGGTGTGGTGGGCAATAATTGCGACGGCAGCTTGTTCGCCGCTGAAAATCGCGCCGTTGATGCTGCTGTAGCTGGTGAACTCGGCAGCGAAATATAGGCCGGGGATGCCAGTGAAGTTGGCGGGCAGGGTGGCCTTGATACCGGCGGGCTGGACAAATTGGGCAAACTCGATACGGTTGACGCGCAAGGGCAGTAGCGTGTTTACAGCGGAATCGGTGAACAGGCGGGCGAGGTCTTCTCTGGCGCGGGCGAACATAGCGGCATCGCTGAGGGCGGGCAGCCCAACAATGGCGCAGGAGATTAGATGCTTGCCCGCTGGGGCGTACTCCGGCGCGACGTTGGTCAATTGCTGCACGTTGTTGACGAAGGCATTGCCATTGGCGTTCAACATGATCAGCCTCTCATCATAGAGCGAACGGTCGGCGGCGAAGTAGACGCAGGCAGCACTAACGTGGGCGGTGGGTAGGGTGAGTCCGGTAAGCTGTGCGGCAGTGGCTGCATCAGTAGCGATGACCACTGCATCGGCCTCCAGTTCCTCGCCAGTCGCGGTACGCACGCCGACAACGCGGCCTTTGCCGTCGCGTAGTAGCGCCTCGATCGGAGTCTGCAAGCGAATCTGGCCCTGTGAGGCTTCGCCTAGTTGGTTGGCAATTGCCTGGATACCGGCGGCGGGGATGACGGTGCGGCCAGCGGCCAGCATCTTGTAATCGAAGCGGAAGATGCGGGCGCTGGTGTTTAGCTGGCGGTCGAGAAACACGCCGCCAAAGAAGGGGCGGGCGAAGTTGGCAATGAAGGTGTCGCTAAAGCCGTACTGTTTCAGGTAGGCAAGGGTGGAAGTGGAGTCGCGGCGGGCGTTGATCTGCTCCGCACTATGCCGCCACAGGTCGGCAGTCAGTTGCGCCACTTTCAGCTTGTCGCCGAGGGTGATGGCATTGGAAGCGAGGGTGGCGAACAAATGCTGGGGGCGACGCAGCGGGTCGGCGAGGATTGTGCTATGGCCCGCTTTGGCGATAATCGCGCCGGGATCGAACTCGCGGAAGTCGAGGCGGGCGTAATCCAGGTGGCGACGAGCAGCCGGGTAGGCGGTGAAGAACACCTGGAAGCCGCGATCGATGGTGAAGCCATCCTGGTAGTCGCTGCGGACCCGCCCACCGATACCGTCGCTGGCTTCCAGCAAGGTGACAGGCAGATTGCGCTGGCGCAACACTTTGGCGGCGGTCAGGCCCGCCAGCCCTGCGCCTACGATAATAATCATGGGGTTAGCCTGTAATTTGAAGAGATCATGGCTGATTATAACCCCCTCATTCTGGCCCGTCAAGTGGTATAATACAGTCACGTAAGCCATGCCCGATTATAGAAGCGGGCATTTTTGTTGAGGGCAATATTATTGAAATCGGGGGCGTGATGCTAGCATCAGATGCGGTCAAGCAGGCGGGAGATGTAGGGGCGGAGCAGGCGAAGCAAGAGCCGCTGGGCAGCACGCTGATCATCGTGCTGCTTGCCACCTTCTTGCAGCGGCTGGCGTTCGCGGTTAGCGAGGTGCTGCTAGTCTTCTACCTTGCCGATCTGGTCAAGGCCAACATCGGTTACACATTGACCGAGGTGGGCATCCTCAACGTGGCGCTGTATCTGACACAGACGCTGGCCGCACCGCCGCTGGGCGCGCTATCCGATCGGCTGGGGCGGCGCACCGTGCTGCTACTGATGGTGGCGGCGGGGATGCTTGCTACGCTCATCCCAGCACTGACCAGCCTATTCGCGCTGCTGATCCTCAACCGCATTGTGGCAGGGGCGGCGAACACGGGCGCGACCCCTGCTGGGCTGGCATTGCTTACCGACGCGACTAGCGGCTCACCAGCGCGGCGGGGGCGGGCGGTGGCGCTATACGAGGGGCTGGGACTGGCGGCACAGATCGGCGGGGTGGTGCTGTCCAGCATTCTGTGGCAGACAATGGGGCAGGGCAGCTTCTACCTGGCGATCGGGCTGCTGGGCCTAACCCTGCTGCTAACTGCCTGGTTCATGAAGGACAGCTACCGCAACGCCCGCGTCGATGAGCAGGCGGGCGACAACCTGAAGGTGGATCGGCGCACCTGGCTGGGGCTGCTACGCAGTCGGCGGCTGTGGCAGTTCGCGCCGGTCTGGATTGCCGCCAATGCCATCCTGGGGATGTGGTACACCTACACCGCCATCCTGCTGCTCGGCTCGTCGCCCAATCCTAATCAGGCGCTGGTCGGCAGCCTGTACGGGCAGACGATTACCGCCGGGCTGGTGTTCCTCGGTTACGGTTCGATCTATGGAGCGGGGCTGGCCTACTGGTCGGGGCGGGTGATGCCGGGGTCGCGGATGCGGGCTATGTTGATTGCCAGCGGCGCGGCGATGGTGGTCAGCGCCTGCCTATTCGCCTTCAACCATGCGGGCGGGGCGGCCTGGGCCTGGCTGCTGATCCTACCAGCGGCGGTGGGCGAGCTGGGCGAGAGCGGCTTCGTACCCGCCGCGCTTGCCTACCTGACCGATCTGGCCGAACACATTGGCGGGGCGCACGATCGCGGCGCGGTGCTGGGCTTCTTCGGCACCGGCAACAGCCTGGGCAACGTGCTGGGGGTGGTGTTCGGCCTGCTGTTCATCCAGTGGTGGGGGCTGCAGTTCGACGGGCTGCTGCTGGGCAGCGCTATCCTGGCGGCAATTGCCTTCGCCGCTGCGTGGCCGCTCTATAAGGAAGAAACCAGGCAGGCTATATCAATTGGGGTGCCTAAGGTGGTGAAGGATGAGCAGCACGCAATATGATGTAATTGTGATTGGCGGCGGCACGGCGGGGCTGACTGCGGCTAAGACGCTGGCGCAGGCGGGCAAGGGGTTGCGGGTGGCGATGGCCGAGCGGCGCGAGGGCAAGATCGGTGGCGACTGTCTGTATTACGGCTGCGTGCCGACCAAGACGCTGCTGCGGAGCGCGAAACTGTTTCACACGGTGCAGCGGGATGGACAGGCGCTGGGGCTACAGTTCGACAACCTGCGGCTCGACTTCGCGGCGGCGATGGGGCATATGCGGGCGGTGGTCGCCGAGATCGAGGTGAGCGATGCGCCTGCGGTGTTCACCGCGCTGGGCATTGACCTGCTGTGGGGTGCGGCCAGCTTCGAGGATGCCAACCACCTGCGGGTTGGCGGGCAGGTTTACACGGCGGACAAGTTCGTAATCGCCACTGGCTCACGTGCAGTCGTGCCAAACATCCCCGGCCTGCAAGCCTGCTATACCAACGAGAGCATCCTGGAGCTTGACGCGCTGCCTACCCCACTGCTGGTGCTGGGCGGCGGCCCGATCGGCGTGGAGTTCGCGCAGATGTTCCGCTACTTCGGCAGCGCGGTGACGATTGTCGAGCGGGCGGCCACGCTGGTGAGCAACGAGGATACGGCTTTGGCGACAGCGCTACAGCAGCGGCTGCAGGCTGATGGGATACGTATACTGTTGAACGCCAAGTTGATGCGTATAGAGCAGCAAGAGGGCGAGCAGGTGGGTATTGTGCAGCAGGGAAGTGACGAGCAGCGCATCGTGGCGACGGCGATATTGTCGGCGGTTGGCCGTCAGCCGAACGTGGACGGGCTGAACCTGGAGGCGGCCGGGGTGCTGCTACACCGTGAGGGGGGGGTCATGGGCATCGAAGCCGACAGTATGCTACGTACCAATGCAGAAAACATCTGGGCGGCGGGCGATGTGGTGGGGCCGTATTACTTCACCCATGTGGCCGAGCAGGAGGGGCGGTTCGTGGCCCGCAATATCCTGGGCGGACATAACAAGCGCGACTACCGCGCCCTGCCCTGGGTGACATTCACCGATCCAGAACTGGCGCACCTGGGGCTGACGGAGCAGCAGGCGCGGGCGCAGCACGGCGATCAGCTGGAGATTACCTACCTGCCTCTTCGCTATGTTGACCGGGCAATCATCGAGGGCGAGGCGGATGGCTTCATCAAGCTGATCACTACGCCGGGGATTGGTGGCAAGTTGGCGGTGCGGCTGCTGGGGGCGCATATCATCGGGCCAGGCGCGGGGGAGCTAATCCACGAGTTCGCGGTGGCAATGCACAATCGCATCAACCCCGGCCTGATTGCCCTGACCATTCATGCCTACCCCACAATGAGCATCGGCGACCGCCAGGCAGCGGGGCTACGCTTCCTATCCAGGCCGAGGGCGTAGGTCGAGCCGCAGCCTCTTGCTGATTTGCCATGACCAATTTACTATGGCAAAAGAGTACCATCGGGTCATGCGCGGGGCGAGGATATGAGGGTATAATAACCATGTCGCGCAGTCGATCTGCCATTGACGGCGACAAGATCTAGGCGAGTCCGGCTGCCACCGGCCCCGCCTTCATTTTTGCACCGCGATCCCGCTTGACAAAGCGCATCGCGTATTGTATAATACCCTTGCAGCAAACAGATCGCGGGGTGGAGCAGTGGCAGCTCGTTGGGCTCATAACCCAAAGGTCGGTGGTTCGAATCCGCCCCCCGCTACCAATATAAGGCGAGAAGCGCGTACAATCTTGTGCGCGTTTCCCTTATCCCCTAACCTGGCGACGTAGCTCAGTGGCAGAGCAAGGGACTCATAAGCCCTCGGTCGGTGGTTCAAATCCACCCGTCGTCACCAGCACAATCGCATATCCATAACCTAGCGCGACTGACCAATCGGCCAGCCGCGCATTTCTTTGTGCGCCCCAGTCTTGTAATTTTCCGCCATAACGTTTATGATAACCCCAGGCTGGAGGTGGAATATGGCGCAGAGGAAGAGCAGGTCGTCACTTTGCCCAACATCGCAGAACGGGTTAAACGTTTCATCGACGACAATCAGCTATTCACCCACCCACAGACCCTGGTGGTCGGTGTATCCGGCGGGGCGGACTCGGTATGCCTGCTGCATCTGCTGCATAGCCTAAGTGAACGCTATCAGTTGAGGCTGCACGTGGCCCACCTCAACCATCGGCTGCGCGGGCTGGAGGCGGAGGGCGATGCCCGCTACGTGCAGTCGCTGGCGCGGCAACTCGACCTGCCTTGCACCATCAGCGCGGCGGATGTGCGGGCGTATCAGGCGGAGCGGGGATTGTCGCCAGAGCTGGCAGCACGGCAGGTGCGCTACGCCTTCCTCGCCGATGTGGCCCGCAGTATCGGGGCGGAGCGGGTGGCGGTCGGCCACACTGCCGATGACCAGGTAGAGACGGTAGCAATCCACTGGCTGCGAGGCACCGGCCTGGCCGGATTGCGGGGGATGCGGCCCGCTGCGCCGATCTTCCGACTAGCCGAGGCCGATGTTCCCGACTTCGATGAGGATGGCATAGATAGCGATGCGCCGCCATCAGGGCAAGGGCCGTTGATGCTGGTGGTACGCCCGCTGCTGGCACTGTGGCGACGGGACACCGAGGCTTATTGCACGCAGGTCAACCTCAAGCCGCGCCGCGACAGTAGCAACGATGACCTGGGCCTGCGCCGCAACAAGGTGCGCCACCAACTCATCCCCGCGTTGGAAGCCTACAACCCAGAGTTCAAGCAGAACGTGTGGCGGGCAAGTCTGACCTACGCGGCGGAGTATGACTACCTGGAGGCGCAGGTGGATGCGTTGTGGCCGCAACTGGCGACGGTGGGCGACGGGGTGGTGCGTCTGGATGGCGCAGTCTGGCGCGACACGCCGCTAGCCTTGCAGCCCTACTGCCTGCGGCGGGCGGTGCTTACCATCGTTGGTCACGTGGAAGGGTTGGAGCGGGTGCATATTGATGCGGCGCTGGGGAAGGATGGCCCGGCCCGCGCCCGCATGAACCTGCCTCATGGCCTGATTATGTTGCGTGAGCCTAACGGCTTCGTGGTCGCGCTGCGTGAGGGGCTGGAGCAGCGACTACGCATCTTGGATCGCGACAACGCGCCGCAACTGGCCGCGCCCGCGCCGCTACTGGTTGCGCCACCCGCTACGCTGCAGCTGCCGTTCGGCTGGCAGGCTAGCTTCGCCTGGACCGCGCCTCCAGCGGATCCCGCCGCCATCGAGCCTTTCGAGGCTTATCTGGATGTCAGTGGCTTCAGCCCGCCGTTCATCCTGCGCGGGCGACGGCCCGGCGAACGCATCGCACCGCTGGGCTTGCAGGGGCAGAGCAAATCGCTACAGGATATTATGGTAGACGCGAAGATCGCCACCCACCTGCGCGCCAGTTGGCCGCTGCTGATTGCCACCAACCCTGAGCGCGGCGAACAGCCGTTGTGGGTAGTGGGCCTGACCCTATCGGAACTGGCCCGCGTTGGGCCGCAGAGCAAGCGCACCCTGCACGTGCGCTTTAGCCAGGGCTTATCTTACCCTCACCCAGCCTCTCCCGGTGGGAGAGGAGTCAAACAAGGATGAACAGACCAGCCGCGAAAAGAAAAAGTTCGCCCATCATCTTCGTGCAAGTCGGTGTGGCACTGCTGGTTGCGGTTGCCATCGCGGCGGGTATCTATGTGCAATCGCAGTCGGTTGATGCGCCCGCGCCCCTACCACCCAGCGTAATTACGACACCTGCATCCCAATCCCGACTGGTGTTCAACCGCAACGCCAATAGCTTCAATGGCGCGGTCGAGCTAGGCGGCGCAGTTCATCTGGGCCTGTTCGCTGCTACGGGCGTGACCTCCACACTAAACTTGAGTATGCCGATCGGGGTACCCTACGAGTTGCAGGATCATTATCTGGTTTCCTTCTCCAGCACCCCGCCAGGGACGATGCACGTCTTCACTGCCACTTACACAGTGGGAGATATCACAACCGCCTCGCTGCGCCAGTTTAGTCCGGTGATGACCTCGACCACCGCGGCTGGCGATAGCTACATCTTCAGCCAGCCGCTGCTTGCCCCCGACGGCAATAGCATCGCCTATGTACTCAGCCATCAGGAGTTTATTGACAACGGTTTGCAGGTGAAGCTCACCTGGACACTGCGGCGCGCCGACCTGAACACCCAGGCGCAGACTACGCTAGCCTCCAGCCAGTTGCAGAGCGCGAACGGGCCAGCGGTGGGGCTTTTCTTCTGGTCCAGCGCCAGCAACCAGCTTTACCTCACCCAGCAGCAAGACCCCACCCAGAACCCCCGCGCCAGCTTTACCCTCTACCCGTACAACGCCGATGGCAGCGGCGCGGGGCGGCCGGTTACCATTCCCAGCGTCATCAACCAGGTAGCGCCCGATGGCAGCAAGGTGGCGTATCTGGACAACGATGCGGCCACTTTCGACCCGCAGCAAATCAGCAACTTCAACCGAGTCACCATCCTCGACCTCTCCAATGGCAGTTCGAGGCAGATCAGCGCTGCTGCAGGCAACAGCATCGAACCCAGCTTCACTTGGTCGCCAGACAGCCAGAGCCTCGCTTACATTGAGAAGATCGGCCCGCATCCGCCAGTTGCGGGTGGAACCGCCCCGATAAGCCTCTTTTACCACATCCTGCTCAAGCGGCTCGACCCTGGCGCGACCCAGCCCACCACGATTAGCGAATACCAGGCAGGCGCAAACGTCGCACCCGATACCACCAATAGCGATATGGTCTGGTGTGGGGATCGCCTCTATATCCAGCTGATCAGATTTCTGGGGCAGGGTCAATCTGGTGCGACGCTCTATGATGCCACCGCCGCTGGACGGGGGGGCTTCCATCGTGCCGTGGAGGGTGAGTGGCCCTACCAGATACTCGGCTGTGTGCGTTAGGGGCGCTGAATGCTGAATGCTGAGGGTTGCTGCTGTTCTCCCCTCCCGTTGGGAGGGGTTGGGGTGGGGCCGTGCAGCGCGACTAACACCAATTAGCGATGGTGCCGCTATAGATTGAGCCAGGGCGAACCATTGTTAGCCCCTACTGAACTAGGGCATCGCCTCGGCTAATTGGTATTACAGCCTTATTTGCTGGGCTAGACAACGCATATGAGTGGCCTGGACAGTAGGTAGCAGGGCATATGCGATGCGCCCCAAGTGCATCAATGCCCATCGTAATCAGCGTCTTTGTGGATCGGTAAGTCCAATCGTTGTTCTAGCCGCCAGTTAGCTGTCTTACCATGGTTAGCAGCTCGTCGAGGTCGAAGGGCTTGGCAAGGTAGTGCTGGATACCACGCTTCTTAACCTCTTGCTCGTGCACTCCCGCCGACATGAACAGCACCTCTGGGTTGCCGAAACCCTCACCGCCGCGTATTGCATCGTGCAGGGCATAGCCGTCCATGCCGGGCAGATTGATGTCAATGATCAGCAGTTGCGCCTTCACCTGTTTGAGCAGGGCCAGCGCCTGCGCTGCGTCGCCAACCAGGCTGGCCTGATAGCCCGGCTCGGCGCTGATCGTCTCGCGGATGAGTTCGCCAATGAAGGGATCATCTTCGACCACCACCACGATCTTGTTGGCTGGTGCCGCTTCCTCTGCCATTTAGTTGTCCTTTCTTGAACGTATTGCAATCGTAGTATTACACTAATTAGCGATGATGCCGCTATAGATACAACCAGGGCGAACAACGGTTCGCCCCTACAGAACCAGGGCATCGCCTCGGCTACTTGGTATTACACCAATTAGCGAGGATGCCACTATAGATTGAGGCAGGGCGAACAACGGTTCGCCCCTACTGAACTAGGGCATCGCCTCGGCTAATAGTAGAGGGGTCTGAAAATCCAATTGACTATCCCTGACAATAGGGCGAGCGCAGCCCGCCCCTTCTTTTAAGTGATCGGTAGCCACAGCAGGATACGTGCCATTACTTCTCTGCTGATCGAGTTGGCAATTAATAGCAAATCTCTACGAGTTTGGTGTGGTTTTGGCAAGTTAAGAGCGGGTTGGGTAAGGAGTGGGCAGAGCGCCGTAGAAAATCCGCAGATGTCTGCAAAAAGCGAATATTTTATTGCTTATTGCTATCATTATTGGAAGATCATCTTTATTGCA
>JANXYP010000096.1 GCA_025355955.1 Chloroflexota bacterium
CGTCTACATGAAATGATTAGTCAGGTCAGCCGCCGCTTGGCCGCCCATCGGCGACGGGTCGTGTTTCGCCTCGATGCTGGTTATGGCGCACAGCCACAGGTGCGCTATCTGGTTAAACATGACTATTTGTTCATCCTCAAATCCAGATTGAACAAGCCGGAGAAGTGGGCGGCCAAAGTTGCCCCGAACACTGGCATAAAGTAGCTGGTCGCCCCGATGTGCAAGTTGGTGAGGTGGCGGCGGGGCCGTTGGTGCGCGCGATTGTCTGCGCGGTTAGCTTGCCCGATGGGCGCATCGAATACGGTGTGCTGTTCACCAACCTGCCCGCTGAGAAGTACGCTGCAACCGAGATGTGGGGCTTGTATCAAGGGCGGCAAGGCATCGAGGCGTTCTTCAAGACCTGCGGGCAAACCTATGGCATGAGCAATCTACGCAGCACCGAGTTCAGGGCGATTAGCGCGTACTTGTGGTTGGTATTTATCACTCACAACTTGCTGCAATGGGTCAAGCGAGACTTGTTCGCGGGTAGCGCATTGGCGGCAGTGGGTACCCACGAGTTGGTGAGCAAACTGGGGCGGATAGTGGCGTGGCGTGAACGCACGCCGAGCGGTTGGCGACTGCACCTGCCCAGCTTCGATGCGCTAGCCCGCCGCTTTGGGGCGGCGCTCACGCCCGATTGGGTGCAGCTTGAGCTTCGTTTGTACGAATCTTAGGTTGCAACAGCCCTACCCGATGCAGCTCGCACCTTGACAAGCAGCCGGAACTATGCTATTATTACAACAAGCAAATGCAATCAAGTTGAGCCAAACTCCCATTAAGAACAATGTGCTAGTTCCGCTGGCTGGGTTCGCAAGCAATTATAATCGAATATCGTAGACGTTAGACCGTCACTAACTGTGAGCCAGTCGCTTGCAGCATAGGGGCGGCTTTTCTTTTGCCCAATGCAAGCTCTCATGATAGGGGGTTCCGAATGTGGAATCCAATAAAACAGTTGATCCGCAAGGTCAGGAAGTTGAGTGAAGAGGCTAAGTACTGGCCTCTTGCACTTGCTATAGTGACCGGCATTGTAATAATTAAGCTCGATCCCGTCAGCATTTATCAGCTCGTCAGCGCTCTGATAAGCGACTGCTATCAGCTCTTCAACACTGTCATAAGCGACTCACTTGCTAAAACATTCGCTTTTATTCTGGTTGCACTGAGCAAGGTCATGAGTGTTGTAAAGTGGTGGAAGCAAAGAGATACCAAGAAACCTTCAGCAGGCAGATCAGCACCGCCCTGTGCCCGGTGAGCTTGAATATTCGTCGGCGCAGGCTGTTCGTCTCGCGACTGGTTAGAGTGTTGTGTATCATGTTGCCCTCCACTCCCTACAACATCCGCGCCACAATATCGTCGTAGTTCAGCGCCTTGCCGGTGAGGCGCTGGTGTTCCTTCAGCGCGGCGCGGTCGGTCATACCCGCGATGTAGTCGCAGACGATGCGGGCCACGCCGCCATTGTCATTCTCATCACCATCGGCGATACGCTGCTGCTGGTGGGGTGGCAGCAGGTTGGGGTCGCGCATAAAGGCGCTGAACAGGTCGGTAATCACGGTACGAGCGTTGGCGGCCATGCGTAGCACCTCGGGGCTGGTGTACATATGCTCCATCAGGAAGTCTTTGAGTTCGAGGTGCTGACGCTTCATGCCATCATCGAAGGCGATTAGCTTCTCCTCGCACATCCGCACTGCGTCGGGCGATTGGGGGTTGTGGCGATCCAGCCGCTCACTGGAGCAGGCCATCAACGACTCCACTTGCACATCAATCACCTGGCGCACCACCTGATAGCGCAACATCTCATCACCGCTGCCCCGCCGGGGCAGCGACACTCCTATGCGCTCGGCTACGGTGCGGGCCAGCTCCACCTTCTGCAAGCTGTCCCAGGTAACCAGCCCGGAGTGCAGCCCGTCGTCCAGATCGTGGGCGTTGTAGGTAATGTCATCGGCCAGGTCAGCAATCTGACCCTCGATGCTGATCTGATATGCCTCCACTGGGTTGCCATCGATTATCAGGCGGGGGCGGTGGTGTTTGTTCAGCCCCTCGCGCACCTCGTAGGTAAGGTTTAGGCCACGAAAGTTGGCGTAGCGATCCTCCAGCTTCTCCAGGATACGCAGATTGTGGTCGTTGTGGTCGAAGCGGCCCGCGCCGTATTGCTGCATCATCTCATCCAGCTTGTACTCGCCCTGGTGGCCGAAAGGGGGATGGCCGATATCGTGGGCGATTGCCAGCACCTCGGTCAGATCCTCGTTGGCGTTGAGGGTGCGGGCAATGGTGCGGGCAACCAGGCTCACCTCGATGCTGTGGGTCAGCCGCGTGCGGTAGTAGTCGCCGGTCAGATTGACGAACACCTGGGTTTTATATTCCAGGGCGCGAAAGGCGCTGGTATGCACGCAGCGATCACGGTCGCGCTGGAAGGCGGTGCGCCAGGGATGTTCGGCCTCTGGCACAATTCGCCCCCGCGAGTGGGCGGCTTTTTCCGCAAAAGGCGCGAGGGTCGCCAACTCCCGCGCCTCAATTTGTTCTCTGGTCATCAACATCGTGGTCTTCTCCCCCCGCCTGTCGCCATTGACTGCTGTGCGATCCTGATACCAATATACCACATCCCGCAATCTCCACGCCACCGCTGTAACCGATTGACCGATTCTTGCGTATGAGTGTATAATTACTCTGCATCCCGTGTGATCTGACTGTAACCCTCGCTCATAGGGAAGTATTGAGAGCGATGTCATTCGGAGAAAGGCTAATAGCGCTTATGGCTGTGCAATACTGCGCCATCTGTGGCGAACCCGTAATCGCTGGTGAACGCTTCTGCGGCAATTGTGGCCGCGATGTCACCATACCTGGCAGTGTAAGCAACGCCCCACCGCTGCGCCAGGGCATCCCGCCGATTGCGCCCATCCACCAGCAAGGCTATGACACCGCTATCGTGAAGCCCAAGCAGGGCAGCCCGCTGCCGCTGATTATTAGCGTGGTGGTAATCTTGCTGATACTAGCGGTGGGTGGCTATTTCCTACTCGCCAACAAGGGTAGCAACAACACCGCCAACAATCAGGCTAATATCGTGCCTACCATTACCCCTGGCAGTGCGGTTGTCGTCAATCCGACCAGCACACCTGCTAGCGTAATCGTCAACCCAACCAGCCTGCCCGCTAGCCCAGTAGTCAACCCGACCGACACGGCCAGCAATGTGGTTGTTACCAATCCAACCGACACACCCGCTAGTGCAGTGGGCAACGCGACCGACACGCCCAATCAGGAGTTGAGCACGACGATTGCTACCATGAACTCGCTGATTGGCTTCCACGCCAAGTTTACCGGCACAATCAGCAACACTAGCGTGACTCTTGATGGCGATTTTAGCAAGGCGGGGGCCAGCTATGCTGGGCAGGTCAACAACCAGGTCTTCGATGCTATCTATGTAAACAATAGCGGCTATATTAGCACTGACCGGGGCAAAACCTGGGGGAACGATACCCAGAACCTGACCCGCTATGCCAGCCAGGTGTATGACCTGCTCAACAACATTTCAATAGGCAACGGCGATACGGTCGATTATGGAAGTCCAACAACTCTGCAGGATGGCACCCCGGCTCACCAACTAAGGATCACCGAATCGCTCAACGTCATCCAGATAACAATGCAGACGGTTGACCTCCACGGCAAGAGGGCAGTGGCCCACCTTCAGTATTATGATAGTGGCAGCCGCATCCAGGCAACGATTGACTACAGCAAGTTCAACGAGGTGGTCAACATCACCGCCCCTAATCTGACCAAGTAATGGTTGGCTGCTCCCAGCCTCAACCCTCCCCCGAAATCGGTGAGGGAGAATGATGATTAATGACCGAAACCTGTGTAAGATGCGATAATCCGCTGGCAGAGAACGCAATAGAATGTGACATCTGTGGCGTGGTGGTGCTGTGGGGCGGGGCTAGCTTCCTGGACCGCCATCCTCTGCTGCGCCGGGCGCAGGAGCTGGGCGTTGCTCTGCTCACCCTGATCATCGGCCTGGCGCTCGGCGCGGCCATCATTATCGCCATTCAGCTGTACCGCAGCCCCGCCTCGGCCCAGCCGATTAGCGAGGGTGGCCCGCTGCTGACTGGTACCACGCAGTTCGTTCCCGCAGTAGTCGCTACTCCTGCGTCCGCCAGTCAGCTAACCCCTACCTCTGAAGCATCAGCCGATCCGCAGTTTGCTGCCCGTGACCTGCTGGGCCGGGCAGCGGGCAGCATGGCCGCGCTGATTGGCTATCAGGCAGGCGGCAACCTCAGCGATGTCAGCGCCAACGTTGGCTACAGCATCGACGCAGCGGTTGCTCCGCCCGACAAAGCCAGCATCACCGTCCGCAGCGCTGGCACGTTGCCCGGACCGCAGTTCCGCGCCGTATTTTATGGCTTCACCGTTTACACCAGCGGTGATGGTGGGGCGAGTTGGAAGAAGGACGGCAACAGCGGCACAGCGGTGCGTATTGCCCTTGCCAGTCTGTGGAGCGGCTTCGATGCCCAGGCGATCACCTCACCGACGGCGGTGAGGCTAGTCGGCCACGAGCAGGTGGGCGGAGCGTCCACCAGCCACCTGCAAACCGACTTTGCCACCATTGCCCGCGCCCACTCACTGCTCCGCGCCGCCAACCTCAGCGGCTACAGCGGCCACGTAGACCTGTGGATTAGCGACCGCGATGACACAATCCAGCGGGTCAAAGCAGACCTCAGCAATGGCAAGGATCACTACCTCCTCGACCTCACCTTCAGCAATTTTAATGGCCTAATACAAATCGATGCGCCGCCATCTAGCTAGAGCATAATCAATCTGGAGGCAAAAAAGTCCCCAGCATGGGTTGGGGAGAATCTCGCCAGACGCTAAGTCCAAGTGAGCAGGATTACACCTTGCGTGCTTACCCTGACATCACTGCGCTTCAAGATTTCTCCCCCAACTCCCGCTGGGGGGGTTAGTTGATCCAGCATCTACATCCTACCTGCCGCTTGCGTCCGCCAGCGTAGTTGGGGTAGGCGTGCCAGTGGGTGGTGTGGGCGTGCTGTTTGCGGGGGTATCGGTCGTTGCCGGGGTCAGTGTCAGGGTTGGTGTGGGGCTGGCGGTTGCGGGCGGAGGGGTGTCGGTTACGGTGCCAGTTGCGGGCGGAGGTGTGAGGGTTACGGCGCTTGTTGCCGTCGGCGTGATGGTAGTGGTTGGGGTTGTGGTTGGCTGCTGTATTACGCGGTAGAGGAAGCGGGTAAGCTCGGCACGGGTCACGCCGTTGGCGGGACGGAAGGTGCCATCGCTATAGCCGCCCACGATGCTGTGTGCCACCGCGGTCTCCACATTCTGGTAGGACCAACTGCCACGCGCCACATCGGTAAAGCTGGGGGTAGGTGGATCGAGTAGCGGCCAGCCGGATGCCCGCGTGATCATGATGCACAACTGGCCGCGATTGACGTAGGAGCCGGGGTGAAACAGGCCGTCGGGGAAGCCACCCACTGCGCCATGCGCGTGAACTGTCTCGATATATTGATAGGCCCAGTAGCCGGTTGGCACGTCGGGGAAGCTGGGAGTGGGCGGGTTGATCAGCGGCCAGCCGTAGGCTTTAGTCAACATTCGGCTCAGTTCGTCGCGCTTGCTACCGTTAGCGGGGCGGAAGCTGCCGTCGCCATAGCCACCGATTACCCCTTGCGCCGCCAACGAGTTGATGTAGCTCGCCGCCCAGTAGCTATCCGGCACATCCCAGAAGCGGTATGGTCGGCTGTAGACCGGGTAGAGCATCGAGGCGCTGCTGTTGCTAGCGGTATCATTGGCGATTACCTGCATTGAATACAGCTCGCTGGTGCTGCCGATGTTAGGCGCGATGGCGTAGCTGGCCTGCCACACGCCATTGGTGTTGGAGCCGGAGGTGAGCGTCATTGGCACCGAGATCGTGTTGCTGCTGGGATCAGTGACGAACAGGAAGGCGCTGGCTATCGGACTAATATCGCCATCAATCAGGTTGGTCTGCACGATGAGCGTGCCGCCGCTGCGGTTGAACTGGCTCTGGTTGAGGTTGACGCTGGCGATGGTGGGGGGGTGATCCACTGGCACAGGAGTGTTGGTGGGGGTGGCGGTCGGCACTACCGTTGCAGTGGGCGGAGGACTGGTAATCCAACTCTGGATTGCGTAGTAGGCGGGGCGGGGAGTGGGGTTATTGTGCCAGTAGCCGTAGACGGAGAAGAAGCTGAAGGCATTGCAATGGTCGGTGAACCAGGGGGCCAGCACGAAATCGAAGTTGAAGCTGATCGACACGCCTGCCCAGGGCCAATTGCCCCGCGCATACTCCAGCGCCCTAACCATATAATCAGCCTGCTGTTGCTGGCTCTGGATGAAGTACCAGTCGGGGCGGGGGCAGTCGGTTTGATTAGGCATATACTGCGGGTCAATCGGCCAGCCCATCTCGGTGAACCAGATCTGCTTGCCCCCATCGCCGTCGGCGACCATCTCGTTGTGCTGCAATTCGGCGCGACGGTAAACTAGCTTGTAGCGCGGGTCGCGGGGGTCGGTCTCTGGTGCGTAGGCGAAACCGTAGGGGTGGCTACTCAATACATCGAAGACGGTGGGCGGGATGCCCGCACTATTCTGATACATACCCCTGATGAACAGGATGTCATCAGTGTGGCACGCGCTGATGCGGTCGCCCATAATTTTCAGCGGGGCGTGGATGGGGCTAATCGGTGTATGGTCGGCGGAGCTGCTCTGTGGGGGGATGTAGTCAGCGGTGGTGGTAACCGCGCCCGCGACAACCTTGATACTGGGGTTGACTGAGCGTACCCCATTAGCTGCCGCTTGCACCAACCGCATATAGCCGGTAGGGTCAGGGCATTGGCCGCCCCAATTGTAGTCGAGGTTTGGCTCGTTCCAGATCTCGAAGGCGGTGGGCGGCGTGCCGCGCCCACTGAGATGGCTAGTCAGCGCGGCCATGAAGGTAGTGAAGTTCTGCGGATTGGTAGGAGGATAGCTGTTGGGGGTGCCACCTGGCCTGGCCCAGTCGGGCGTGTCCATCACGCGGATGATGACGTGGAGGCTGCCCGCATAGTCCATGATGTTGTCGGCGTTGCCCCAGTTGTAGCTGCCAGGGGCGAGGTTGGAGTCATGCCAGCTAAGGGTATACTCCACCCAGCTCGCGCCCATACCCGCAACCACGTTGTTGTTGTTGAGCAAGGCCATGGTGAAGCCCACGCCGGTTGCGTCAAAGTTGGGCCGGTTGGCAGCAGTTGGTGCGGCGCGCCCCGCCAGCGGCAACATTACCGCGATTAGGGCGATGACTGCAAACCCACCGACATAAGAGGATCGTCTTCTGCTCATCTGTCTCCTTCTCCAAGTTACCGAATTGGGCAAGGCATACCCCTAAGTATAACGAACGAGCAGGATAAAGGGTTCATTTTGCCTGTTTTGTACGATAAAAGCGCTGCTAATCCAGCAGCATATCGGCAATCCATGTTATCTGACGCGAGGCAGAGTTTGTTCAGCACATGGGCAGCGCAAGGGCAGGAGCCGCTGGGCGCTTGTTTGACCATGCTCGAATTGCGCCTAAAACTCGTATACCCCAACTGTGAACAGTTACGAAATGCACCCAGTTTGACAAGCGTAATGCTATAGGGTATTATAATCGTGATACGAGTTAGATGTTAGTATTACAGCCTCAGTTGGCATATGTGCGCCAGATTGGTGTAGGGGCGAATCGCATACGCCCTGCTGCCCAGTGTCCAAGCCAATCGTAACTATGTCATATTGCCTGGCAACTGAGGCTGTAATATTAGATAGCAGTCTTAAATAAGCGGAGGCGGTAAGGATGACGAGCAGGCAGGAGCAGTTGGAGTATGTGCTGGACCTGGCGAACAATCCGACTCGGTTGGGGACGATGGATAATCCTTCGATTACCCTTACCGGCGGCAACCCAGGCTGTGGTGATGTAGCAACCGTGTTTCTCAAGATTAACCCTGAAACGCGGGTGATCGAAGACGTGCTATACGAGATGGCCCCCGAAAGCTGCACTATCAGCAAGGCAGGCGCGAGCTACATCAGCGAAGAGGCGATTGGCCTTACCCTCGACCAGCTACGCGACATTCATTTCGATAAGCTAATGGATGAACTGGGCCGCGACGTGGTCAGCAGCCGCCCGCGCTGCGCTACCCTGGGTCTCGGCACGCTGCACGCCGCTGCCGACGAGTTCGAGCGCAACATCATCCGTGGTGATATCGCCCGCGACCGCGCCGAGCGCGAATTGGCACACTAGCTCTCCATCGCCACTATGCGGTAGTGGTCTGGGATGAATTGCCTTCAATTCAACATTCATAATTCACAATTCAGCATTCCCGTAATGGATGAGGAGTAGGATGGAAGACGAGGCAAAAGGCATCGCCCTCAACCAGCTTGGCTACGGCCTGTATGTGATCGGCTCCCGTGCTGGCGACGAGCATAACGGCATGACCGCCAACTGGGTGACGCAAATTAGCTTCGACCCACCGCTGGTGGCAATCGCCATCCAGAACGACTCGAAGACCAAAGAGCTGATCCAGAGAGGGAAAGTCTTCAGCATCAACATCATCTCAGCGGGCGAAAAGGCGTTGCTAACCCGCTTCATCAAGCACCAGCGGAAGGTGGGCAACAAGCTAGGCGAAGACGAAATCGAGATGGGCGAGACTGGCGCACCTATCCTCAAGGCGGCACTCAGTTTCGTCGAATGCCGCATCGTATCGCAGGCGAGGCATGGCGATCACACCATGTTCATCGGCGAGGTAGTCAACGCCGGTGTCCACCGCGAAGGCAACCCCATCCACCTGGAAGATACGGGCTGGAGCTACGGCGGATAAAGCGGATTTTATATTGCAGATTTTAGATTGGGGCTACCAGTCACGCTATTTGGGATTACTTATTGATAGGATAACACTCATGGCTACCCCTGCCCCCACCCCCCGCCCCGATATTACCCCCCGCGCCTTGCATAGCCTCGGCTTCCGCGCTGGTGTAATCGCCGGGGTTGGCTTTACTCTGGTGATGCTGGGGTTGCGCGTGTTCCTCTTTCTACCCAGCCTGCCGGAACTGGTGCAGAATGCCATCCTGCCCCTGGTGCCAGGGAATGTCTTCGAGTCGCTGATCCAAACCTTCGGCTTTGCCGCCAAGCGGATACTGTTCCTCATCATGGTGCTGTTCCAGGTAGTGGTCGTAGGCGGGCTGCTCGGTATGCTCTACGCCCGCCTGTTCGCTGCCCCCAGTCTGGTAACGCCACAGCAGGACGATTACCCCGCGCAGATGTTCGGCAAGGGCCAGCTCTGGATTAACGCACTCGTCTACGCGGCAGCCATCTGGCTAGTGATGATGGTGGTGTTCGCGCCTCTGGTTGGCCTCGGCTTCTTCGGCAGCGGCAGCTTCCAGGGCATCATCGGCTTCAGCCTGCTCTCCTTCATCCTCTATCTCAGCTACACCCTGTTTCTTGCTTTCTTCTTCCACGCAATGGTGCAGGGCGCGTTGCGACGGCTGCTCGGCATGGACGCTGCGCCTCACCCTGCCCTCTCTCCAAATGGGAGAGGGGGAGTAAGCATTGGGCGACGGCAACTGCTGCGTGGCGGGGTGGTTGCCCTGGCTGCGCTCGGCCTCGGCTACTGGGCCTGGCGCTACATCACCGATGGCGGTGGCAGTGACGGCATGGGCGGTGCGGCGGCGCAGAACGGCGACCAGATGTCGGTAGCGGGCCTGCCTGCGGTGATTACCCCCACCAACACTTTCTACAAAGTGAGCAAGAACACCTTTGACCCCTCGCCCAGTTCCACCGACTGGGTACTGAGCGTCAGCGGGTTGGTCGACCATGCTTTTAGCATCGGCTATGCCGACCTCAAGGCCATGCCCGCCCTAGAGCAAGAGGTGACGCTGCAGTGCATCAGCAACGAGGTGGGCGGCAACCTGATCAGCAACGGCAAGTGGAAGGGCGTGCGCCTGGCCGATCTACTGAAGCGGGCGGGGGTACAGTCGGGGGCGCAGGATGTGGTCTTCCGCGCCAGCGACGGCTACTCCGACAGTGTGACGCTGGAAACCGCGATGCACGATTACAACCTGCTGGCCTACGATATGAACGACGCGCCGCTGCGCTCTGACCACGGTGCGCCCGCCCGCCTACTTATCCCCGGCATCTTCGGGATGAAGAATGTCAAGTGGCTAACCTCCATCGAGGTGGTCAACCGCGAGTACCTCGGCTTTTGGCAATCGCAGGGTTGGGACAATATGGCGACGGTACGCACCGCCACCCGCATCACCGTGCCGGAGAGCGGGACGACGCTGAAGGCGGGCGGTGTACTGATTGGCGGCACCGCTGCGGCGGGCGATCGCGGCATCCGTCAGGTGCAGGTCAGCCTCGATGGCGGACAAACCTGGCATACAGCCCAGCTTGTCGCCACCCCTAGCCAGTATAGCTGGGTGATCTGGCAGTACATCTGGCAGGCCACCCCCGGTCGCTACACCATCGTCACCCGCAGCATTGACGGGTTCGGCGATCTGCAAGCGGCAGACTCTCGCCCACCTTACGCCTCCGGCGCAACTGGCTATCACAAGGTCGAAGTGGTGGTTACCTGATTACACTATCATTGCACTTTAGGCGTTGCAGCCTGAAGAGCATTCATGGTTGGGCCGCTTTGGGGTCTAGGGGTTCAGCCCGCAGCGGCTGAAGTGTTATGCCAATTAGCCGCGGCGATGCTATTGTTCTGTAGGGGCGAACCGTGGTTCGCCCTGCCTCAACCTATAGCAGCACCATCGCTAATTGGTGTTACTATGCTGGATGACGTAGTTACGATTGGCTTGGGCAAAGCGACAGGGCGTATGCGATTCGCCCCTACACCATTCTGGCCCAATTACGCCAACTGAGGCTGTAATACTAAAGCAGCACCTATCCAAATGCCTGTATGCACAAAGGCAAGCACGAGAGCGGTCAAGCCACATAGCTTGCGATTAGCCTGGTCACATTGCACCCTCTGAGGGCTGAACCCCCAGACCCTCATGTGGGACAGTCCGGCTAAATTATGCACCCGCATCCTGTTTTTAGGTCAAAGATAGTGCTAATTACAGGCACAGTATGGTAAGCAGGTTAGGTGCATCTTGCTTACTTCGGCTTTAGCGCAGGGCGAGATCCCCCCAACCCCCGCTGGGAGGGCTTAGTTGATCAAGCTTTGGAATACCTCCTGCAATTCAGTCCTCAGTCCTGACCTTGCGCCAGCAACTGGCGTAGCACATATTGCAGGATACCGCCATGCTGGTAGTAGAGCGCCTCTTGCGGCGTGTCTATACGCAGGGTGGTGGTGAACTCGAAGGACACGCCATCCGCACGGGTGGCGCGCACTTTGATCTTCTGCCCACCACTGAACTCGCCCCCAGATGGCATGATTGCCTCTTGCAGGCCACTGATGTCGAAGGTCTCCTTGCCGGTCAGGCCAAGGTGGGAGGCGTTTTCCTCACTGGCGAATTGCAGTGGCAGCACGCCCATGCCGATCAGGTTGGAGCGATGGATGCGCTCGTAGCTCTCGGCGATTACCGCCTTCACCCCCAGCAGGTATGGCCCCTTCGCCGCCCAATCGCGGCTGGAGCCGGAGCCATACTCCTTGCCGCCCAGCACGATCAGCGGCGTGCCTGCTTCCTGATACTTCATTGCTGCATCGTAGAGGGGCATCACCTCGCCAGTGGGCAGGTAGGTGGTAAAGCCGCCCTGGGTGTCGGGTGCGAGTTTGTTGCGTAGTTGCACGTTGGCAAAGGTGCCACGCGCCATCACCTCGTGGTTGCCGCGCCGTGCGCCATAGCTGTTGAAGTCCTTGGCCTCGATGCCATGCTCAATCAGGTATTGCCCGGCCGGGCTGCTCTTCTTGATATTGCCAGCGGGCGAGATATGGTCGGTGGTCACGCTGTCGCCCAGCATCGCCAGGGCCAGCGCACCGCTGATGTCGGCAATGCTGGTGGGCGCTTCACGAGTCATGCCCTCGAAGTAAGGTGGATTACGCACATAGGTGGAGTCCGGCTCCCACTGGAACAGTTCGCTGGCGGCCACATCCAGCGCGTTCCAACGCTCGTCGCCCTTGAACACATCACCGTAGCTCTTGCGGAACATATCGGATTGCAGCGCCTGCTCGATCACCTGATGCACCTCCAACTGCGTCGGCCACAGGTCGCGTAGGTAGACTGGCTCGCCCTGATCGTCCTTGCCAAGCGGCTCGTGTAGCAGGTCGATGTCCATCCGTCCCGCCAGCGCGTAGGCCACTACCAACGGTGGCGACATTAGGTAATTGGCGCGTACTTCTGGGTTGATGCGCGCCTCGAAGTTGCGGTTACCCGACAATACCGAAACGACCACCAGGTTGCCCTGGTCCACCGCCTCGGAAATCTCCGTTGGCAAAGGCCCAGAGTTACCGATGCAGGTGGTGCAGCCGTAGCCCACCGTGTTGAAGCGCAGTTGGTTGAAGTAGGGGGTCAGGCCCGCACGGTCGAGGTAGGCAGTAACTACTTTCGAGCCAGGGGCATCGAAGTCTTGACCCAGGGTTGGGTGTTCAGCCCCAGCTCTACCGCCTTCTTCGCCAGCAGCCCTGCACCAACCATCACCGATGGGTTGGAGGTATTGGTGCAACTGGTGATCGCGGCGATTACCACTGCACCGTGATCCAGTTCGTACTCACCATTCTCCAGCGCCACACATACAGCGCTGGGTAGCTTGACTTCTACCTGTTCCGGGGTCGTTGCCGTCTGACCGCCGCCTTCGCTGACGAAACGCTCTACCTGCTGGCGGGGGTTCTTGATGCCGCCGGGGTTGATGATCATCTGCAGTGCGCTCTCGAACGACTGCTTGGCCTCGGACAGCAGCACGCGGTCGTGGGGACGCTTCGGCCCGGCTATGCTGGGCAGCACCGTGCTGAGGTCGAGTACCAGGGTGTCGCTATACTCCGCCTCCGCCGACTCGGCGGTGTGGAACAACCCCTGCTCCTTGCAGTATGCTTCGACCAGCGCAACCTGCTCCTCATCCCGTCCCGTAAAGCGCAGATAGCGCAGCGTCTCCGCGTCCACTGGGAAGATGCCGCAGGTTGCGCCATATTCGGGGGCCATATTGGCGATGGTAGCGCGGTCAGCAATTGGCAGCGCGGGCAGGCCCGGGCCGTAGAACTCCACGAACTTGCCCACTACTCCCTTCTGGCGCAGCATCTCGGTTACGGTCAACACCAGGTCGGTTGCGGTTGTACCCTCCGGCAGTGCGCCCTCCAGCCGGAAGCCGACTACCTGGGGGATGAGCATGGAAACAGGCTGGCCCAGCATTGCCGCCTCGGCCTCGATGCCGCCCACGCCCCAGCCCAGCACACCCAGGCCGTTGATCATGGTGGTATGCGAGTCGGTGCCAACCAGGGTGTCGGGATAGGCTTGCGGCAGGCCGCCTTCGCCCGCCCCATCGTTGGTAAAGACCACGCGGGCGAGATATTCAAGATTGACCTGGTGGACGATGCCAGTTTCGGGTGGCACCACCTTGAAGTTCTTGAACGCCAGTTGCCCCCAGCGCAGGAAGGCGTAGCGTTCGCGATTGCGCTCGAACTCGAAAGTGGAGTTGATTAGCAGCGCCGCCTCGGAGCCGTAGGCATCCACCTGCACCGAATGGTCAATCACTAGCTCGACCGGCTGCAAAGGGTTGATGCGGTTGGGGTCGCCGCCCAATGCGGCCATTGCGTCGCGCATTGCCGCCAGGTCTACGACTACTGGCACGCCAGTGAAGTCCTGTAGCAGCACGCGGGCGGGCGTGAAGGCGATCTCGTTATCGGGGGTGGCGCGTGGCGACCACTGTGCCAGGCAACGAATGTCGTCAGCGCTGACATTCAGGCCATCCTCGGTACGCAATAGGTTTTCCAGCAGGATACGCAATGCGAAGGGCAGGCGGTTGGGGTCCAGCCCCGCCGCGGCCAGCGCGGCTAGGCGGAAGATCTCGTATTGGCGGTTGCCCACCGTAAGAGTGGCACGGGCGTTAAAGCTATTAGTCATCATTGACTCCTTTTCAAATGGGTGATACACCTTGCGGGCGCAATTATAATTGTAGCCTTGTTTGGTGATTGCGTCAAGTCGCGCTCTGCGCCGTTGGATGTAGAACTTATGTTATTATCCATGCAGCAGGTTCTTTTATCCGCAACGTGAGCGAAAGGAAGTGGCAAGATGGTTTTCAGCATCAGCGGGACGGTAACGGATGCCAGCAGCGGGCAGCCAGTGAGCGGCGCGAGTGTGCGAATGGTTGCGGCGCAAAATGTTTTGGGTGGCACTGAGGGCGCGACCGCCGACGGCCAAGGCTACACCTGGTCGCGGGTGATCAACGGCGCAGATGTGCCGGATACAGGCGATGGCAGGCACCGCGATGGCTGTTATATGCAGTTTGTCAATGGCAACGTATCGCCCGCTATGCTCAGTCGCACCGATTTCTACGCCGCGGTGGATGACTGGAATCCCTCACTTACTAGCAGCGGCAACCTGTTCCAGCCTGGTAGCTTTTACTTCATCGCCACCACGCAGGGCGGGCAGGAGTTTGCGCTGACCACATCTACCGATAGCGGCGGCAACTATCGCTTCGACGGCTTGCAGAACCCTGGTGTCTACGGCCTGGTGGTGACAATGGCTGGCTACGCCCCGCTCCATTATAGCTGGAACATTTTGCCAGCGATGGTCGCCAGCGACGGTGTTGCCATCGCCTGGCCGCCCCTCAGAATGCAGCCCGCCAGCGCTCCGCCCCAACCGCCCGCGCCGTCCGACTCCAGCTTCACGATGCACACGCTGGAGCAGAACCTGACCCCCGCGCAGCGCCGTTTCGTCGAGTGCGCCATCAACCTGGTGGCTAGCAACGAAAACGATGCCTACGACTTCCTCGCCATGCTGCAGCTGGCCTCCGGCCTCAATCTGCAGACCATGACCAACGGCTGGAACTATCGCAACCAACCCAACAGCGTGAACTTTAAGGATATAGACTGCGCCGACCTGCTCAGTGTCAGCTATGCCTACACCTTCGGCCACGCTCCCCAGTGGCAGGTGAATGACCCCAGTGGCGGCGGCCACACCGGCCACAGTTCCGCCAACTTCTACTGCCCCGCCAACATCATCGGCGGTGGCAGCGTACAAGCA
>JANXYP010000225.1 GCA_025355955.1 Chloroflexota bacterium
CGAGTACCTGGTCGCCAACGCCAAGATGCTGGGGGTGGTAAAGCAGCGGCGCAAACCGCCAAAAGGTGTAGCGAAAACTTGACATTGCGTTTTGATCCTTAACTTGGCACTGATACCGTAAGTCATAATATGGCAATACCCATTTATCCTATCTTTAGTAGCAAATAGTCCCAT
The DNA here is from genome assembly GCA_025355955.1 of Chloroflexota bacterium. GTDB lineage: Bacteria > Chloroflexota > Chloroflexia > QHBQ01 > QHBQ01 > QHBQ01. Next base: position 175 of record JANXYP010000225.1, read on the forward strand.
GCGGATGGATACGAACTTACCAAATCCTTACCGAAATCTTGCTATCGCTTCGCAAATCCAGGTGAGACTTCAACTTAATGCTAACAAAGTGAGAATTGTTGATTAACGATCTACAGTGCCAGGTTGGTTACAATATAAACAGCGCGTTCGCCTGCTGGCTGGCATACCAGCCAGCGCTGCAGGCAATGTTTGGAGGCTTCGCTCGTGCCTCGCTTGGGTAGCGTGGTTGTGCGCGCCCCAATCTGAGCCGCTGGCTGCGCTTAAGCTGCGCCAGGGGTGTGTGGTCGGGCTGCGCGCCAGTCTACAAGATGACTGCTGCGCCCCAATCTACGCTCTCTCCTTCGCTAAGGCTTCGCTTTGTGCTTCGCACTCTTCTTCGCGTATCTTCACGCCTACCTACGCTTTGACTTCGCGCGCCCGCCATCCGCATCTATGCCACCCCTCCGTGCCCCCTTAGCGTCCACCTTCGCGCTCTTCCGCAGCCTCTGCGTCCGTCATTCGCACCCTGCCTGCGCTCCACCTCGCTGCCAGTAGCAAGGATAGCTCCTCATCCCTCCCCGCCGCTCGCCAACCGCCTCCGCACACCCGCTGCCCCGGCCCACGCTAGCGGCGCGGCAGCGCGGGCCGCCTCGCCAGCCTCTTAGTTCTATTGGTATGGGTTGTTAGCCACATAGAATGGTAGCCTAGCCGGGCCGAAGCGTGGGTAAGGCGCTGCGCTACCTCGCCGCACCTGCCGCGACCTCCGCCCCGCTCCTCTGCGTCCTCTTGCCCTGCCCCAGGCAACCCGCCCCTGCTGGCGTGCGCCTTCGCGCCCCCTCACCCGACCCTCGGATATGCCGCAGCCTCACCCAGCCCTCCGCTCGCCCTCAGCCTCGCTTCGCGCCCCCTTCGCGCCCCCCTTCACCCGCCCCGGGTCGCCCGCCGCTGTGCCGCGCTCATCTCCCCACAGTTCTCACCGCCACCTTCGCTCTGCCTTCGCACCCTGCTGCGCGCTATAGAATGGAGTATAATCGGGCAGCGTCATACAACCGCCGGTTGATCGGTTCGTTATCTTAATTAGAGGAGCTCTCCCCTCACCGTCCGTATCGTGCAACTGCCTCATGTGTGGAGAAGGAGCGCAAGTGATGAAACGCCGAGTTGCTGCCTTGTTCATTGTTTTGTTTGCCCTGGCGGGCACATCGTCTGCCGGTTTTGGTAGGGTAAGCGCTGATGCTCCAGCATTCACCGACCCGGCGTTCCAGCAGCTATGGCAGCGCACCGATAGCCTGATTGCTCAGGGCGTGGTCAAGCGTAGCTACTACTGGGGGCCACAGCCGAACAGCGGTCCGATTTACGAGGATTATAGCGAGGGGCTAGGCGGCAAGCATCTGGTGCAGTATTTCGACAAGAGCCGCATGGAGATCAACAATCCTACTGGCAACAAGTCGAGCAAGTTCTACGTTACCAACGGACTACTCACCGAAGAGCTGATCACTGGCAAGATGCAGGTGGGTGACAACTCCTTCGTATCGCGCTATCCTGCACAGATAGACATCGCCTCCGACACCGATGATACCAGCCCAACCGCGCCAACCTATGCCAGCTTCCAGATTGCGATTAGCAGCAATGCTGAAGTAGATGACTGGACTGGTACCAATGTATCAGCCTTCATCAATCGCAACGGCTATGTGGGCTACGCTAACCGCTTCGCCAACTATAACGTCAATAACGCCTACTATGAAACCGCTACCCGCCACAACATCCCGCTCATCTTCTGGCAGTTCCTCAATCAGAGCGGCCCGGTGCTTGAGAACGGTATGCAGCGCAACGCTTTGCTCAACGACCCTTGGTTCTACGCCACCGGCTACCCGATCAGCGAGGCATACTGGGCCACCGCCAAAATTGCGGGCCAGGCCAATACTGATGTGCTGATTCAGGCATACGAGAGGCGTGTCCTCACCTATGTTCCCTCCGCGCCCGATGGCTTCAAGGTGCAGATGGGCAACATCGGCCAGCACTACTACGATTGGCGCTACAACAATGCAGGCAGCCCACCGACTACCCCGACTGCCATACCTAGCCCGCCGCAACCAACCCCGACTAATGGCCCACTCAGCTGCTATAAGCTACCCAAACGCGGGTTCGGTGAACTTTGGGCTAGCAACACTACTGTCCAGCAGGAACTAGGTTGCCCATACGCTGATGATGGGCCAATCAATGTGGCGCAGCAATCGTTCGAGCATGGACAGATGATTGACCGCATCAACAAGGAGGGAGATAAAACATACAAGACCGTCTTCGTGTTGTATGATGATACCACAGCACAAGGATTTACCGACGACTACGATGGTAGCAGTCCGCTACCTGTCCCTACCCCGCCGCCTGGCTACTACGCTCCTGAAGGGGGGTTTGCCAAAGTCTGGCTGGAGCAAACCGCCGCGCGGGTAAGGGAGAAGCTGGGTTGGGCTACCTCGCGGGTGGTACTCGATGTCAGCGACGACAAAGGTGCGGAGGGAGGGATATACCAGCAGTTCAATCGGGGTGCGATGATCTACTCCGGTCCCACCCTCAAGAAGATATACGTTCTCTACAACACCGACCCTAACCGCTATGGCAACTATGACCCCTACAAGATTGACCACTGGGCCGTCTATGATGACACCTACCCAGAGCCTTTAACCCTCAAAAGCCGGGCAGGCAAGGGTGGGATAGTGTAAAGGGGTAGAGCAACCCAATTCCCCCCTGCCTCTCAACCACATCCACCCGCACCCACTCGCCCGCCACCAGCGCGGCGTTTAGCATCCCAATCCCCGTTTGCCTCTCAACCACCTTCGCGCCTTGTGCCGCGCCCCAGCACTGTTCTCACCTTCAGCCCCGCTCACGTTCCCTTTCGCCTGGGCTTCGCCCCACCTTCGCGCCCCTTCGCGCCCCTCTTCGCGCCCGCCTTCGCGCATCTCCGCAGCCTCTGCGCGCCTCTCTGTACTCCACCTCGCCGCTAGTTGCAAGCATCGCTCCTCACCCCTCCCGCCTCTCGCCCGCCGCCTCGGCTCCCCCCTTGCCCCTTCCCACACTAGCGACTCGGCAGCGCGGTCCTGCTCGCAAAGCCTCTTTGTTTCTATCGGTGCGGGTTGTTAGCCGAATGGAACACGCAGCCCTGCCGAGCTGAAGTGGGTAAGGCGGTGCGCTACGCCGCCGAACCTGCCGCGACCTCCGCCCCGCTCCTCCACCACCCCTACCGCATCCGCTCAGCCCTGGCCTCTGCATCCCGCAAAGTGGGAAGTATGTTATTACAAATTCGTCAATCAAATGGTGCAAATGGGGCTAGAGCGCACAGCTGTGCGCCCCAACGAAATACGCAATCACCAAATACAACTGGTATAAATGCAGCAGGGACGCACCGTACTGGTGCGCCCCTGCCGGGTTGTAATCAGGTTTAGACTTCAGGGTGGACGACGACGATGCGGCCCCCTGCCCGTAGTCCTCAGTGCGGGCGGTTGATGATACCAGTGTAGACAATCTGGGCCATCTCATCACGGCGGATGTTGTTGCTGGGGCGGAAGGTGCCGTCGGGGTAGCCGTTGATCACTCCGTGTGCGTGCGCGGTTTCGATTGCGATGTAGAAGACGTTGCTGGGCGGCACGTCGGTAAAGGTCTGGGTGCCGGGTGTAACCAGCGTGTAGTGCGCGGCGTTGACCACCAGCTTGGTCAGTTGCCCCCTGGTGATGGGGATGTTGGGCAGGTAACAAGCGCCGTTGAAGCCGTAGGCCTGACAGGTGGCGAGGTCGAAGCCGCTGAGGATACCGGCATGGAAGCCGCTCTCGATGTACAGGAATGCGAAGTAGCTGCTCGGCACATCGAGGAAGTCGGGGCTACCGCTCGGAGTGTAGAACGGTATGCCGAAGCCTAGCACCACCACCTTGGCGAACTGACCACGAGTTGACGTGCCGCTCGGTCCGAAGTGGGTCGGGTCGAGGCCATTGATCACGCCGCGGCAGTTCAGGTAGTGGATCGCAACGTAGAAGGTATTGCCGGTGATGTCGGTGAACAGGTTGGCGCAATCGGTCGGCGTTACCGTCGTGGCGGGGGTGGCGCTTGGCTGTGGAGTAGCGGTGGGGCGAGGGATGGCGAGCAACTGCTCGGCGCTTGCCAGATAGCTGCCGTCAGCGCCTATCCCCCCGATCGAGTAGAGAACCCCGTTGTACTGGGTGTAACCGAAGTTGCGCCGGGCGGTGATGAGATTGGCGTAGGGTTGCCAGGTGTTGGCGGTGGGGTCGTAGATGTAGCCCAGATTGTCGGGCGTGTTGAAGTTGCCGCCTGCGGTGACGATTTTGCCGTCAATCTGGGTGCCGGTGCCGGTGTTGAAGCCGTAGGCAGCCAACCCGCCCCGGCCAGTAGGTAGCGGCGCAAGCAACTGCCAGGTGGGTGAGACTACCAGCGGATCGAGCCGCTCGGTGGCGGTTATATCAGTGAAGTTGCCGGAGCCGCCATCGCCATTGAAGCCGACGGCGTAGAGCTTACCGTCCACCGCGATGCCGCCGATGTAGCCACGCGGTACGTTCAGGTTGGCGCCGGTGATTTGCGTCCAGCGTTGCCCGTCGGGCGCGCTGAGGTCGAACACCCAGGTACGATTGTCAACAAAGATAGTGCCATCGTCGTACAGGTGAATGCCGCCGAAGACGTACCACTTGTTACCGACGACTGCGCCGCCGCTCGCCACTACAGGGCGATTATCCCCAGTACGGGCGGGCCAGCGGTCATTGGTCAGCTCCACAATGGTGTCCGGCGAACCGGGGGTGAAGACGTAGATGCGGCCCCCTTCGCCTTGGGTACCAGGGCTGCTGCCGCCCAGCGCCACGATGTGTACGCCGCTGGAGTCGGTGAGTACGGCAGTGATCAGGTTCGACATATTGTTGGGCGTGGGGAAATTGGCATCGGATACCAGCCAAGCGCCACTGTTGATGTTACGGTAGTAGACGTTGGCGCGAAGGTTGAAGTCGTTGGGCCGCCCGCCGACCAGGTAGAGGGTGTTGCTGAACGCCTGGGCGCTACCGCGAATGTTCGGCTCGAAGATGGGCGGCGGGTAGGGGGACCACTGACCCGCCGCTGGCGTGCTGGTGGGGGTGGCGCTGGGCAGCGGCGTGCTGGTCGGGATGGGCGTGTTGGTGGGGCCACCGGGGGTAACGGTGGGGTGGGGAGTAGTCGCCCCGAATGCCTGGCGATAGCCGATGTGGGCGCGATAGTTGCTGCTGCCAACATTGCCCGCGATTGGCTGACCAACGCTGCTGCTGAGATGATAATTGGTCGAGGCGGAGTTTTCGCCACCGCCCGCGCCAATCTGGGAGAAGTTGATTGCGTAGTTCGTGCTGCTGGATGCCAGCGTGACGCTGACGATGAGCAGGCTGGCGGCCATTTGGAGCAGGCCGAAGCGCAATAGTCGCCGCTGATTACGTGGTTTGTTCATGGTAGAGCCATCCTTTCTGCATCTGATTGGCTCACTTGAAGTTGACGAAGACGGTCGCCATGCCGTTGCTGTCGGGCTTGCTCGCCAGCCTGCCGATGCTGTCTGTGCTGCCTTTGGCCGCGCCAACGCTGCCGTTGCTGCTGAGGGTGACGCGCCCGCCGATGCTGGCAGTGCCATCTACCTTCATCTGCACCGGCCCCGACGTGACCATCTCGACCAGGTCGCCCGCCTTGAAGCTGGTGGCGTTGCTAGCCTGCAAGCGCTGGAAGTCCGGCTTGCGCTCCGAGGCTGAGGCCGAGAAGCCGCCGCTGACCACGCCGACGGCGCTATCCACGCTGCTGGCCTTGACCACGCCGACTACCTGCGCCCCATTTAGGCTGCTATTGTTGCCGTCGAGGGCAAGCAGGTCGCCGCGTTGCAGGGTATCGCTGCCGTTGTAGCGCACGATGATGCCCTGCGGCCCAGGACTGGTGTAGCCGCCGGTGGAGATGCCTTTGCCAATCAGACTGAGCGCGGTGGAGGTGGGAGCATCATCGAAGCTCTCGATCAGGCCGCCAATGGCGGTGGGGTCGCTGCTGGGGCCAATATTGGCGTTGCCATAAAGGCCGAGGCCATTAAGGCCGCCACCTTCGCCATAAACACCAGTGCCAAGCCGACCATCATCAACGGAATAGATGCCGTAGCCAGATAGACCGTTTTGCCCATGCAGGTAGCCACCGCCGAAGGTGAGCAGGCCAGTGCCGTTGAGGTTGGTCGAGGTGAAGTAGCCGCCGACCTTTAGCGTAGGAGTGACGGTCTCATCGTTCTCACCGATGACTGCACCGCTGGGCTGCTGCGATGATGGGCCAGCGGTGCGGGCGTAGATGCCCCAGCCGTTGCTGGCGTAGGCTTGCAGGCCGTATTGCTGGTTGCCCGGGTCGTTGTTGGGGTTAGAGAAGTAGCCGCCGGAGCTATCGCCGCCAGTGTTCGAGGTGGCTTTGCCGAAGACCCCGATTGGCCCGTCACCCTCGATGCCGCGACTGTTGTTGGTGGTGGCGTTGGTGTTGAAGACGTTGAGCGCGGCACGGTTGCTATTGGCGTTGCGGTTGAAGTTGCCGCTGATGACCGCGCCCGGGGCGAGGGACATGGCGTAAGGGGAGGCGCTCATCTCCAGGCGGGGGGTCATTTCCGCATCGGTTCCGGCGGTGATACCCAGCCAGAGCTTCTGGGCGAACAGAGCGACATTGTTGTAGTCGCCGCCACCAGGGTTGGTGGGAACGTTTAGGATATAGGTGAAAAGGCCATTCGCGTCGGGGGTAATCGTTGCGGTCTGGGTGAGGACGGCGGTGCCGCCGCTGGGCGCGGTGTAGACCCGGAACATCACCGCCGTAGCCACGGTAATCGGGTTGCCGACGTTGTCGGTGAGGCGACCCTGCACGCTGATGTCGAGCGGCGATTGGTCGCTGGGCTGATGGCTAGCCGGGCCAGCGGCCTGCTCGACCGTGGCGCTGGCGTTGAACGGGATAGTGGGCGCGGCCTTGACCGCACTGAAGCTCTGCCCCAGTACCAGTAGCAGGGCGAGCGCAAAGACGACGAACGAGGTGATGCGGTTGGTTTTCATTTGCTTGATACCTTTCTTGCCCACTTGGGGCTTGATATAGTGGTCGTTTCTAGTTCCACAGATCGAGGATACGCACCTGCTCCGCCCAATCGTAGCCGTAGAGTCCGGCGTTGCGGGCGTTATCCAAGTGCCGCAACCAGATGCTGCCGCTGCCCTGCACCATGTGACCCTCGAAGCTGTTGATGCTGGCATTGACCACGCACTGGCCTTGTGGCCGTATTTCACCCCCGGTCAACCAGTTGACCGGGCCGACGTAGGTCAGCACATGGCAGGCAATCGGTGAGTTGTAGTTGCCGTACACGATTAGGTCGCCGGGCAGGCACTCTTGGTTGGCGGGCAGCAGCGACATCGGGTTGGTTTGGGCGGCGAGGTGTCCGACATTGTCGCGGCAGGGGCGGTAGAAGTTGGCCGCATAGTGGGAAATGAACTTGTGGTCGGGGTTGGGGTCAGGGTTGGGGTCGCAGCCGCTCCAGTCCTTCGGAGGTGGCACACCGAGGGCATAGGCGTAGGCAACGGTGATGAGATCGGCGCAAACGATGTCCTTGTACTCCGGATTGCCGGGCTGGTCGAGGAACTTAAAGCCGTACACCAGTTCCTGCATCCCTGCCGGAATGACTTGGGCGAGTTGGTCGAAGGTTATCTTCTCGTCGTAGTTGACCATGCTGAGGGCGCAGGCGACGAACCGCGTCACCGCATCGGGGAGTTGCCCCCCATACGCTGACACCAGTCCGCTGTCGGCTAGGGTCGTATTGTCGGTAGGCATTCGGGTATTCCTTTCCTTATGTGTTGGGGTACTAAGTACCCCACGCCAAATTGTAATACCTAGACTAATCATAACCTCCTTTCTGGTTTTGAGGCGAACCCCCTGCTACTCGCTGAAGCGATGCGTCATCCAATTTGAGGCGCGTCGAAATGTTCGGGATCACTCATGGACAATAGCAACGGCAGCTAGTTGGGGCATAATGCTATTCTACCGCCTACCCCCGCGAGAACTTTGAGCTTTTTTGAGGTCTACTTTGTCCCGCCTCATCCTTTAGCACTAGATTGCACTTTTGCGCTTGATTCGATAGCAGTAGTGTGCTACTATGTCTCTATCAAACATCAATAGCGTCACAGTGAGCGGGGCGAACTGGAAGTTGGTTTATTCAGGCAGCAAGGGGATTGTGATGTATGACCTGGCAACCTTCAGCAAGCGGGTTAAGGAACTCTACCGCCAGAGTTACCCCTACGACGGGGGCCGTCACGCCAACCAAACCGACCTGGCCGCTGCGGTTGGCCTCAGTATGGCCGATTTGAACCGCCGCCTCAATGCGGCCAAGGGGCCGCAACTCAGCGATGCCAATGTGCGGGCGATTGTACGTACCCTGGCCGACTGGGGCGCGATTACCACGCAGGCCGAGGCGCTCGACCTGCTCGAACTGGTCTGCTGCCCCCAGTTCACGACCAGCGAGTGGAGTTCGCCGCCGCTCGATAGCCTCGACCCACTGCGCCCCACGCTCGACCCCGCGCCTGCTCCACTACCCCCGCCGCGAAACCAAAAAACCAACCTCCCCTTGCCGCTGACCAGTTTTGTCGGTCGCAGCCGCGAACAGGCTGCCATCGTCCGCCTGCTCGATGAGAGCCGCTTGCTGACCCTGACCGGGCCGGGCGGGGTAGGCAAGACTCGCCTGGCGCTGACCGTGGCGGCGGGTCTTAGCGGGAGGTTCGCCCACGGCATCTGGTTGGTGGAGCTGGCGGGCCTCTCCAACCCTGAGCTGGTGCCGCAGGCGATCGCCAGCGTGCTGAAAATCAAGGAGGAGGCAGGCAAGCCGCTGCTTGACACCATGCTGGAGCAGTTGGAGCGGCGCGAGATGTTGCTGGTGATGGACAACTGTGAACACCTGGTGCCGGCGGTCGCCCAGACCGTGCATCGCTTGCTCTGCTACTGCGAACACCTACACGTAATCACAACCTCCCGAGAGTTGTTGCGTACCCAGGGTGAGGTCAGCTTCATCGTGCCATCGCTGCGCCTGCCCCGCGCCCAGGCGAAGCTGCGGCTAGGGCGGCTGAGTAGCTACCCCGCGATCCGCCTGTTCATCGAGCGGGCGCGGGCGGGGCGACCGGGCTTCCAGCTTACCGACAGCAACGCTGCGGCAGTGCTAGAGATTTGCCAGCGGCTCGACGGTCTGCCGCTGGCAATCGAACTGGCTGCTGCCAGGGTGCGGATGATGGGGGTAGATCAAATCAGGGAGGGACTGGGCAACCGCTTTGGCCTCTTGGTGGGTGGAAGGCGCGACGAGTCGGAGCGCCACCAGAGCTTGATGGCGATGATTGACTGGAGCTACCAATTGCTTAACCCGGCGGAGCAGCGACTGTTCAAAGCGCTAGCCATATTTGCGGGTGGCTTCGTGCTTGAGGCGGTCGAGGCGGCGGGGGCTGATCCGGATGATAAGGGCAAGAATGTCTCCGCGCTGCTGGGGCAGCTGGTGGATAAGTCGCTGGTGGTAGGGTCATCAGGCGAGGATGACCGATATCGGCTGTTGGAGACTATCCGCGAATATGCGCTGGCGCAGTTTGCGGTTGATCGCGAACAGTTGGCTGTGCGCCTGCGGCACCGTGATTACTATCTACGTATGACCAACCACACTTACGTCGAGTGGATGTCACCGCAGCATACCGTCTGGATACGCCAGTTTGAGGCGGAACATGATAATCTGCGCGTTGCCCTGCACGGCGTGGTAGAGCGCGGCGAGACCGATGCCGCGATGCGGCTGTGCGCGGGGCTGCACTGGTTCTGGGACCGACGCGGCCACCAACGCGAAGGCTACACATGGTGTAAGGCCGTGTTGGCGATGCCCGGTGAGGCTGATCCAAATGTGCGCGGGGAGGCCTTGTTTGCTGCCAGTGTAATGGCCGAGCGACTAGGAGATGTAGAGGCTTGTGAAACTTGGGGGGAACAGTGCCTCGCAATATTCCGGTCGACCGGCAACGAAGCATGGATAGCGTTGACCCTTTCATGGATAGCGATATTCGCAGCAGTGTACCAGCACGGCCCAGCTACCGCCCAACGCAACTTCGAGGAGAGCTTGAGCATCGCGCGTCACCTAGGTGACAAGGTTAGTATGGCGTACATATTCCTCTACGGGAGCTTCGTGTTTGAGGAACAAGGGAACTACACTACTGCCCGCTCATTTCAGGAGCAGAGCCTCGCCATATCTAAGGAATTGGGACATAAGGTTGGTATGTGCATGGCCTTGGCTAGCTTGGGCCGTTATGCTCGGCTGGACGGTGATTATACCGCAGCCCGCGCCCACATTGTCGAGAGCTTGAGGCTGCGGCGGGAGTTGGGCGACCGCTTGCAGATATGGCTATTGCTGGAGTGGCTGGCTAGTATTGACGCAGTGCAAGAGCAGAAGGTGCGAGCCGCCCGCTTGCTCGGTGCCATCGAGTTTTTCCGCGATGAGCTTGGTACCTCTAATTATGCACCTGGTGAGGAGGAACACCAACTCCTGCTTGCTTCCCTACGCGAAAGCCTGGGCGAGGCCAGGTTCGCCGCCGCCTGGGCGGAGGGGTTGGCAATGACGCTGGAGCAGGCAATTGCCCATGCTCTGGAGAAGGATAGCAGTAGTTAGCTTTACCAGCGCCAATCCTGAATGTTCCACGTCAGCGCGTTGGTAATGCCGCCGGGACGATAGTTTTTCAGGTCGGCCGGGGCGACGGTGACGCTGAGGCGGGGATGCAGCGGGAGGGTAGGTAGCTCCTCGGCGAAGATCAGCTGCTCGGCTTTGTAGGCGACGGCCCGCTTTGTCGGGTCGAGGACGATGTCCTTGACATCGTTGGCATCGTGGAGCAATTTGTCGTTTTCGGGATTGCTCCAGCCGGGGTTGTTATTGCCGCTATAGCCGTTCTGCGCGGTGGGGATACCGCTGGTGCTGTAGAGGTCCTCACCGCCCGGGTCGGTGATGCCAACCCAGGCGAACTCGGCGAAAGCGAAGGTGCGGCGAGTGAGCGGGCCGTCGGTAGCGAACAATAGGTCGGACAGCATATAGTCAAGTTGGGCATCCACCCCCACCGCCTTGAGGTCGGCGGCCACCAGTTGGGTGACGGTCTGGCGATAGACGTTGCCCGCCGTGGTGCTGTACTTGAAACTCATCCGCCCGCCCGGGCCAGTGAGGATACCGTCGGGGCCTGGGCTGTAGCCAGCGGCGGCCAGCAGTTGGCGGGCCTTGTCAGGATTGTACTCGTACTTGCGAACATCGGGGTTGTAGAACTGGGTGATATTGGGGGTAATCCAACTGTGGGCCACCACGGTCCTGCCATCCATCACCTTGTCCACAATCCCCTGGCGATTGATGGCGTAGGCGAACGCCTGACGCACCCGCTTGTCCTGGAACAGGGGATTGCCCAGGTTGAAGTCAATGTGTTCCCAGGTGGCGCTGGGCAGGAAGACGGCCTTGACTCGCCCCTGCCTGGTAAGCTGATCGAGCGCGGTGAATTGGCTCAGGTTCGCATCCTCGGCGGCGATATCAACCTCGCCGGTCTCTAGCTGCGCCAGCAACTGGTTGGTCTCCGTGACGATCTTGAAGATAACTGTCTTGATCGCGGGATGATTAGGCGTGAGATTGTAGTTGGGGTTGGGTTCGAGGATGATGGCCTGACCAGTTATCCACTCGCGCACCCGATATGGGCCGGGGCCAAGCGGGGCGCGGCCATAATCGCTATCTTGAATCCTGGCTGCATCGAGCTTGCCGTAGGCGTGTTCGGGGTAGATATAGGTGTCGGCGAAGTACAGCGAGTCTATCACTGGGCCGGTTTGGTTCTTGTACTGGCCGTAGCGGCCCTTGTCTTTGGCGTAGAGCGCCTTGGCCTGATTCTCGCTGAGGAACTTGCCGACTACAGTATAGTTGTCAACCGCGACGAAGCTGCTGAACTTGTCGGCAGTGAAGCGGTTAACTGACAAATTGGGGTTCTCGTAGATGCCCTGCCAGCCATAGACCACATCACTGGCGGTGACTTCCACGCCGTCGGCCCACTTGACCCCGCGCCGCAATACCCACTTGACCTGCAGATACTGGTCGGGGCCATCCGCGCCGACGAACTGGGCCGCGCCGTTGTCGAGGGTTGGCACAAAGGCGGCCAGGTCGGGGAAGTAGACCCCGTTTTCGTCAGTGTCTACCAGCCCTAGCTCGATGGTCGATAGAAGCGTGCCATCGCCATCGATAGGGCTGAACAGGGTACTCGGCTCGTGGATCATGCCGATGGTGATGGTATCATGAGAGCTAGTCAGGCCGGAGGTGACATCGGCGCGGGGAACGAACTGCTGCTTGTATTGTTGGCTGCCTAGCAGGCCAAGCTGCACCTTGTAATCGGGGTTGGCCGCGCTGGGATGATATTCGAAGCGTTGCCGCTCGAAGTATTGCACATCGTAGGTCTTGCCGTCGGTGCTAACCTCACTGAGTTGCTCACTGAGCGGATAGCCGAACTGGGCGAGGCCGCCGTAGCGCTGCCAGTAATTCTTGAACGGGGCGGGAGTGTTGGACAGGCTGTGCTTGGTCGAGGCAAAGTAGGTTTGGGTGGCATCGCTCTGGCGCTTGCTTGCCGTATCAAAGCTACGCCCGGCGGCGAACTCGCTGCCGAGCAGGCCGAGCAGCACTCGCTGGCTGGCGGGATTTTCGGGGTGGCGCTCGTAGCGCGCCCGCTCGAACCACTGGGTGGCGTAGCTCTTGCCGTCGCTAAGGCTGACTTCATTTGCCTCGTCGGTAATGGGTAGGCCGTTCAGCCTTAGCCCACCGTGTGCATCCCAGTATGCCTGGAAGTCTGTGGCAACTTTGTGGCCTCCCAGTCGCTGACTGCTCACTGATACCGCGCTACTAAAGGAAGGTAGCCACGTTACGTTGAGCATAATGCTGATGAGGACGGCCATTGCCAATCGAGTGGTCAGTTTGCGAACCTTAAGCATAACCTTGCCCTCCTTTATATGGGTGTACCCCGATTGTTAGACCACAAAGAAGCTGTTTTAAGCTAGCAACTTCTCCTTGCTGGTGGTTGGTTGCAGCTGGTTCATTGGTAAGTTGCTTACCACTTCATGGTTAGTATAGCACATAGTATAAGCTACCGCCTAGCCTCCACAACTTACTTGGTCTCCTCCATCCTCTCAGCAACCTTCTCACTATCTTACGCTAACAACAACAACATTAGTGGTGGAGAGCACCCGGAGCCATGGCTTGTGGGCAAGAGCCGATGCTGATCGTGTCTGCTGCTTTCGCCACGCGGCTCTGATCTCCTGACCGCGCTTCTCGTTTCGCTTTCGCTACCTATCTCTAACTCAATACCAGTCGAGTTTCGCACCCACCTTCGCGCCCGGCTTCGCGCAAACCTTCGCGCATCCCTGCACCTACCTTCGCGCCTGCCCGCTCTCCCCTGCGTCACAAGCCCGGAGCCGTGCGCTCCGTACCCCTCCCTGCCGCTTGCCCCGCCACGCTTCGCGCTGGTGACTTCGCCTCAGGGCTTTGCTGCCCGCCGCAGCTCCAGCGCTTCGCCGCCCCTCTGGGCTTCCCTCGCTATCCCACCACTGACCTGGCGACGAGCAGCAGGCATAATCATGCGCCCCCTACCTGGTCGATGGGGGCGCGCGTTTTGGGTAGGATTGGCCGGTTCATCTATGTGCTATCCGTTGGGGTCGATGCCGAAGCCGCGATCATCCGCTACACGGACGGCTCTAATGCCCAGTGGCGCAATCAGGAAACTGAGAATGTCCACTCTCCTCACCCCTTTGCTTGTAGATTGTTGCCAGGTGGCAGCGCTAACTCCGCCGACCGCCGTTGGGGTCCAAAGGTGCGCGCACCGAGCAGGGTCTAACCTTCAGGGTCAATCCTCG
>JANXYP010000239.1 GCA_025355955.1 Chloroflexota bacterium
CAAGCTGGTAGTCAACGCCGCGCACTACACCATTGTCACGCCGGGGACGCAGACTTATAACGACGTAACCCCCGCCAACGTCTTCTACCTGGCAATCGAAACCGCGCACGCCAAAGGGGTGATCAATGGCTACCCCGACAACACCTTCCGCCCCAACCAGAACATCCAGCGCGACCAGATGTGCCAGATCGTCTTCAAGGGCGTGACTACGCCGTAGGCGAGATAAAAGACCAAAGATTAAAGATTAAAGAACAACGTAGGGGCGCAAATAGGTGCGCCCTTGCAAATCATCGGCAGGCTAGCCAACTAGCCTTCAACCTTAGTTACCCGAAAGGATAAAGCGATGAACTCACATCGTACTATCTCGACCACTCTCCTCATCCTGCTGCTTGGCTTGTTGCTCGGCATTGCCCACCAAGCCAACGCGCAGACGCACCCGCCAGCGAATACTCCCACTAGCCACGCCAACCCCGCTGCCCCCGCCCTCTGCAGCCCGCTTGGCTTCAGCACCGACAGCTACGCGGTTGCGGATACCCCTGAGTCGGTGGTGGTCAGCGACTTTAACAACGATGGCATCCCCGACCTTGCCACCGCAAACTCGCGTGCCAACAACGTGTCGGTGCTGAGGGGGGTTGGCGATGGCGCATTCCACCCTGCGCTCAACTTCGCTGCTGGCAACCTCCCCAACTCAGTGGCGGTTGGCGACTTCGATCGCGATCGCAACTACGACCTGGTGGTCGCGAATTACATCTCGAATGATGTGTCGGTACTGCTAGGCTATGGCGATGGCACATTCGCGCCTGCCTATAACTCCACCGTGGGAAGCAATCCCCACTCAGTGGCGGTTGGCGACTTCAACAATGATACCTACCCCGACGTGGTGACCGCGAATCTTAACTCAAACAACGTATCGGTGCTGCTGGGTAATGGTGATGGTACTTTTCTGCCCGCTACCAACTTCGGCGTGGGTAACCACCCCTTTTCGGTGGCGGTTGGCGACTTCAACCATGACGGTAATACTGACCTCGTGTCTGCGAACTCTAGCTCAAACAACGTGTCGGTGCTGCTGGGTAATGGCAACGGCACCTTCCAGACCGCTACCAACTTCAGCGTGGGCAACGGCCCTTCCTCGGTGGCGGTTGGCGACTTCAACCACGACGGTAATACCGACCTGGTGAGCGCGAACAATGGCTCGAACACTGTGTCGGTGCTGCTTGGCAATGGCGACGGCACCTTCCAGACAGCAGTCAACTTCGCAGTCGGCACCTATCCCTCCGCAGTGGTGGTCAGCGACTTCAACAACGATGGCAAACCCGACCTTGTAAACGCAAACTATGGCTCGAACGATGTGTCGGTGCTACTGGGCAATGGTGATGGCACTTTCCAGAGCGCGGTCAACTTCCCGGTGGGCAGTGCGCCCGCCTCAGTGGCGGTTGGCGACTTCAACAATGATGGCAAACTTGACCTTACCACAGCAAACTCCAACAACTACAACGTCTCAGTGCTGCTAAACACCTGCGTATCGTTGACTGACACGCCCACGCCGCCTGTTACCGATACGCCCATTCCATCTGCTACCGATACTCCTGGCGGTCCTACTGACACCCCCGCCCCGACCAACACCTCCGGGCCACCCACCAATACCCCCGGTGGTCCCACCAACACCCCCGCGCCAACCAACACTCCCGCGCCAACCAACACACCAGGTGGACCAACCAACACTCCCATGTCAACCAACACTCCCATGTCAACCAACACCCCTGGCGGCCCCACTAACACGCCTGTGCCGACCAACACCCCCGGCGGGCCAACCCCCACTGATTGCGCCAACCCGTTCGTGGATACCAGTGGCAACATCTTCTATCCGGCTATCCACTACCTCTACTGTCGCAGCGTGGTTAACGGCACCGATGCCTCCCACTTCAGCCCGCATGGCTCTTCCACCCGCGCTCAGTTCGCCAAGGTGGTGGTGCTAGGCTTCGCCCTCGCGCTCTACACTCCGTCAGGAGCGCAGGACTTCACCGATGTCCCCCCCAGCTACTTTGCCTACGCCTTCATCGAGACCGGCTTCCACAATGGCGTACTCAGCGGCTTCGACAATGCCACCTGCATCGCTGCCGGAGCGGCCCCACCCTGCTACCTGCCCAACCGCCCCATCACTCGCGGGCAACTCACCAAGCTGGTAGTCAACGCCGCGCACTACACCATTGTCACGCCGGGGACGCAGACTTATAACGACGTAACCCCCGCCAACGTCTTCTACCTGGCAATCGAAACCGCGCACGCCAAAGGGGTGATCAATGGCTACCCCGACAA
>JANXYP010000257.1 GCA_025355955.1 Chloroflexota bacterium
GACCTACCCGGCTGGCTCTTCACCACATTTACCCGCATCAAGGAGTCGCACTCCCACAACCCGCTCGAAGCCTACATCTGGACAAAGGCCAAAGATAACGGCAACCATTATGCGCTGCTCACCTACTCGATGATGGCAGACATTGCGCTCTCCGACTGGCAGGCTGCCTACAAGCTGCTGGGGGAGACAGCGAACCCCGCCATCCAGGCGGGGCTTAGGGACGAGTGTGAGCGGCTACGTCGGATGTATGAGCGGCTGAAGGCGCGTGTGGATAGCGAACGGCATACTGCCGACCCTGGTCATCACGACAAAGCTGAGGACGATATTTACTTAGCAGGCTCCCATAGGCCGGGGATGGTGCGCGCCCAGTAGACCTGGCGCGACCCATCGTTACCAGCCAGGCCAAGCTCCTTGAGATTAAAAAACACCTTCCGTAGAGCCTCCTTACCGATGTCAGGGCGGAGAGCGGCGAGTTCCACCTTTAGCTGGGCAGTTTTCATCTCCCGCCCGTTATGGCGACGCAACACTCTCACGCCTGCTCGATGGTCTTCATCCAGTGCTAGCTCGACCCGGCGCAACGCGGATAGCTCGTCGGCGCTGAGACGCAGTGGCATGGGGGTCGCCGGTGGCAGAGAGGCAGGGATGGGCGGCATAGGTGGGGCAGTAGGGAGCGCTGTACTGGGCGCGGCAGGATTGGGTGGGCGATACACCGGCGCGGTTGCGGCGGGCGTAGCTGACGCTGTTGGATAATACATTGGCGGGGGCGCAGTGACTGGCGTAGGCTGAGTTCCAGCGGCCAGCATAGAGGATTGCATCACTGGCACCGGCGCGGTCTGTGGACGCGCTGCGACGTGCGACGGTGGCACGAAGCCGACGGGATTCGTGTTTGGTGCAATGAGCGCTTCCATAGCAGCAGACCGCTGTATCTCCTCCGGGGTTGCCCTGCGAATTGTTGCGATGCGGGGCCGACCATCCTTCTTACCTGCTCCGGTGGCTATATCCAGGTTGTACTTGGTGTTAGCCAGTTGGTAGGTCAAATCCTCAACCTGGGCCTGCAACGTACTAACCTGTTCATGCTGAAAGTCTGTCAGCGTGTGCTTGCTGATACTGGCTACCATCATAACCACCATTGCGCCCATAGCTATGAGGAAAGGTTTGGGCGGGTTAAACCCCACGTAGTTGAGGGCTGATGCGCCAGCAGTAGGGAGTGCAGAAAGTACACCAAGTAGGAAAATTATCAAGACGTAGTCCGGTAGTCTAAAGCCTTCCCAGACAAAGATGTCAGAGTAGATTAGGGCCGCAATGAACATCGGTAGGGCAGCGACCGCCATGCCGATGTACCCAGTCATTGAACTAGAGATATGATCCGTCCACCAGAGAGTGGCTAGTGTGCTGATGGCGACGCTGGCCCACATCATGGTGGCTAGTTTGGCAAACTTAGCGAGATTGACCTTGCTCATGTCCTCACCCCTCATTGATTAAGATTTATGGTAACTCTATTTTAGCACAGGTGTGCAATAGCCCGATCGGGCTAGCCCAAAATGGTGATTGGCATCGGCGACTGCTGTGCTGGCTGTCGCCCAGGGCAAAGCAAAGCGCCGAGCAGTGGGTGAAGGCAAGGCAAGCCGAGCGGATGGCGAGGTGGGGTGCAGATGGGTGTAGTTCAGGCCTTGTGTCGTAGAGAACCCCCTAGCACAAAACCTTACTGATTAACTTACCATATCTATTATTGACAGATACATTATTAGGTTAATGAATTGCACTTTTCTACACGTTATGCTAAAATGAACATACATCCAAATTTACAACTGGAGACACTCAATGAGCAATCCTCGAACTTATCATATGTACATAGATGAGGTTGGAAACTCTGATTTGGTTAATCTAGCCAACCCTACAAACCAGTTTTTGAGCCTCACGGGGGTAATAATCGAAGACGTAGCAGAGTCAGTAATAGAAGCTGATATGAGGTCCCTCAAGATTAGATTCTTTAATAATGATGGGCTTAA
>JANXYP010000269.1 GCA_025355955.1 Chloroflexota bacterium
CGGGTTGGCGGGGCCACGCTCTCCAGAAAGTGGCGCAACACCGCTGAGGTGATGTAATAAGGTAGATTCGCCACCACCTTGTAGGGCTGGCCCGCGCTCAACTCCGCTGGATTTAGCTCAAGAATGTCGCCCTGCACCACCTCGGCGGTGGGATAATCCTTCAGCCGTTCAACCAGACGAGACGCGAGTTCGCGGTCAAGCTCCACTGCCCGCAACCTGCCCGCTGGCAGGGCCGCTGCTAGCTTCATGGTCAGCACGCCCAGCCCTGGCCCCACCTCGATCACCGTATCATCAGGTGCGAGTTCGGCGGCAGCAACGATGCGCTCCACAACCCCTACATCGGTGAGGAAGTTCTGCCCCAGCCCCTTGCGGGGGCGCAGGCCATATTGGCGCAGCAGGTCACGGGTTTCGCTCAAGTTGTGTTGTCCTCTCAGGTAAGGTTAGAACTCAGCATTAACGAACTTCACCTGGGTGAATGCTATCTGCCCCTAGACAGACATTGATATTTACGAAAGGATTGGTGCGGTTTAATAGGGCGTATGCAATTTGCCACTACGCCAAGATTGTCGGTTATGATGGGCATTAATGCACTTTGTCAGGGCGTATGCCATGCGCCCCTACGCCAACTGTTGATGCTAGCTACGGGTATTGGTGCAATTCAACGTGGCAGGCGGTCGCTCACCCCTTCAGCAATCTGATAATCAGCATCGGCAAGTTGGATATTTTTATTGTCGCAATAATAGCCTGCTCTTCTGTCTACGTCAAGCCAGAGGCACCTCTTCCGTTTGTACTTTTATCCGATTAACATACCGTTGGCTGGTTCCGTTTTATCGGTCTGAAGCCGTATTGACAACCCCCGCCCCTTGCGGGTAAAATATAGCCACACGCAGAAGGGATATTGCGATGTGGTACGTTTTCGTTGCCGAGTTGCCGCCCGAACCACAAAACCCCACCGATGATGCCACCTACGGTGGCTTCGTTGGCGGCCAATACGCCAGCCAGGCTGACGCGCTGGCGGTATACGAGCAGGCCAGGCGCAACCTCAAGCTGGGTGAGCGAATCTATCCACCATTCGAGGCCAGCGACCCTGTTGCCGCTCGTCGCTATATCAACGGCTTGGAGCGGACAACAATGCAAGACAATATTGCAGAGGCGTGATTGTCGCGCCCGACCAAAACGATATAATCTAAAGACATTGATCAGGAAGAGTAGGCGTGTAGGGGCGTGATTCATTACGCCCTTGCCGGGGCGGTTAGTAATCGCCCTGTGTTGGATGCTGATAGAGAACGAGGGCCAGCGGCTGGAAGCCCTCGGCAGCAACGACCACCGAACGTAGCCTGGGAGTCGTGCTGGTGAACATGGGGCTGCTTGCGCCCCCAGTAACCCGCGCCGCACCTGCCCGTTAACGCAGCCACAAGGGTTCATCCTGCCTTGCAGGTTGAGCCGAACTAAGGTGGTACCACGAAGGTTCAATCCTCTCGTCCTTATCTGGATGAGGGGATTTTTGTTTTTGCCCCAAACCCCTTCCCAAAGAGGGAGGCTGGGTGGCGGTTGATGAAGCAACAACCCTCCACCCCTACCAATACCAAAAGGAGGAACAAACCATGACTGACCCAATCGAACACCCCACCGAACCTCAGAACGCGCCAACCGAAATGGCGAAAGCCTACGACCCGCGCCAGGTCGAGCAAGGCTGGTATCGCTTCTGGGAGCAAGGTGGGTATTTTGCCCCTGAATCTAACTCTCTCCCAGGTCAGCAGGGGGAGGTTGGGGAGGGAGGCAACCCGCCGCCTTTCACTATCATCATGCCGCCACCGAACGTTACCGGCGCGTTGCACATGGGTCACGCGATCACCGCAGCGGTCGAAGATACGATGATCCGCTGGCATCGGATGCGCGGCGAACCCACCCTCTGGCTGCCCAGCATGGATCATGCGGGCATCGCAACTCAGGCGGTGGTCGAAAAGGAGATTGCCAAGCAAGGTCTCAGCCGCCACGATCTTGGCCGCGACAAGTTTCTGGAGCGGGTTTGGGACTGGCGTAAGCAATATGGCAACACCATCCTCGACCAGACCCGCCGCCTGGGTGCAAGTTGCGACTGGAACCGCTTTGCCTTCACCCTCGATGCGGGTCCAGCCCTGGCAGTTCGCACCGCTTTCAAGCAACTCTACGATGAGGGGCTTATTTATCGCGGTGAGCGCATTGTCAACTGGTGTCCCCACGATATGACCGCCATCTCCGATCTGGAGGTTGACTACGAGGAGCGTACCGACCCGTTGTTCTACATCAAGTACGGGCCAATCGTCCTCGCTACGGTGCGACCTGAAACCAAGCTGGGCGACACCGGCCTGGCCGTCCACCCCAACGACCCGCGCTACCGCGATTTGGTGGGCAAGGATATAGACATCCCCAGCGTGGTTGGCCCCATCACCGTCCGCGTGGTCGCCGACGAGGCGGTGGACATGGAGTTCGGCACTGGCGCGATCAAGGTTACGCCCGCACACGACTTCACCGACTTTGAGATCGGCCAACGCCACAATCTGCCCTTCCGCCAGGTCATCGGCAAGGATGGGAGGATGAACGAGAACGCCCACCAGTATGCGGGCCTAACCGTCGAGGAAGCGCGAGAGCGCATTGTTGACGATATGCAGAAGCTGGGGCTTATTGACCACATTGATCGCACATACGTTCACAAGGTGGGGGTCTGCTCCCGCTGCGGCACGGTCATCGAGCCGCTGGTTAGCGAACAGTGGTTCGTCAACATGAAGCCGCTGGCCGAGCCAGCAATGGCAGCGGTACGGGATGGTCGCACCCGCATTGTGCCAGAGCGGTTCGACAAGATCTACTTCAACTGGCTGGAGAACATCCGTGACTGGTGCATCAGCCGACAGTTGTGGTGGGGCCATCGCATCCCCGTCTGGTACTGCGACGATTGCGGTGCGAAGACGGTCAGCGTTGGCGACCCCGCCGCTTGCGAGAAGTGCGCCAGCGCCAGCATTCACCAGGATCCCGACGTGCTGGACACGTGGTTCAGCAGCGGGCTGTGGCCGATCAGCACGCTGGGATGGCCGCAGCAAACCGCTGACCTCGCTTACTTCTACCCAACCAGCGTGATGGAGACCGGCTACGACATCCTGTTCTTCTGGGTCGCTCGCATGATGATGCTCTGCCTGCACTTTACCGACCAGGTTCCGTTCAAGACCGTTTACCTGCACGGCATGATCCGCGATGCGATTGGCCGCAAAATGTCGAAGAGCCTGGGCAACGGGGTCGACCCGCTCGTGTTGATGAACAAGTATGGCACCGACGCGATGCGTTTTGGCCTGCTCACTGGTAGCACCCCTGGCAACGACATCAAGTTTTCCGAGGAGCTATCAGAGAAGGGGCAACGCTTTGCCAACAAGCTGTGGAACGCCACTCGCTTTATGCTCAAGCTGGCAAGCGAAGCGACCAATGCACCAGCCACGCCCACCCTGGCCGACCGCTGGATCAGTAGCCGCTACAGCACGCTGCTGGCCGAGGTCAACCGCTTGATGGAAGCGTATCAGTTCGGCATCGCTGGGCGGCTTATCTACGACTTCCTGTGGGGCGACTTCTGTGACTGGTATATCGAGATGCTGAAGCTGCCAGGCCGCGCCAGCACCGCTACCGCCCGCATCATCCTGGACGCGACCCTGCGGCTGCTGCATCCTTATATGCCGTTCGTCACCGAGGAGCTATGGCAGCACCTCAACGGCTTCCCTGCCCACAACGAGGCATTGCCCAAGCAGCAGCGCAGCATCATCGTTGCGCCCTGGCCGCAGGCAATTGGCGGGCAGGACGAGGCCGCCGAACACGATATGGCGCTGCTGATCGATGCGATTACCGCTATCCGCAACGCCCGCAGCGAGGCGAAGGCGGAGCCGACCCGCAAGATTGGTGCCTCCATCACCGGCCACAGCGAAACAGCGGCGGCCACCTTCAGCGTCGAGCGTGAGACGCTGATACGCCTTGCCAACCTCGACCCCGCGCAACTGACGATCGGCTCCTCAGTTAACTCCCCTCGCCACACCGCGGGAGAGGGGTTGGAGGAGAGGGGGGGTGAGGGCATCAACATCGCGCTGAACGAGGCCGACATCTTCCTGCCCCTTGCCGGGCTGGTGGACATGGAAGCGGAGCGCAAGCGCATCGAGGCCGAGAAAGTCGAGGCAGAGCGCGACATCGCCAACGCCGAACGGCTGCTGTCCAACGTCAACTTTACCGCCCGCGCCAAACCGGAGGTGGTGCAAAAGGAGCGCGACAAGCTGGCCGCTGCCCAAGACCGACTGGCGCGGCTTATAACCATGGGTCAGGGCGAGTGATGAATGATTGGTGCTGAATGCGGGG
>JANXYP010000347.1 GCA_025355955.1 Chloroflexota bacterium
GCGCTCACGCTCTTCGGGAGCATTGTCAATGCTATCGAAGCTGCGGAACTTGGCTTTGCCATTCATGCCGAGGGTCTTGGTGATTGCGGCGGTGAGGGTAGTCTTGCCGTGGTCGACGTGGCCGATGGTGCCGACGTTGACGTGGGGCTTGTTGCGCTCAAACTTCTGCTTTGCCATTTGTTTGCTCTCCTCTGGGTGGGCGAACAATGGTTCGCCCCTCGCTGATTAACCCTTTGACTTCTCGACAAGCTCCTTGGCGATGTTGCCAGGGACTTCCTGATAGTGGTCGAACTCCATGCTGTAGGCAGCGCGGCCAGAGGTCATGCTGCGTAGGTCAGTGGCGTAGCCGAACATATTGGCGAGTGGCACGAAGCCGCGCACCACCTGACTGGTCGCCCGCCCCTCCATGCCTTCAATCTGACCGCGCCGTCCGCTAATGTCGCCAACCACGCTGCCCATAAACTCTTCGGGCATTACCACTTCGACCTTCATGATCGGTTCGAGGATGACTGGCTTGGCCTTCGGCACCGTGTTCCTGATTGCAATCGTGCCTGCGATCTTGAACGCCATTTCGTTGCTGTCTACTTCATGGTAGGAGCCATCGATGACGGTGGCCTTCAGGTCAATCATGGGGTAGCCCGCGATGATGCCATTCAGCAGTGCCTCGCGGATGCCTGCGCCGATGGGCGCGATGAACTCGCGCGGCACCGTGCCGCCGACGACCTTACTCTCGAAGACGAAGCCGCTGCCAGCCGGTAGTGGTTCGATCTCGATGACCGCATGGCCGTACTGACCCTTACCGCCGGTCTGCTTCACAAAGCGGCCCTCACCACGTGCCTTCTGGGTAATGCCTTCCTTGTAGGCCACTTGCGGGCGACCGATGTTGGCATCGACCTTGAACTCGCGCAGCATTCGGTCGACGATCACCTCCAGGTGAAGCTCTCCCATGCCGCTGATGATGGTCTGGCTGGTCTCCTCATCGGTTCGTACGCGGAAGGTGGGGTCTTCCTCAGCCAGCCGCTGCAGGGCAATGCCCATCTTGTCCTGGTCCACTTTGGTCTTCGGCTCAATCGCCACTTCGATGACGGGCGCAGGGAAGGTGATGCTCTCCAGCACAACCTGGTCCTCGGGGTCGCAGAGGGTGTCGCCAGTGAAGGTATCCTTGAGGCCGACGATTGCGCCGATGTCGCCCGCGTACACTGTCTCGATATCCTCACGGTGATTGGCGTGCATCTGCACCAGGCGACCGATGCGCTCACGCTTGCCCTTGCTGCTGTTCATCACGTAGGTGCCAGCGTCGGCGCGGCCAGAGTAGACCCGGAAGTAGGCGAGGCGGCCCACAAATGGGTCGGCCAAGATTTTGAAGACAAGCGCGGAGAAAGGCGCGTTCTCATCGGGAGGGCGGGCGATTTCCTCGTCGCTGCCAGGGATGAGGCCCATCAGCGGCGGGATGTCTAGTGGCGAAGGTAGGTAGTAAACCACGCCATCAAGCAGCAGCTGCACACCTTTGTTACGCAACGCTGCACCGCAGAATACTGGCACGATGGTGCCAGCGATAGTGGCCTTACGTAGGGCGGCGCGCAGATCGTCGTTGCTGATTTCTTCGCCGCTGAAATACTTCTCCATCATGCTATCATTAGTGGCGATAATCGCCTCTAGCAGATGGTGGCGATGCGTGGCTACATCCGCTTCCATCTCGGCGGGAACGGGGCGGGTCTCCTGCTGGGTACCCAGATCGTCAAGGTAAAAAGTGGCATTGTTTTCAATCAGATCAATGATGCCCTTGAAGTTGGACTCGCTGCCAATTGGTAGCTGCACTGGCACCGGGTTCGCGCCCAGGCGTTCCTTGATCATATCAATGGTGCGCCAGAAGTTCGCGCCGGTGCGGTCCATTTTATTGACGAAGCAGATGCGCGGCACGCCATACTTGTCGGCCTGTCGCCAGACTGTCTCCGACTGTGGCTCTACACCCGCAACTGCGTCGAACACAACTACGCCGCCATCGAGTACCCGCAGGCTGCGCTCCACCTCGACGGTGAAGTCAACGTGGCCGGGCGTGTCAATGATGTTGATGCGGCAATCGTTCCACTGGGCGGTGGTGGCGGCAGCGGTGATGGTAATACCGCGTTCGCGCTCCTGCTCCATGTAGTCCATGGTCGCTGCGCCCTCATGTACCTCACCGATCTTGTACACCTTGCCGGTGTAGAACAAGATACGCTCGGTAGTGGTAGTCTTACCTGCGTCAATATGGGCGATAATCCCAATATTGCGCGTCTTTTCAAGTGAAAATGCCCTCGGCACTGCAATACTCTCCTTATGCAAACCAGGCAGGGTAAGGCGACATTGCCTTAATCCCTTGACAGAACTCAGCGGGTCGATGGCTGGGCAGCCGAGCGGGTAATCATCGAAGTGGGCTGCCCAATCATCATACCAGGTAGTGTGGAGGGGATGGATGCCCTCGCCCTTTTAAACTCTTAGAACCGATAGTGGGCGAAAGCCTTGTTGGCCTCGGCCATCTTATGGGTGTCCTCGCGCTTCTTTACCGTCGCGCCCAGGTTGTTGCTGGCATCGAGCAACTCGGCGGCCAGCTTCTCGGCCATCGAGTGGCCGCTGCGGTTGCGGGCCGCGGCAATCAGCCAGCGGATGGCGAGCGATTGACGGCGGTCTCCGCGAATCTCGATCGGCACCTGATAGGTGCTGCCACCGATACGCTTGGCCTTCACCTCAATTACCGGGGTGGTGTTGCGCATCGCCTGCTCAAACACCTCTACCGGGTTGCGGCGGGCGTTGCGCTCGACCACTGCCAGCGCGCCATACATTACGCGCTCGGCAGTACCCTTCTTGCCGCCGATCATCAGCTTGTTGATAAACTTGCCGACGACCTTGCTACCATACTGGGGGTCGGGCAGCGCCTCACGCCGCGTTACTTTTGCTCTTCTCGGCATTTGTTCTACTATCTCCTTGTATCACCCACGTCCCCGGCGGGGGGAGGGTTATTGTATCACCCCCTCCCCTGGTTAGGGGGGGGTTGGGGAGGGGTAATTTTGGACAAACAAATATGGAAACCAGAGGGCAGGCCAGATCGCCTGATGCACGGTTCGCGCACCCTCTCCGTTCCCATATACGTACTTGGAACCTGGTACGTAACTACAGGCAAGCAGCCTGCGTTTTACATGGGATTAACTTTATTCCTGCTAACCCTCACCCCATCCCTCGCCCGTTGGGGAGAGGGATGCTAATAGAGGGTGGTTACTTCTTACCCTTGGCCGGTGCGCCCTTGCCAGCCTTGGCTACCTTCGTGCCGTACTTGCTGCGAGCCTTCTTGCGATCCTTGACCCCTTGCGTGTCAAGCACACCGCGCACGATATGGTAGCGCACGCCGGGCAGATCCTTGACGCGGCCACCGCGAATAAGCACTACCGAGTGTTCCTGCAGATTGTGGCCCTCACCAGGGATATAGGCAGTAACCTCGATGCCGTTGGTCAGGCGAACGCGGGCAACCTTACGCAGGGCGGAGTTTGGCTTCTTCGGCGTTTGGGTTCGCACCTGGGTGCAAACCCCGCGCTTCTGCGGTGCGCCAGTACCCGCGCTGGTGCGTTGGGTGTAAGCGTTGTAGATAAAGCGGAGCGCCGGAGCCTTGGTCTTCTTGATGACAACCTTGCGGCCCTTGCGCACCAGTTGGTTAATCGTTGGCAAGCTAGTCTCCCTCTTAGGCGAACCCTTTGTTTCCTCAGTCCATACGGCAATTTGGCCGCATGATATACCTACCCCTTGTTAGCGCAGGGGGCAGGAGTGTATTATACCTAAGTTGACGCTTACATGTCAAGATCGAAAGCGGCCTATTTTAGGCCAACTTGGTTGAATCGCGGTGATGTGCCGATTTTATGTCCCTTTCATGGTATCGAGCCGCATCAAAAAGCTGTTGAAGTCGTAAGATGCGCCCAACCAGGGCCGCTTGAACACGTAAGTCGGATCGTGGGTGTTGCCGTAAGCATCGGGGCCGCTGGCAGTGACCAACTCCCAGCCATCCTCGCCCAGGATCCTGAGCGCGTGGCGGAATGGCACGGTCTTCCAGTTGGCGATCTCCTTACCGTCGACCGCCTTGATCTTCGGCTCGTTGGTCTGGGTGTAGCCAACGATGGCGATTATGTACTCCCACTTCTCCATGTGTTTGCCTCCTCGATGAGAATTGCCGCTAAGGTTGGTATACCTGTTCGTCGGGAAGATGGTGGATTATTGGTAGGGGCGCAGACTTATCGCGCCCATCCGCTTTATCGCAGCGCCATAACCATCTGGTATTACTGCGCGACGTTCGCAACCTCAGTATAGCAAGCAGGCGCGGCCAGTGCAACAAAATAGCGCTGAACCGCGCATAGTGGCTTTGAACGGCGCGAATCACATGGTGAACGGCGCAAATCTACTTGGGCGGGGACGGGCTGAAGGCGGTGATACGCAGGTGCAAAACGGCGAAGCTGAGGCGGCGGGGGTCGCCACCAGCGCGGGGAGGTGAGGCGCCACTGGGGCTGGTCAGCCGCACGATGCTCTCACCGGGCGGCAGCAGCATGGGTAGGCTGATCGCGGTCAGCGCAGGCGGGATGTCGCGTCGCAGCGTGCCGCCTGGGTAGGCGAGCGTCAACGAGCGGGGTGTGTCCTGGGTGGTGATGCTGAAGGTCAGTGCTGCGCCGATACTGATGGTGAAAGGGTTGATCACTCTGAGCGTTGCTGTGTCACTCATCCAGCGATGCGCCTCACCCCTGTCATCCTCGGCATTATACCAGCCATCACCTACCGCCAAGAATGGTTGTGGCGATACAACTGGCACCCGCCATGCGGTCAGCCAGGTGTCGGAGTACGCGGGCGCGGCGGTGCCAAGCACGCTGCTGATCGCGGCAAGATAGGGCGCAGGGTCGTAGCCGCGCTGCTGCTTCGGCTCGCTGGGGTCGGCAGGCTGGTAGAGGACGACGTAGCCCACATGATAGTAGTCGAGTGCGGCCAGTTGTTGATCGCGGCTGGCATCCACGATGTCCGCGCCCGCCAGCTCAAGTTGCGCGAACCCTGGCGTGGTGAAGACAAACGGGTGATTGTACTCCCGCGATATGTAGCCACCAAATATCGACTTGCCGTGAACCGTCTGGAAGCGCATCCGCTGCCCACCGCCCCAGTAACCGTCCTGACGCGGCAGTTCGAGAATGCTGAAATCGCCCATCTCCTGCGCCAGCGTGGTAGCGAACGCTGGCACCGGCGCAGCGCTCATCCGATAGGGGATGGGGAGGAACTCTGCCAGCAACAAAATGAGCGCGAAGGCGGCCAGGAGTTTTGAGTTTTGAGTTTTGAGTTTTGAGTTAGGGCTATTAGCTACTTCCGCCCTTGTGAGGAAGGGTTGGGATTGTTCCCCCTCCCCCCTCGTGGGGGAGGGTTGGGGTGAGGGGCGGCGGGCGAAGCGACTGGCGTAGCCCAGCCGTTGCAGCCCAAATGCCAGCAGGATTGACAGGCAGAGGGTGACGAGGACGGTGAAGCGGTCGGGGCTGCGGCTGATGCTGGCGAAGGGCAGCTTATCGAACAGGCGGTAGGGCATCGGCACGCCAGGATAAGCAACCCCGCCGATGTGTAGCACCGGGCCAAGCGCGAGGCTAAAGAATAGCAGTGCGACAGCCGTAAGGAAAATGCTGAATGAGCGGTTGCGGTGGGCGAATAGACCGATAGCAGCGAGCATCAGCACGCTGAAGCCGAGATAGACTTCGTACTGATTAGCAGCAGCGGCAGCGGGCCAACTATCGCGCACGCTGCGCGAGAAGCTGCCAAAGATGGGATGGTCGCGCATCGGCAACACGAAGGCAGCCAAGTCCGCCGAGTAGTTCTCCACCTCCGCTGCGCTGGGGTTGACATAGGGCGCGCTGCGTAGCTCACCCAGCATCGGCACCAGGATGGGCAGCATCAGCGCTACCCCCAGCAGCAAGGTTGCGCCAGTACGAACCACTACCTCGCGCACCCCCAGCGGCAGCCAGCCGCGCCAACCTGCCAGCAGCAAATATACCAGGTACAGCGCGGTAAACAGCAGCGCATACATGGTGTAATACCAGTCCACCAGCGCCAGCAGCAGCAAGCAAAGCGCCGCCAGCGTCCCATCGCGCCAGGCAGCGAAGCCACGCGGCACGGGAATAGCGGGCAGCGGCGGCAACAGCCGCATCAGGAAATACAGGTAGAACGGCAGCCACTCCAGGCTGATTAGCTGCATAATGCCGCGCAACTGCGACAGGTGAAACGCACTATAGGTGAAGGCCACCGAAGCCACGAAAGCGAGGGTGGAGTTTTGAGTGCTGAGTGTAGTAACCCCTCCCCCGCCGGGGGAGGCTGGGAGAGGGTGCGCGCCATCCCCTCCCCCACCGGGGGAGGCTGGGAGAGGGTGCGCGCCATCCCCTCCCCCACCGGGGGAGGCTGGGAGAGGGTGCGCGCCGCTAAGGATGTGCTTGACTAGCAGATACGAGCCGAAGCCGGTCAACACGAAGGAGATTACCACAATCAGGTTATAGGTGACGATCAGGCCAAACAAGGGGATGAGCGGCACCGCCAGCAACCCGTTGAAGGGGGCTAGTGTGTGGAAGTAGAGGCTGACCCCGGCGGGATAGTAAATCAGGTTGGTATGATAAGGATTCTGCAGGTTGGTAATCGCATGGCTGACCCACCAGAGGTTCCACAGGTTCTGGTCGCGGTCTTCGAGCATGAAGCCGGGCGTGGCGGTAGCGAAGTTGGCAACCAGCGGCCAGGTGAACAGCAGGGTAAGCGCCAGGTGGCCGAGGACGACCAGGCCATGTTCGCGTAGAATGTTAAATGGTGAATGGTGAATGGTAAATGACGAGGTTAGCGCTTTACTCATGCCCTATGCCTCGCCAGGCAGCAAGCAGCGTAGCAATCACCGCCTCATCCTGCCCTGGCAGGATAGTGCGCGGGTCGAGCAGCAGCGCGTCGGCAGCGATGCGGGCAATAACCGGCGTGTGGCCGAGGCGAAGTCGGGCAGCTAGTTTGTCCACGCTCAAGCTGACGGGCGTGATGGCAACGAGACAGGTGGGCAGTGTCTCGCCAGGCAGGCTGCCGCCGCCGATTGCCGATTGACCGGGGTGGATAGTCGCGGCAATGCCAGCACTGGTTAGCGTGGCACAGATGGCAGCGGCGCGTTGCTCAAGCTTTAGCAGCGGGGTACTGATCATCTGCCAGACTGGTATCTGCTCGACTGCCTCGCCGCGCAGATAGTGCAGCAAGGTGGCTTGCAGCCCCGCAAGAGTGGTCTTGTCCACGCGCAAGGCGCGCATCAGTGGGTGCTTGCGGATGCGTTCTAGCGGTCCAGCCTTGCCCACAATGATGCCCGCCTGCGGCCCGCCCAGCAGCTTGTCGCCGCTGAAGCTGACCACATCCGCGCCCGCCGAGACACTCTCCTGCACCAGGGCTTCGTGGGCAAGGCCGTAATCTTCGCTGGGCAACAGGCTGCCGCTGCCCAGATCGTCCACCAGCAAAAGGCCGCGGTCGTGCGCCAGTTGCGCCATCTCCCGCAAGGAGGTTTGCTCGGTGAAGCCAATCAACCGAAAGTTGCTGGCGTGGACGTTGAGCAGCAACGCGGTGCGCGGGGTGATCGCGTTGGCGTAATCGGCGATGCGAGTGCGATTGGTAGTGCCGACATCCACCAGCTTCGCCCCGCTTTGGCGCATCACATCGGGGATGCGGAAGCCGCCGCCAATCTCCACCGCTTGCCCACGCGATACCAGCACCTCCTTGCCCTTCGACAACGCGCTGAGAGTGAGCAGGACAGCAGCCGCATTATTGTTGACCACGGCAGCAGCCTCTGCGCCAGTCAGTTGCCGCAATATCGCGCTGAGGTAATCGGTGCGGCTGCCACGTTCGCCCTTACCCAAATCATATTCCAGGCTGGAATATGCGCCACTGGCCGCCTGCATCGCCTCGATCGCCGCCACGCTGAGGGGCGCACGGCCCAGGTTGGTGTGGATGATCACGCCAGTCGCGTTGATCAGCGGGGTAAGCGGCGCGGCGGTAATCTCGCCCAGCCGCGCCAGCAGCGCAGCAGCAAGTTGCGCGACATCCGGCCCGGGCCGCCCGGCGGCAATATCGTGGCGGGCGGCGGCCAGCACGTCGCGGGCCAGTTCGGTAAGCAGCGCGTGGGGATAGCCAGCGCGAGCATCGGCCAGTGCGGGCGCGGCCAGCAAGCGATCAACAGCGGGCAGGCTGCGGTATGCTTCAGGGTTGGGCATGGGTTTATTATACCATAGGGCCAAATTGCCACGATTTGTGTCCTAATCAGCAAATCGTGTTGGGGGTCAAGGGTGGCTAATGTTTGCCTTGCGAACTCGCAACTAACAAATGTAAAGCGATTGACACATAAAATGTAAAATATTTGACACCGCATCAGATAAAAGCCGTATATTATAAGCACGAAGCGAACGACACACGTAGCGCCACTCACCACCGTCCGGTTACGGCCAACACCTCGGCCTTCGACTGGATGTGCAACATCCGCAGTCAAGCAGCGAACCGCAAGGGCAAGCAGGTTCAGCGTTAATCAACATCTTAGGGCAAAGACAAGATTAGCCGCCAGGCCGCATCAGCGGAAGGGAAGGCTGCGCGTGTGCAGCGTTTGCTTCAAGGGCGCGTCAATGTGGCGCGCCTAGAGTAAAAGGTAGCCTCCGAAAGAAAGGAACCCAACCATGCCTAAGAGCAGTAAGAGCAACAAGAACCCAGTCGAAGCGGCCGCCGAGGCCGTAGGCAACCTGACCAGTGGCGCTATTGATAAGGTCAAGGGAGTGACACAGTTGCCAGCTACGCGAGCGCAGTACAAGCAACTGGTCTACAAGAACCCCAACTACTTCGGCAACTTCCCCGCGGTGGGACTGGAGCCGGTGGAGTTGATCAGCGGCAACACCAACTATGAAGAGCTAGTCTGCCTCGGTCTCAATCCCGATGGTAATCGGTTGGAGGCGGTGGTCGACATCAAGCAGGCTTACGGTTATGAGACCAGCCCTTGTGACGGCGGTTCGCCTGAGTACGTGCGTTTCTATGTACTGCGCGCTGATGGCTGGCACGACCTCGGTGTGGCCTCGTTCATCAGCTACAATATGTCCGACAGCAACTTCCCGATCAGCTACAGCGTGGGGATTGATCTCGACGCGGCACGCTCCTTCTGTGGCACTGAGAACATCGTCAATGTGCGGGCGATCCTGTCGTGGAATCACGAGCCAGACCCCAACAGCCCCGATTGGTCGCCCACCTGGGGCAACGTGGTCAATTCCGAAGTGCAGATCGCTCCGTTCTACATCTACTATCTGAAGGACGCTCTGGCCGAGAAGCTTATCAACATCGAGCCGGAACTGCTTGCCAGCGTCAACCTGGAGCAGAAACTGGAAGTGGTCGAGCCGCAGCCGCTCGTCTACAGCCAGTTGAAGAAGCTCTACGCAGGCAAGGATGTGCCAGGCCACCGCTACGGCTTCGTTGAGATGCAGAAGCTGCTCAAAGGGCCAATCACCAGCGGGACACTGACTGCTGCACAGCCGCTATTCAGTGCAGCAACCCCCGTCATGCAGGCCCAGACGATGAATACTATGACCATGCCAGGAGCCAGCATCAGCCCGGCATTTAGCAAGGTTGGCAACGAAGTGAGCGGCTTTGACTTCGCCGACTTCATCGAGGATCTGTTCGAGACCGATGGCGACACTACCTACGAGGAGCTATCCTGCGTTGGCTACAACCCGCAGACCGGGGTGATGGCCGCAGTGATCAACATCAAGCGCAACAGCGGCTACTCCGGCAGCCTCTGCACGCTTGGCAGCACCGAGTACGTGGGCTTCTGGGCATTCTACGCTGGCAGTTGGCACTCGTTGGGCAAAGCCCAGGTTGTGGTGCATGACCTCGCTGAGATCGATGCCGACATGGTGCAATATGCGGTGTTCCGCAACGTCAGCCTACCCAACTACGCCTGCGCCGATGTTGCGAGCATTCCGCTCAAGGCAATCCTATCATGGCAGACTGAGCCGACCGACCCCGACTTCGAGCCAGTCTGGGGCAACACCATCCTGACCAACATCCAGCCCCCGATCGGCACGCCCGATGGTGGTGAGGGACACAAGCTGAAGCTGATGCGTATCGGCCAGGTGACTACCAGCGTCCTCTACCCCGGCACGAACATTGTCGACCCCAGCAAGGGTATCAACAACGTAACCGGCCTCGCCAACTCCACTGGCATATCGGGCGACTGCGGCGCAAACAACAGCCCATTTGGCGGCATGATCATCATTGAGGGCAGCTTCACCAACAAGCCTAATAACGTGTTCGACTCCAACACCGGCCAGGTGCTAGCCGGTAGCCATCCACTGCGCTATCAGGTATTCGTCAACCGGGTGGATCCGCCTGCTACATCACCAGCGCAGTTGACCAATGGTTTCACCATCGGCGTGTGGCCGCTTAACTCCTTCAGTGCGGTGACGATTGACCAGCCAGTGCCAGTGGCCCCGCTCCCGCCGCCACCGCTGCCCGGCATCACCGGCCCGTACTACACCTTCATGGAGGGCGACAATCAGCCAGTCAACCGTCACGTGATGGCGGTCTGGTATGCGGGCGACCCTGGCCTTTACCCCGACGGCAAGTATCACCTCCGCATTGACGGC
>JANXYP010000349.1 GCA_025355955.1 Chloroflexota bacterium
AGGATTACAGCCTCAGTTGCCAGGCAAGATAACGTAGTCACGATTGGCCTGGACACTAGGCGGCAGGGCGTATGCGATTCGCCCCTACACCAATCTGGCGCATTTATGCTAACTGAGGCTGTAATAGTACGATCACAACAAGGCGATAAGACATTGGCGACCAGGCGGAGATGCAGGTGGGTCGCTAGTTACATCACAGAGGAGAATAACTTGCCACAAGGTCTTGAAGATGCAATCGTCAGCTTTGCGCGGACGCTATATGAAAATATCGGCTGGTTCGGCGTGGTGATTGCGATGGCGATTGAAAGCGCCTGCATCCCCATCCCCAGCGAGTTGATCATGCCACTGGCGGGCTGGTTCCTGGGGGTGGCAACCGGCGCAAGCCTGCTGCAGACGCTGCTACTGGGTGGGCTGTTCGGCGCAGTCGGCTGCCTGATCGGTTCGCTGCTTGCCTATGCGGTCGGTTACTACGGTGGTAGGCCACTGATCATGCGCTGGGGCCGCTATATCCTGCTCAACGAACACCATCTGTACCAGTCGGAGCGTTTCTTTGCCAAATATGGCGAGGCCACTGCCTTCGTCTCCAGGTTGCTGCCGGTAGTGCGCACCTTCATCTCGCTGCCTGCAGGCATTGCCAGAATGAACCTGCCCAAGTTCTCTATCTTCACCCTGCTCGGCTCATTCATCTGGTCGGCGGCGCTGGCGGCGGTAGGTTACGGTCTGGGCGCGAACTGGGTGCAGTTTCGCAAGGATTGGAAGTGGCTCGACTACCCCATCCTCGCTATCATCCTGCTGGTGATTGCCTATTTCGTCTACAGCCAGATCCAAGGACGGCGCAAAGCGAAAGCGGAGGGTGTAGACTACTACGGCGAAGAAGTGAAGCGCGATGTTGCCCAGCAGCAAAAGGATGAGCAGAGCGGGAAGATCAGCCCAGCCGATGAGGCCAGGCTGAAGCAGGACATCGAGGCGGAGCAGCAGGACGAGGCTGCGGGCAGAGGCAAAATGTAATACCAAATCGCTTAGGTGAGCGTGTAAGTTAGGCCAGGGCGAACAACGGTTCGCCCCTACGGAAAAACTGCATTGCCCGTTGGTATAAAGGTTCAGGGGTGCAATAAACAACGCCGCTGCCTAAAACGCCACATTCTACCTTCTACCTTCCAAAGTGGAGCAGCCATGCCGGGCAGCCGCGTACAGCAGATTGGCGAGGAGATAACCGCGACCTTCGAGCAGAAGAACGCGGCGCGGGAGCGGGCGCTGTCCGACTCGCGGGCGGGCATCCGTCACTGCGCCAACGCGATTCGAGCGGTGCATCGCGGCGAGTTCGCGCTGGCGGAGCAATTGCTGACCCAGGCGGGGGCGGTGATCGGCACAACTCGTGAGCAGCTGATCAGCCGCTACCCCGACCTTTACTGGGCGGGCTACGTGCAGGACGCGCAGAAGGAGTACGCCGAGGCGCGGCTGACCTACGCGGCGATCCACGGCGACGAACTGCCCGACCACATTGCGGTGGGAGTCGAACCTGCACCCTACCTGAACGGCCTGGGCGAGATGAGCGGCGAGTTGCGCCGCTACATCCTCGACATTGTGCGGCACGGGGGCAACCTGGCCCGCTGCGAAGAGTTGCTAGCGCTGATGGAGGATGTCTACAGCCTGCTGGTGACGGTGGATTTCCCCGACGCGATCACCAACGGGCTGCGCCGCAACACCGACCTGGCGCGGGGCGTGCTGGAGCGCACTCGCGGCGACCTGACCCTGATCACCCGCCAGCAGGAGCTGGAGGCCGCACTGCGGCAGCAGCGCCATGAGTAAGCGACGCACCATCCGTGCCAGTGAACTGGGCGAGTATATGTTCTGCGCTCGCGCCTGGTGGCTCGATCAGATCGTCAGCGAGACTGGCGATGCCAAACTTGCTGCCAGCCGCACCGCCGCTGGTGAACGCGGCCATGAGCAGCATGGGCGGGCGGTACGCACTGTGCAGCGCGAGGCACGGCTGGTGCGGGCGCTGTGGCTGCTTGCCGCCGCCCTGCTACTTGCCTGGCTGCTCACCACTGTGCTGTAGCCGGGGCAAGCGCAGCCCGCCCCATAGGTAGCAAGCCAAGACATGAACAGGTCACAGCTTTAGGCAAAAAGCCCCCAGCGGGGGTTGGGGGAGAAAACTCGAAGTGGTGACCAGGCTAAACGGAAGCATCAATCCTAATGCTGGGGTAAACCAGTTACAATTGGCATAGCGGTTTCTCACATACAATCTACCTTCTACCTTCTACCTTCTGCACATGGAGGCAAATATGTCAGGCATCTGCATCGTGACCGATAGCACCGCGTCGCTGCCCGCTGAGATGGTGGCGAAGTATGGCATCAAGGTGGTGCCACTAACTCTCAGCTTTGGCAATGAGACCTTCCGTGATGGGGTGGACATCAACAGCGAGGAGTTCCTCCGCCGCCTCAAGGTAGCCAAACAATTGCCTACCAGCTCTCAGCCTGCGATCGGCGATTTTGTCACCCTGTTCGAGGAGATTGTGCCGAGCTGCGACAGCATCATTGCTATTTTGTTGGGCAGCAAGTTCAGCGGTACGTATTCCAGCGCCATCATGGCGGCAGAGATGTTTACCCAGTGCAAGATCACCGTTGTTGATACCCTCTCCACCTATATGGGCCTCGGTTTCATGGTGCAGCGGGCGGCAGAGGCGGCAGCAGCGGGCCAGAGTCATGACGAGATCGTGGCGATGGTAAAGGCGATGGTGCCGAAGATGCACATCATCCTCGCGCTAGACACGCTGGAGTACCTGCGGCGCGGTGGGCGCATCGGTGGCGGGATGGCTTTCGTCGGCGGCCTGCTCAACATCAAACCGCTGCTACAGATCAAGGATGGACGGGTCGAAGCGCTAGAGCGGGTGCGTAGCAAGAAGAAGGCGGATCAACGCCTCATCGAGATCCTCGCCCACGATGTAGCGGGTAAGACAGCGCACGTGGTACTGGGTGGCGTGGATAACCCCGATGAGATGCGCGAGATGGAAGCGATGGTCAAGGAGCAGGTCAAGCCAATCGAGTTCCAGATTGTGGGTATCGGCCCTGTACTTACCACCCACACTGGGCCGGGGGTGGTGGGTCTGGTTTATTATACCGATTAAGCGGTGGGTATCAAAGACGAAAGATAAAAGCGATGGAGCGCAAGATACGCCCCATCGCTTTTTCTCTTCCAACCGCGCTAACCTACTTCAGCGACTCGACCACCGCCCGCATTTGCGCGTAGGTGTAGCTGCCAGTCATACCAGCGGGCATAGTGGTGGAATTGTCACCCGATGTATTGCCAGCCAAATCGCCGAGGCTAGGGCTGATTAGCGCGTAGTATACCCCATCCTGCTGCCAGGTCATCATCTCGCAGGTGTTCTTATTGCGCGTGACGCTGACCTCGTGACCGCCGATCTGCTCCTTGCTGGCTTTCGGGTCGTTAGGCAAGTCGCTGGCGGCGCTGGCGGGCATCTCCACCAACAGCAGTCCATTGATGAAGGCGAACATCTCGCCGTTCGGCGTGTAGCTGATAATCACGCCGTTGCCAGCATGGTTGGGGGCAAGGACGTTGCGCTCCTTAGCCTGAAGGTTGGCATTCGGCAAACTGGCGGGGTGCAGCACCTTGAAGTTGGGCGGCGCGACCTGCACATCGGGGCGTGGGCTGATAGGCAGTTCTACCGGACTGAGGTCGGCGTTGGCAGACATCGAGTTGGCAATCTTCCCGAAGTCGGCCTTGCCCATACCCGACCCTATCAACATGAAGGTCGTATCACCTTGCTGCCAGATGAACCAGGAGCCGTCAAACGTAGGCTGGGTTGAGGCGATGTCGTAGGGGAAAATGGGGATGTAGCTGGCGGCGCTGCCGTTGCTCAACTTAACCGTTTGTGTCAACCAGGCGGGCAGAATCTGGCTGAAGGGGTTCATACCTCCGGTTCCCATGTTCATCTCCACGAGGCCAAAAGCAGGACTGCCGTCGTGGTTGTGATAAAGGATTGTGACATAGTCGTTGCTACCGCCTGTCTGTGGGGCAAGCGGTGGTTCGGCGACCACGCCAGCGGGCAGGTCGGTGGGAACGAACACCTGATGCTTGCTTTGTTGGCGCACCTGGGCAATGGTGGGCGGCTGCGGCGCGGGCAGTGGCGCGTGGCTATTAGGCGCGGCCTGCAAGCCGACCGCGACCTTGACCAAATCGGCAGAGCTATAGGCAGAGCCGCTGATCTGGATAAAGCTGCCATCGCGCACGAAGCTCACTGAGGCTTGGCCAATCGAGCCAGTCATAGAACTGCCGTTGCTAACCGAAATAGGTTGCGTTGCCCAGCCTCTGATGCCACCAATGTCAATCGGATTGCCCTGCATCTCCGCCTGGGCAATATCGGCGTAGCTGGCGCGATGCTGGCTGATTACCAGCTTGGAGTGCAGGGTATAGATGTCGTTACCCAGTTCGCTGCGTGGAACGAAGCTGAAGGATACCCCTTGTTGAGCCTGCGGCATCATCGTATCTGCCTGGTTGGGCTTCAGCGGCACAAGCCCGGTGGGCAGGTAGATGGGGATGAAGACGGGGTAATCGGCAGCCTTTGCGGCGGTGCTAGCCTTAGCCGGAAAGTTAGTCTCCTGAGTAGCGGTCATCGGTGTGTGTGCGAAGGGCGTGCTGTTGGCAGGCTTGTCGTAGGCGGTGAACTGTTTGGCATCAATCGCCGTATTGACCTGCAAATTGGTCACTTCGGTGGATTGGATCGGCTTGCCTTCGGGTCCGCCAGTGTACTCCGTCTTTAGCACCAGGAAGGTTTGCTTGTCAACCCACATCCGGTAGGTAGGCTTGGGCCAGTTGTTGGTGGAAGTCTTTGTACTTGTTGTCCGGGTGGTATAGTGGGTACTGCTGATCGTGCTTGTCATGCTGCCAGCACCCATCTCCGCCTGCATATCGGCTTCCTGCTCCTGCCTCAATTGCTGCTGCACCTGGTCACACGCGGCGGACGGCGTGCTGGCGGTCCCGCCATAAGGGGAGTCATATTCGACCACGTATGCATCGCGGCCATTGACAGTGTCGCTACCTTGCAGACTGGAGTTGCTGCAAGCCTCAGTTGTCCGCAGCGTATAATACTGCTGCTGGAACACGCTGGTGAGCGCCGACCGGCTCTTCTGGCTGAAGGCCAGTTGGCTGAGGCTGACCTGGCGAACAAATCCACCAAAACCGGAGTTATCGCCGCTGGATGGGTAGTATTGCCAGAAGGTAGTGCCATCGCTGACCTGCACATCGTGTTGGCTAACCTGCTTACTACCATTGGAACTGGAATACCCAGCGAAGTTACTGGTGCTATCTGTGCGCCAGCGGTTGGGAGCCTGATAGAGAACTGTGGTAGTGCCGCGTAGCTTCAGGTCGCCATAGGTGGGGGTATAAGGAGTATCAAACGATGGTGAGGTGGGGTAAACTATGCCATCCTTCTGCTGCTCGGTGATGCTTAGGCTCTGGAAATCACCATGCTCCAAACTCTGAACTGCTTTGTCGAGTACCTGCTTGGCGCTAGTCGCCTGCATGGTGTTGCCAACCAGGCTGCCCAGGAAGACGACGGTGGCGATGATCAAGGCAAAGGCGGCTACGGTAGTCAACCGCAGGAGCAGGACGAAGCGTTGGTGCGGTGGAGTGGGTGAAGTTTCGGGGATGGCCCAATCATCATTAAGGGGCGCATCAGCCTCGGTAGGCGGGGCAAACATCGCCTCATGCTGCGGCATTCCATCCTGCGGGGAGAACTCATCGGCTGGGGAGCTGTGTTCATCCATGGCTTTGCCTCCTATTCTGCTATATCCAGTTTAAGTTTCTTCTTTCCTCTACATTATATCACAGGTCAGTAGAGTTGGCAATAGGGTGGGGATCAAAAAGCTGACCCCGGTTAGTAGTGAGGTCAGCTTGATCAACGAACAGTTGCGGGTACCGCCTACTTTGCGCCGTCCGCCACATCCAACACCAGATTGGTCATGGTGCGCACACCGAAGCCAGAGGAGCCGTGCGCCAGGTAGGGCTGGTCGTGTTCGGTGTAGGCCACGGCGGCGATGTCGAGGTGCGCCCACTCGGTGCTTTCTTCGATGAACTCCTTAATGAAGATTGCGCCAATCGCCGTACCGGCCGCCCGCCCACCGACGTTAGCGATGTCGGCAATGTTGCTCTTGAGTTCTTCGCGGTACTCGTTGTACAGCGGCAACTGCCAGACTCGCTCACCCGACTCCTCTGCGGCATCTTTAACCTGATCCAGCCAGCTTTGCGGCTGGCCGAGCAACGCGGCGGCGGCATGGCCGAGGCTAATAACCGCTGCGCCGGTCAAGGTGCAGATGTCCACTACATGGGTTGCGCCCTGCTCCTGGGCGTAAAGTACGCCGTCGGCCAACACCAGGCGGCCCTCCGCATCGGTGTTAAGTACCTCGATGGTTTTGCCATTCATCGCCCGCCGCACGTCGCCGGGGCGTTGCGCGCCGCCACCGGGCATATTCTCCACCGCGCAGCCGATGCCGATCACGTTGATGGCGGGGCCGAACTCGGCAAGCGCCTGCATCGCACCGATCACCGCCGCTGCCCCGCACATATCGTATTTCATGTAGTGCATATTCTGCGCGGGCTTGATCGAAGTGCCGCCGCTGTCAAAGGTAATACCCTTGCCCACCAGCGCGATTTTGCGCTGGTCACCCTTCTTGCCGCCATTGTAGCTAATCACAATCAGTTGCGGCTCGGTGTGACTACCAGCGGCCACCCCCAGGATGCTGCCCATGCCCTTCGCTTCCATTTCGGCACGGCCCAGCACCGTGATCTCCAGGTTGGTGTGCTGACCCACCATCTTGCGGGCTTCCTCAGCCAGGCGCACCGGGGTCATGATGTTGGCTGGCTCCTCGGCCAGGCTGCGGGTAAAGTTGGCGGCTTCGGACATAATCTTGCCGCGCCGCACGCCCTCGTTCATCTCCGCGCTGTTGTCGCCAACAATAACGATCTGCTCGACATCACCCTGCTCATCGCCTTCGCGGGTCTTGTAGATGTCGGGGTTAATCAGGCCAATGATTGCGCCCTCGGTAATCGCCTGGGCTACCGCGATGATACTCGCTCCCGCTGGGGTGGGCATCAGGAAGGCGAGGCTACGTGCGCCCTTCTTGTGGGCGGCGCGGGCGGCGGCAGCGACAGTGTTGCGTAGGTAAAACAGATCAAACTCACTTTGTTTGCCGCCGCCGACCAGCAACACGCGGCGGGCCGCCAGTTTGCCCATAGTCAGCACTATGTCGGTCTCATAGCGACGACCGTGAAACTCCTTGCGACTGATTATCTCGGCCAGCGCACCGCCCAACGCCTTGTCCACGCTGGCTAGACGCTCATCCTCGACTCCGCCATCCTTAAAGACGCAGGCGATCAGGGCATCCACTTTAATTTCGCTGGCGGGTGAATTATCTACACGTACATCCATAATGTGGTTATCTCCTCTAATGGTGCGCCGTTTATGGCAAAGGCTAGCTAAATATGCTGTGCTAGTAGAATACCGTTTTTCGCATCACTTGTCAAATACGTCGAACGCAGCAGGGCAGGGTTCGATGCGCGTCGATTCGGGCGCTTGGCTTGGGGCAGCTAGCCTAAGCGCACCGCAGCGACGATTTGCCTTAGTTGGTCGCAGCTGTAGCGAGGTTGCGCCTGCAAGCTGTAGCTGTTCTTCAGGGTGAGGTCGACGTTGTTCTGTGTCCAACTCAGTTGCGTGCAATTGTCGCCGTCATGACTAACCCAGATCGCTTGCCCTCCGGCGGTCTCCTGCCTGGCACGGGCATCGGGGAGGCCCTCGGCGTAAACCCCGCGCTGGATCTCGTGCAAGACTAGAGGCACATGGGGCTGGGGGTCGACGGGTTGGTTGTCGAAGATAAGGAAGATGTCGCCGCCGGGGAGCGGTGCGGAATCGGCATCCTGCTGGGCAACACTCATGTGCAGGTTGGGCAGCCACTGCGGGCGTAGCAGGGCAAAGGTGGGTGGCGCGGGGGTGGCAAAGGGGCGAGCCGGCAGCTCCACTGCATTGGGATCGAAGGTAGACGACATATTGGCGGCGATCTGCAGCAGGCTGTCACGGGTCTGCTCCGGCCCACTGATGGTGAGGTGGACTCCATCCTGCTGCCACTGCAAGGTTGGCCCACCCTGGCTGGCCGGGGTGTTGACATAGCTGGCAGTGATGCCGTTGGGCAGGGTGGGGCGGTCGGGGTGGTTACCGGAGTAGGTGATATTAACCATGCTGTTCTTAACCCAGAGGGCGGGTCGACCATCGCGGTGATGATAGCTCAGGGCAATCGCAGTTTGCAGGCGGGTGGCAAAGTTCTCGCCGGGGAAGGAGTCGTTGAAGACAAGAGGCGGTTCGGCTACAAAGTCGGCGGGCAGGTTGGTCGGCACGAACACGGGGATGGATAGCTGGGCGCGGATCTCAGCCAAGGTGAAAGGGGCAGGATCGGGTAGCGGTGCGTGGCCGCCGGGAACGGGTGTGAGTGAGTCGGCCACCCGCACCAGTTCATCAGCAGAGGCGATTGAACTGCTGAGACGGATCAGCACGCCGTCGCGTAGCACAGTGACGACCGAAGGACTGCCGTCGAGGTTGGGGATGTTTCGCCACAGCCAGGCGCGCCCTTTAGCCAGGGTGATGCGCTCACCCTGGCCGCCTGCGATTTCGTTGTAGCTGGCAGGATGCTCCTGCACGGTCAGATCGAACTGGGAGCCACGCTGCCCGGGAGGGGTGGTAAGTGCGATCCTGGCGGCGTAACGCAGACTCATCTCGCCATTGGGAGCAAACTCGTTGCGGCGGGCATCCAGGTTGAGGCCATCAGGGATGTAGGCCGGAACGAAAATGGGGTAATCTGCCTGTCTAGCCCAGGTGGCGAGCAATGCGCTCATCTGGTCGGTGCTAGCGGTGGGCGGTGGAGTAGCGGTAGGCAGAGGCGCAACTGGTGGGCCGCCAGTAGGCAAGGCGATGGGGAACCAATCGGCGCAGTCAGCGGCGGTGGGTGGCGGGCTGGGCAGCACGGCGGGTGTAAGCGGCGGGCGCGCTTCTGTGGCGGGCAGGTCGTCAGTGCGTGACATACTGGCGGCGATCTTGAGTAGCTCATCGCGGGGGATGGCGGCATTGCCCATGCCGTCCTGTGCAGCACTCAGCACGATCTGGGTGCCATCCTGCTCCCAACCAAGCGCCAGATCGCCGTTTTCGGGCCAGCACTGGGGGTGCGGGGTGGCAAGATAGGCGCTAATACCGTTCGCCAGCGTCACCATCTGGTCGCCGCGATAGGGGTGGTTGGCGGGGCTAGCCGCCATATTCATCACAGCGAGCAGAACACGGCCATCGGCGGTGTGGTAGAAGACTTCAACGTAGGTTGGCTGACCCATATCATCGCGCAGATAAGGCAGCTCGGCCCGCAGGCCGTGCAGCGCGGTGGTGGGAATGAAGACGGGGAAGTTGACACGACGGCGCACCTCGGCCAGTGGCAGCGCACGCTCATCCATGACTCTGGCATTGGCGGGAGGGGTGAACTGGAACTGGGCGGCATTGATTGGCACATTATAAGTGATCGCGGTAACTTCCCTGGTGATGGTCAGCGGCGGGCTAGCTGCGGCACCGTTCGACGAAAGTGGGGGTTGGAAGCTGCCTTGCGACTTCAGTTCGAGGAAGGTTTGCTGATCAATCCACACTACCCAATCAACCGCACCTGGTCGGGAAGCCTGCACACAGCGATCCGGCCCTAGCTCCACCACATAAGCAGGCCGCCCTGCCACCGCATCCTGACCGATAAGCCGGGGCGCAGGACAGTCGGCGGACTTGAAGGTGCGGGCGAGGCTGTAGAGCGGTGCATCGTTGCCAGCCAGAGCATCAGCGACGCTGGTGATATTTACGAAGCTGGAAACCGGATCATACCGCCAGAAGGTTGTGCCATCGCTAACCTGTAGCGGCGAGGGGCCGGGGTTCGCCACCAACCGATAGTGGCTCTGCAGCCGCCAGCGGTTGGTGGTCTGATACCATAGCCGCGCCTGGTCGTCGACCCCACCATCGCTGGTACGCATGGTGTAGGTGAGCGCCACGCTCTGGAACAGGGGCGCATTGGCCGCATGGGCGGCGCGATCGACGATTATGGCCGCATCGCTCAACGAGCCTGGCACGATGGTGGGTAGGGCTGGGCTAGGTGTGGCCCCGCTGCTGCTCGGTGCAGTGGCATCGCAGGCGGCCAGCAGCAGGCTGGCAACTAGCAGCACGGAGACAACCGTCGAGCAGCGGCGCAGTTTACTCATGCTTCGACCCCTCCTTTCAATTCAATCCCAGCCAGCGGATGCAGCTGCCCCCAGGGCGTATCACATTCCAATCAAGGTCCGATCACCGGGTTGGTAATGCCCAGCACCACGATCTTGCATAGTTCGTCGCGGCGGATGATGTCGTTGGGGCGGAAGGCTGGCGGCGTGCCGTTGCCAGTGATGACCCCATGATGGTATGCGGTCTCGATGTAGATGTAGGCCCAGTAAGTGGACGGCACATCGCTGAAGTGAGGGCCGCCGCTGGTGTCGATCGCCCAGTTGCGGGCCTTGACCACCATCCTAACCAACTCGGAGCGGAGGATGTTGCGGTTGGGCAGGTAGCAAGGTGCGGTGAACCCACGGGCGGTGCAGTCGCTGCCAGCGTAGCCGTGCGTGATGTTGCGGCTAGCGATTGTTTCGACGTAGACGAACCACATACTGCCAGAGGTCACATCAGAAAAGGTCGAGCCACTGGCGGGGGTGATGCGCGCCCAGTTGTAGGCGCTGACGATGATCTTGGCGAACTGCCCGCGGGTGGCGCTGGCGCTGGGGTGGAAGAGGCCATCGGGGAAGCCACTGATCGCGTTGGCGCAGGCCAGCCAGTGAACGTAGGGATAGAAGATATTGTTCGAGGGAGTTACGTCGGAGAACTGAATGCCACAATC
The DNA here is from genome assembly GCA_025355955.1 of Chloroflexota bacterium. Taxonomy (GTDB): domain Bacteria; phylum Chloroflexota; class Chloroflexia; order QHBQ01; family QHBQ01; genus QHBQ01. The sequence goes on from JANXYP010000349.1 coordinate 10,951, forward strand.
GGTGGCGGTGGCGGTGGGCGAAGGGAACGGCGTGCCGGTATTGGTCGGGGTGATGAGCGGCAGCGGCGTGTTGGTGTTGGTCGGCGTATTAGTAGGGCCGCCGGGGGTGTTGGTCGGCGCGGGGGTGTTGGTCAGGGTTGGTGTGCTGGTCAGGGTTGGCGTGCTAGTTGGCGTATCGCTGGGTGGAGGGGTGTTGGTCAGCGTCGCGGTCAGCGTCGCGGTCGGCGTATCGGTGGGGCCGCCGGGTGTTTCGGTGTTGGTGGGGGTATTGGTGGGGCCGGGCGTATTGGTGTTGGTCGGCGAGCTGGTGGGGGTCGGCGTATTCGTTGGCGTGCTGGTTGGCCCGGGTGTATTAGTATGCGTCGGCGGGCTTGTGGGGGTCGGCGTATTCGTTGGCGTGCTGGTTGGCCCGGGTGTATTAGTGTGCGTCGGCGGGCTGGTGGGGGTCGGCGTATTCGTTGGCGTGCTGGTTGGCCCGGGTGTATTAGTGTGCGTCGAAGTAGCGGTTGGTGTGCTAGTGCCGGTGGATGTGGGCGTGCTGGTGTTGGTATTGATGGGTGATGAGGTCGGGGTGGGGGTGCCGACGATGGGCGGGCCGAACCAGTGTAGGAAGGTGCCGCCATTGCCCACCGCCCAACCGTCGTAGTTGAGGGCCAGGCTGACCCCATAGAGTTCATATTGCCCTGGTACGGGACTGAAACGGCTCCAGGTGGTGCCGTCAAACTGAATTAGCGCCCCACCCGAACCACTAGCCCAGCCACTGCCGCCGCCAGGCGCGATGTAGAGGCCGTACAGGGTGCTAACGCCAGTGCAGCCGGAGCAACTGACCACCGTCCAACTTCCACCACTGTAGTGCAGGATGGTATGTCCATCACCCACCGCCCAGCCGTCGGTGGCCGAGTCCATCCGCACCGCATTCAGGTTCTGGGTGGTGGGGCTGGCGAAGCTGACCCAGCTATTGCTGCCGCTGGTGTAATGGACGATGACCCCGCCATTGCCTACTGCCCACGCCTCGGTCGACGTGATGATTGATACAGAGTTTAGCTGCGCGCTGGTCGGGCTGGACTGGTTGGTCCACGTCGCACCATTGTAGCGCAAGATCTTGCCAGTGAAGCCCACCGCCCAGCCCAGGGTGAGGCTGTTGGTTACATAGACTGACACGCCGTCGAGTTGGGGTGATGTGGGAATGCTGGCGAAACCCCAGCTTCCATTATATTGCAGCAGGACACCATTGCTGCTGGTATCCACACCGACGGTGAAGCCACTATTGCTGCTCACCATATCAACGTCATAGAGGTTGGGTCCGCCAGTTGGGGTCGGGGCGGCAACCCAGTTCTCGTTGCCAGCATAGTGGTCGAGGTTGCCGAAGTCGCCTACTGCCCAACCATCGTTTTGCGAGTCCATGCTCACCGCCCGCATCGGCACAGTGGCAGGGCCAACCGGAGTGACGCGGTCGAGCGCCCAGCTTCCAGTCCAGTGGAAGCGGGTGCTGTATTGGCCCAGCGCCCAGGCATTGTTGGATGCGGAGGCATAGACGGCATTCATCTGATTGAAGGAGAGACCATTGGGGAAGGTATCCTGCCAGCCGTTGGCGGTGGTATAATGCAGCAACTTGGCGGTGCCAACCGCCCAACCCTCGCCGGAGTTGAGCATATAGATGTTCTGCAGATCAAATGTGTTGACCGGCTGCGAATCCGTCCAGGTGGTGCCATTGTAGTGGCGGATGTGGCCGCTCATACCTGCCTCCCAGACATCGTTGGCGGCAGTGGCGTACACGCTGTAGATATTGTAGCTAGTCGGGTTATCCGCCGTCCAGGTGCTGCCATTATACTTGTAGGCATCGCCCTGCTGCCCCACTGCCCAGCCGTGGCTGGCATCGAGCATATAGATAGCGAAGAGATTGTTCTGCGTCGGGGTGGTGGTAAATACGCTCCAGGTGCCGTTATAGTGCAGGATCATGCCACCATAGGTGACCGCCCAGACATCATTGGGGTTGCCAGCGGCGACCGATACCGAGGTGATGTTGATGGTTCCGGCTGGGTTGGCGACCAACGACCATACTCCCCCTACATAGTGGATAGTGGTGCCGTTGCTGCCAACCGCCCAACCCTCATTAGCGTTGACCATGGCAACACTAGCCAGGCTGATGTTGCCATCGACTGGCGAAACTACATCACTCCAATTCGTGCCATTGTAGTGCTGAATAACCCCGTTATCGCCCACCGCCCAAATGTCGGTGGCGGATAGGCCCGCGATACCGTTGTAGTTGGGGTAGACGTTGCGCCAGCGGTTGGTGTCAAGCACACGTGCGCCCGCCCCTGCTGCGGCCAGCGAGGCGACGAGTAGCAGGAATGCGGCGGTGACGAGGATGGGGGCTAGCCTTTTGTTCACGGTGATGGCCTCTTTCTTTAGGCGACAAGGCGGGTAGTTCCCGACTAGAGCATGATCGGGGTTCTATGTTATGTCACGTTATACTCGCATTATAGCACAAGGGTGGGATAAAGGGAAGTAGTTGGGGATGATCAAATCGAGGTGATTGATTCTTCTAGCCTTCGAGGGTGAGCGCTTGGTCAAATGGTGCGCCAGCAGTAAGCCACATCACAGCTTGTTGACCTCCTTTGGTGCAACCCTGCAGCGGCTTATCGGTGTTCATGTGAACCCAAACCAGTGGACGCAAGGTTGTGGCAGTAGCCGCAGCATTGGCGAACAAAACTCTAACTTCACCATCGCGGGAGAAGATGATCTCGTGGCAACCCTGCTTATTTGAAGGGGATGAGCTGAGTGCATTGGCGATTAGAGCCGCTTTTACGAGGTGAAAATCCTCGCCCATCCTACGTAGGTCGGCAGCTTCCTTCTGGCCCTGCTGCTCCTTCGACTGCATATAGACGAGTATCTCGTGCTTGCAACGGTCAACCTTGCGCCTAACCTGCTTCCTGACATCTGAGGCAAGCTCTCGTTCTTCGATCAGCTTACGTTGGCTTCTCAGCGTAGCCCACCACTCCAAAAAAATAAGATCGGCGAAGGTAGGATGCTTTTCGCGGCTAAAGGCTTTTATCTCTGCCCGCCACTCCTCAAACAACCCCGGCATCTCCTTAACATCTGAGGCGTACAGATCGGTCGGCCACTCTTCTGCATCAGCCATCACCACGTAACAGGCTCGATCCCTGAGGATATACTGAAGCAGCAGCATATCTCCTTTTGCGGGCCGCGTAGCTTGATTGCTTGCCGCATAAGCAACCGATGTATCTATGATTAGATATTTAACGTTCTTGTCGGCCACTACTCGGTGGCCTCCGCATTAGCAGAAACTGCATCATGCCCAACTTCTGCTGAGAGTTTGCCATTGCTATTATTGTTATGGTTCTTGCGATTGCGCGATTTACCATTAGCTTTCGCTTTGTTTGCCGAGGCTGGCTTATCTACACGCCCCTCGGAGTGATTCAAATAATCCATAAGCTGCTGGAAGCGAATCCGCCCAAAGTCCTCCGGCCAATCACCGAATGCGCCGTTGGCATCCAAGTTAG
>JANXYP010000408.1 GCA_025355955.1 Chloroflexota bacterium
CACCTGCGCCGCGCCCGCCCGCGACAATGACGCTGGCGTGGTTTAGCTCTGGGGTTAGGTACTTGAATGCAAAAAGCCACCAGCGGGGGTTGGTGTCTGAGTGCAAAAAGCCCCCAGCCGGGGTTGGGGAGAAATCGCGAACCACTCTAAGGCAAAAAGCCCCAGCGGGGGTTGGGGGAGAAATCTCGCCAGGCACCAGCGCCCATCGTCACTACGTTAACTTTAATTTGCTACTTGCTACTTATGATTGCAACCTACCAAAAACACGAACAGGTGGTCGAGCGGGTCGGGGGCGCGGCGGGGCTGGCGCTGCTGGTCTACGTCAGTGGGCTGCTGGCGCTGTACCCGGCGGAGTGGCGGCTGGTGGTGCCAGTCGCGATCTTCATCGTGGGTTGCGCTTCGTTGCCCTCCGCATATCTGCTTACCGTCGCGGCAATAGGCTATCCGCTTGCCACCCTTTCTATCTATTTCGCCGCGCTGTTCCTTGCAGTTGCCATTCTGCCGATGTGGTACGCGCTGCACAACATCTGGGCGGTGCTGCTGATTGCCGCCGCGCCGTTGCTGGGCGGCCTGGGGCTGGGCTTCGTCGCGCCTCTTGCCGCCGGGTTGTTGATGTCGCGCCGCGAGGGATTGATTGTTGGTGGTGGCAGCTACTTTTCGCTCTGGCTGCTCGGCGCGTTGACATACCCGCCCGACACCAGCCACGCCGCCGGACCGCTGGATGCGCTGCAAGGGCGGTTTGGCGGGGCAAACTCGTTCGAGACGATTGGCCGCGTGCTTGGCCCGCTCAACCCCAACTCCACCATACTACTCGACAACATCCTGCACATGGCAATCTGGGCTGCCGCTGGCTACGCCGTCGCGGTGGTCTCCGACTTTGGCGCGGAGCAGGCCGAGCGTCGCGCCAGCCTGCACCTGTTTGATAACCGTGAGCGTGGCTTCATTGGCGCGCAGATCGCCTGGCACGCGCTACTACCGCTAGTTGCGGGCGGCGCAATCTTGATTTTCGGCCTTAGCCTGATCCCCGCACTGCTCAGTCGCCCGCTGAACAATGTTGGCGCGGATCTGCTAAACTATGGCAGCGCCGTGTTGCTGGGCGGGCTACTGGCGCTGACCCTCTGGCTGGCACTCTGGTGTTTGCGTCAACCGTTCAGCGCAGCATCCTCCAACCCCTCCCGACGGGAGGGGAGTGATAACAGCCCGACCCCGGCAGGACGGGTGACGCAGGCAGAGCGTCCCACGCTTCCTGGCGCAACCAGAGCCACCATCGCTTCGGCGACCCCCGCACCGCGTGTGGCAGCGCTTGCGGAGCCGCCCGCCCGCCCCCGTACCGACGACGGTGAGCGGGTAATCATGATTGAGATAGATTGATATTAAATGAACTTTCGCCGCGATATGAGTAACAACAACCGCCAGCGCGTCAGCCAGACGAGCAACCGCGGCGGCTTCCTCAGCGCCCTGAATGGCAACACCCTGGCGACCCGCCTGCTGATCGCGGCGGTAATCGGCCTGCTCTTCTATCTCTTCCCCTTGCAATGGTTTCGCACCCCCACCATCACGGTCAAGGCCAACCGCACTGTGTTCGCGCCCTCCGCGACGGTAGCGAACCCAACTAATTGTGCGCCGCATTGCGTAATTGTCACCTACGAGCTATCCGAACCGGGCGATGTCGCCGCCAGCGTGCTGAACACGCAGAACCAGGTGGTACGCAAAATCAGCATCAGCCCCACCAAGCAGAACGACGGGGCGCACTGGCTGGTCTGGGATGGGTTGGACGACAGCGGCGCGCTGGTGCCGGATGGTGCGTACAATGTGCAAGTGGTCGCCAATGGCACGGCCAACAAGGCGGCTGGCACCGTTGCCGTGGTGGTGGACACGGTGCCGCCGCCTTTGCAGCTTGCCAACCTGTCCGCCGACCAACCCAAGCCGGTGAAAACCAGCGAACTCACGGTCGATGGCGTAACCGCGCCGGGCGCGACGGTGTGGATGGATGATAATCAGACCGACCAGATTACTGCCGATGCCAACGGTGGCTTCCACCTCACCCGCGAGTTGCAGCACGGCGACAACAGCTTCAAGGTCAACGCGATGGACAAGGCGGGCAACGTGGCGGTCGCCCAGCGCACCGTCAGCCTGCTGGATCGCCCCCCTGCGGTGAAGATTACCGACCCGCCAACCGGCACCTGGACCAAGCAGAGCCTGGTTACGATCAAAGGCCAGGTAGACACCAGCAGCAAGGTGAAGGTCAATGGCAACGATGCCATCCCTGACGCGCAGGGCAACTTCGCCGCCCAGGTGGTGCTGAACGAGGGCAAGAACAGCGTGCGGGTGGAAGCGACCGATGCAGTTGGCAACGTGGGTGTGGCCGATGAGACGGTGCAGGTCAAGACCCACCCGCCAGTGGTCAATATTGACAGCCTGGACGAAGGCACGGTGGTTCACGACCCGCAGGTGGAGCTATATGGCAAGACCGAGCCGGGGGTGAAACTGGCAGTCAACGAGCAGCCGGTCAATGTGGACACCAGCGGCACGTTCGTCGCGCCCGTGACATTGGCAGCGGGGCAGAACACCCTGACGGTGCGGGCCGAGGATCTGGCGGGCAATGTGGCTACTCTGGAGCGGCACGTCAGCTTTGCGGCGGGCAGCGGTACGCCGCTCCTGCCTGCCAGCGTGCCGATTGCCGCGCTAGTCGCGGGCGGTATCCTGCTGCTGTGGGTGCTTTTCGGCGGCTGGATGGGCAGCGTCAGCCTCAAGCTATGGGCGGATCGCCCCAGCATGAGCGGTGCGAACGACCGCCTGCTGATCAGCTACGCGCTATCGCGGGCGGCCAATGTCACCCTGCGGGTGGTTGATGATGAGGGCTATGTGATTGCCACTATCCTACGCAATGTGCGCCGCGATGGTGGCGAACACAGTGTGGTCTGGGATGGACGTGGCCTGGGCGGGCGGGCTGCGCCGATTGGCCGCTACGCCATCCAGGCCAGCGCCAAGACGATCACCAGCCAGGCCGCTGCCGCACTGCCGGTCGATGTCGGCTACGGCAGCATCAGCGTCGGCCAGCGCGATGTGGACTTTGGGAGGGTGCGGAGCGCGGAATGATCAAACACGAATGGTGAATGGTAAATGATGAATGGTAAATGGTTGTTGCTCTATCGCTTGATTATGGTACAATATGGAACAATGGAGGCGAAAAGGTCATGAATAATTATAGCTCAAACAAGGAACCAGCTGAGAATAACGTTAGTGGAACACAGAACAACGTTGGTCGCGATCAATATAACGCTGCACGCGATCAGCACATCAACATTTATCAACCACCCAACATTGTTGTTCACCCCTATCAGCCAATCTTTTCACCCCAGCCCACGACCAATTACATTTATCGTGGGTGCCTTGTTAGCCTGGCTGTCAGCTTGCTCATTTTGGCACCTGTTATTACGCTCCTTGTCTATATGGTTGTAAATCCTAACGGCCTACCTTTGGTGGCTCCCACTGACCTGGCTGGAACTCTTGGCTTCATCATTCCCGCCTTCCCCAGTCTTCTGTTTACATCATGGTCTGTTTATGCACCAAATATTTGGACTAACCCATCATTTTACCTATCACTTCCATTTACGATCTGGTTGGGCTTTTTCACATCTGCAGCTACTGTAAGCGACCACCGGCTGGAGACCACCGCGCATATGATTGCGGGACATCCA
>JANXYP010000270.1 GCA_025355955.1 Chloroflexota bacterium
GACCCACGTGTGCAATTGAAGAACCCGGTGATGTTCGTGGTCGAGGTTGGCGCGGTAATCACCACCGTGCTGGCAGGGCGCAACCTGTTCGATGCTCCCACGGGCGAGACGTTCGGCTTTGTCTTCAGCATCGCCGTTCTGCTGTGGCTGACGGTGCTGTTCGCCAACTTCGCGGAGGCGATGGCCGAGGGGCGGGGCAAAGCCCAGGCCGATGCTCTGCGTAAAACCAAGACCGACACCCCCGCCCGCAAGCTCGCCAACCCGCAAATCGGGGCGGGGCTGACTGCCCAGGTGCAAGCCAGCGTGCGTGAGGTGCCTGCGCCGGAACTACGCTCCGGTGATGTGGTGTTGGTCGAGGCCGGACAGGTCATCCCCGGCGACGGTGATGTGGTAGAGGGCGTTGCCAGCGTGGACGAGAGCGCGATTACCGGCGAGTCCGCGCCGGTAATCCGCGAAAGCGGCGGCGATCGCAGCGCGGTGACGGGCGGTACGCGGGTGTTGTCCGACTGGATCAAGGTACAGATCACCTCCAACCCTGGCGAAACCTTCCTCGACCGCATGATTGCCCTGGTCGAGGGCGCAGCGCGACAGAAGACCCCCAACGAGATCGCGCTCAACATCCTGATCAGCGGTCTAACTGTCATCTTCCTGCTGGCAACGGTTACGCTGCTACCCTTCGCTATCTATAGCGGTGAGCCACTTAGCACCACTATTCTGATTTCCCTGCTCGTCTGCCTCATCCCCACCACCATAGGGGCGCTGCTCAGTGCCATCGGCATCGCTGGTATGGATCGGCTGGTGCAGCGCAACGTGCTGGCAATGAGCGGGCGGGCGGTCGAGGCGGCGGGCGATGTTGACACTCTGCTGCTGGACAAGACTGGCACGATTACAATTGGTTCTCGCCAGGCGGTGGAGTTCGTGCCGATGCCAGGGGTGGATACCGCCCGGCTGGCGCAAGCCGCCCATCTTTCCTCGCTAGCCGATGAGACCCCGGAGGGCCGTAGTATCGTGCTGCTAGCCGAGCAACAGTATGGCGTTGCCCCCCAATCCACTCCCGACCATGCCCGGTTTATCCCCTTCAGCGCGACTACGCGAATGAGTGGGGTGAGCATCTCCGCCAACGGCAGCGCCGCCCGCGAGATTCGCAAGGGCGCGGCTGATGCGATTGTCCGCTACGTACGGGAGGGTGGTGGCGAAGTGCCTGTGGCACTCGACCCAGCGGTTAGCGCCATCGCCCGTGCTGGGGCAACCCCGCTAGTGGTGGCTGAGAACGGCCAGGCGCTAGGGGTAATCAACCTGAAGGACATTGTAAAGCCGGGGATGAAAGAGCGCTTCGACGAACTGCGGCGCATCGGCATCCGCACCGTGATGATTACCGGCGACAACCGCCTTACCGCTGCCGCGATCGCCGCCGAGGCCGGGGTAGACGACTTCCTGGCCGAAGCGACCCCTGAGAACAAGCTGAAGCTGATCCGCGAGGAGCAGGCCAAAGGCAAGCTGGTGGCGATGACTGGCGACGGCACCAACGATGCGCCCGCGCTAGCCCAGGCCGATGTGGGCGTGGCGATGAATACCGGCACGATGGCGGCCAAAGAAGCGGGCAACATGGTCGACCTGGACAGCAACCCTACCAAGCTAATCGAGATCGTCGAGGTGGGCAAGCAAATGCTGATGACCCGTGGGGCGCTGACCACCTTCAGCATTGCCAACGATGTCGCCAAATACTTCGCCATCCTACCCGCCGTATTCGGCAGCCTGTACGCGACGGCGGGCAAGGCGGGGCCGCTCTCCGCGCTCAACATCATGGGCCTTACCAGCCCGGTAACCGCGATACTATCGGCGGTTATCTTCAACGCGATTATCATCATCATGCTGGTGCCGCTAGCGCTGCGGGGCATCGAGTTCAAGCCGATTGGCGCGGCGGCCATCTTGCGCCGCAATCTGCTCATCTACGGGCTGGGCGGCATCATCGCCCCGTTCATTGGCATCAAGATCATCGATGTGCTGATTACCCTGGTTGGGGTTAGGTAAAGTCAGTGCTGCGTGCTGAGTTAAAGACACGTCGGGGTGCCTGGATACGCCCATAGGCATCAAGTCGTAGGGGCGCATGGCAAACGCCCTTCTCACCCTGCAACAATGCTATAAGGAGAATTATCATGAACACTATCAACGACAACACCTCGCCAACTACCCTCGAAGAAGAAAAGAGCAACTTCGTCACGGACATCCTCCGCGCCGTCCTCATCACCATCGTACTGACGGTATTGGTCTCGCTTATCTACCCGGCAATTGTCTGGGGCATCGGGCAAGCGGCCTTCAACCATCAAGCTAACGGCAGCCTGATCAGCGACGCGAAGGGTAACGTCATCGGTAGCGATCTGATCGGCCAGCAGTTTACCCAGGCGAAGTATTTTCATGGCCGACCTAGCGCCGCTAGCACAAGTGTCTACACCGGCACGAACGGGGCGGTGTCTAACATCACCACCTCCAGCGGTACTAACTACGGGCCGACCAACGCCACACTGATATCGCCAATCACCGGCACTGTGGCAATCAACGCGCAGAATGTCCTCAGCGAAGACCTGGGCATTCAGGTTAGCTTGCCCCTCTCTGGTACCCAGCCCAGTGTTCCAGTAGACCTGGTAACTGCCTCCGCCTCTGGCCTCGACCCTGACATTACACCCGCCGCCGCCGAGATACAGATCGCCCGCGTTGCCAAAGCGCGGGGCTTGAGCGAAGACCAGGTACGCCAGTTGGTGAACCAGTATACCGAGGGTCGTGATCTGGGCATCTTTGGTGAGCCGCGCGTCAATGTGCTAAAATTGAACCTAGCATTGGACGCTTTGAAGAAATGAGATGATAAGCCAGGAATACACCCGACCTAATCCTGATGCCTTGCTCGCGGCGATTGCCGATGGTGAGCGTAGCCGTGGGCGGCTGAAGATATTCCTTGGTGCGGCGGCGGGGGTGGGCAAGACATATACGATGCTGGAGGAGGCGCAGGCGCTGCGGCGGCAGGGCATGGATGTGGTTAGCGGCTACGTCGAATTGCACGGGCGTAAGGAAACCGAGGCGCTGCTCGACGGGCTGGAGCAGATACCACTGAAGAAGGTTGCGTATCAAGGCGTTGAGTTGGGGGAAATGGACACCGAGGCAATTATCCGCCGCTGCCCCACCCTCGCGCTGGTAGACGAACTGGCCCACACCAACACGCCGGGCAGCCTGCACACCAAGCGTTATGAAGACATCGAGGACATCCTCGCGGCAGGCATCAACGTCTACAGCACGGTCAATGTGCAGCATCTGGAGAGCCTTAACGATCAGGTTTTCCAACTAACCGGCACGCGAGTGCGCGAGACCTTCCCCGACCGCATCATCAGCCTGGCCGACGAGGTAGTGCTGATTGACCTGCCGCCCGAAGAGCTGCGCGAACGCCTGCGCCGAGGCAAGGTCTACGCCCCAGCCAAGGTCGAGCAGGCGCTAACCAACTTCTTCCGTATCGGCAACCTGGTGGCGCTGCGCGAACTGGCCCTGCGCGAAACAGCCGATGCGATCAAGTCGAGCGCAGGGTTGCGCGGGGCGCAACAGGATGCCAGCGCCCGCCACCTCTCACCCACCGAGGATGGTGTCGTTCCCGGTGTGCCGCGCATCCTGGTGGCGATCGGGCCAAAGCCACAGGATGCGCGGCTGTTGCGAGTCGGTTGGCGGCTGGCGCAGCGATTGAACGCCCATGTCGAGGCTCTCTATATTGGTCCGGCGGCAGGTGACGCGGGTATTTCGCCGCAGATAGAGGAGATAGTATCTGCTCATCGCCGATTGGCAAAGACACTGGGGGTAGCCTTCCGCGAAGTCAGCGGCGGCAAGCCCGCTGATACCGTAATCCAGATAATCGCGCAAGGCAGCTTTACCAACCTGGTCGTGGGCGAAAGCACCAAGACCCGCTGGCAGGAGTTCTGGCAAGGCTCGGTGGTCAACCAGCTAGTGCGACGGCTGGAAGGGGTGGACGTATATATTGTCGCCGACCCCGACAAGCGGCGGCGCAGGAAGGCAGGCGGTTGAGTTGGAATGGCTATGGTTCGTCATCGGTGGGCTGGTCGGTGCTGGGGTAGCAGTAGGGATGATAATGATGGGGTCGCGGCGGCACAGCGCCAACCCACCGCCTCCCAGTAACTGGCCGACCGTGCTGGTACCGCTGCTGATTTGCGAGGGTAGCCACGCTGACCTGCCGAGGGCAGCGCTATCCGCTGCCTTCAATCTTGCTAGCGCTGGCAAGGTGGTGTTCAACCTGTTTATCGAAGTGCCGCGCTCACAAAGCTTGAGCGCCCAACTTCCTGATGAGACCGAAATCAGCCTGCAGCTAATCGAGGCAGCGGAGGATGAGGCCCGCCGCCAGGGGTGCCAGCTTGAGACCGGTATCCAGAAGGTGCGCGACTACGGTTACGGTGTAGTCGAGGTAGCGCGGCAAGTGGCCGCCAAAGTGGTAGTGCTAGAGGCTGCCATCGTGCTGCACTCACCCGCACAGCGCGGTGAGCTGGGTAGCTCGGTGCGCCAGCCCCATACCAGCGCCATGACGGTGCTGATCCACGATCGCGCTGGTTGTGATGTGCTAATCGTCGGATAGCGGGCGATGCAAGACTTCAAATCCTGTGCCTTGCCCTCGTTCCTACAGAACTATAGCCTCGCCTCAGCTAAGTGGTGCCATACCAAATAGCGATGGTGCCGCTATAGATTGAACCAGGGCGAACCGTTGTTCGCCCCTACAGAACTATAGCCTCGCCTCAGCTAAGTGGTATAACTTGTTACTCACCTCCACACAGGATCAGCGTTGGCATGGGAGCCTGACTGGCAACTTCCAATGCTACCGCGCTCACCCCGCTTGCTTCCGCGCTGGGGTACCCGTGTGCGGTCATTACAATCAGGTCACAATTCATCCGCTCGGCGTTGGCAACGATTGCTTGCGCTGGATTGCCACTGGTCTCCACGATGCCATAGGTAATCCCGTCGGGGATGAAGTGGTGAGCAGCCTCGTTGAGATAGTGATAGCCATTGCTAGCCTGCGGCGCTTTGATTGGACCGCCCTCAGTTGCGTCGAATGGCACGATTTCGGTCAGCAATCCGCTGCCTCCCCCCGCCTGCGATAGGACCACGTTTTCACGGAGTTGCACGGGGTGGGGGGTTATGCCGAGCAGGATCAGGGTGGCGTTCACGGCGCGGGCCAGATCAACTGCAATCGGGATAGCCTGGGTCGCGTGCGTCGAACCATCCAGCGGCACAAGAATGTTCTTGAACATATTAGTTTCCCTCTTCTGTTTTCCCTACAAATGTAAAGCACACATGGTTACGCATTCACGTAACTCCTACCCTGATTATAGCGGTCAAAGGTTGATGCTACGGTAAAGAGAGGTGTATATGCGGTGAACAAAAGTGGCCCAGGGTTGCTACAGTTGAGCAGCAGTGCTAAAATGTGGTGGTAACCATGATCTCAGGCGGCGGGCTAATCCATGCGCCGTGCGAAAGGACAGCCACAGTGCTAACCGAAGATGAGGTGCAGGGGCTAAAGACGAGCGGGAGTATCATCAGGCAACTGCTGGCGCTGCACAGCGGGGCGCTGGCGATCAGCGGCGAACTCGACCTCGATCGTCTGCTTCAGCAAATTGTCGAGACCGCCCGCCGGGTTACCCGTTCGCGCTATGCCGCACTCGGCGTGGTCGGCAACGATGGCCTGATTGACCTGTTCCTAACCAGCGGCATTAGCAAACAAGAGCGTGAGCAGTTGGGCGAACTGCCACGCGGCCACGGCCTGCTTGGCGTGCTGATCAAGGAGGGCAAGCCAATCCGCATCCCCAACATCCAGGAAGATGCGCGTAGCGTCGGCTTCCCGCCCCACCACCCGCCAATGCTCACCCTGCTGGGGATGCCGATTAGCTACATGGGGCGGGTGGTGGGTGACCTATATCTTACCGACAAAGAGAACGGTGAACTGTGGAGCGATGAGGACGAGTGGCTGACCGCGATGTTCGCCAACCACGCCGCCGTGGCGATTGGTAACGCCCACCTCTATCGTGAATTGCAGCAGGAGCGCGAACGGGCTGAGGCTGATCGCCTGCGCCATACCGTCATCCTTGAAAACCTGCCCGAAGGGGTGATGGTCTGTGATACGCAGGGTAACATCACCCTGCTCAACGCCATTGCCGAGCGGATGCTGGGTCTAGCCGTCGGTGGCAATGTTCACCACCGCACTATCGCTACCAGCCATGCCGACGGTAGCCCCTACGACGACCGCGAACTGCCCCTCAGCCGCACTCTGGCCCACGGTGACCATGTAGGCGGCCAGCACATAGTGGTGCTACAGCCCTCACAGGGCGAAGCGATTGATGTGCTAACCAGCACCGCTCCGCTGTTGGATAGCAGTGGCCGCCTTATTGGTGCCGTTGCCGTCTACCAGGACATCAGCCACATCAAGGCGGTGGAGCGGCTCAAGGATGAGTTCTTCTCGATGGCGACCCACGAGCTACGCACCCCGCTGACTTCGATTACCATGTCGGCTGGGCTACTCGCTGAACTGGTGGCTGGGCAGGGCGGCAAGGTGGCGGGGCTGGCCCGCCTGGTGGACGACAGCGCCGAGCGGATGCGCCGCCTGGTAGACGACTTGCTCGACCTATCGCGGCTGGAGCATGGCCGCCTCACCCTCTACCGCCGAGACTTCAACCTGGGCGCGGTCATCGAACACGCCAGTGAGGTGATTGCTCCGCTGGCTGAACGCAAGGGCCAGCAGCTTACCGTCCAGCTACCACAGGGGGGATGCCGAGTGAACGCTGATGCCACCCGCATCGAGCAGGTTATCCTCAACCTGCTGGCTAATGCGGTCAAGTACACGCCAGCGGGTGGGCGAATTAGCCTGAGCGTGAGCAACGGCGAAGCAGAAACAGTGATCGCGGTGGCCGACAATGGCCCCGGCGTGCTGGAGGATGACCGTGAACGCATCTTCGAGCGCTTCTACCGCAGCAAGCAGAACGAAACGGGCCGAGCCAGCGGCACTGGCCTGGGACTACCGATCACCCGAATGTTGGTCGAGTTGCACGGTGGCAGGCTCTGGTTGGAGGATGCCAGCGGGGGCGGCAGCGTCTTCCGCTTCAGTATCCCTACCGCAGTGGAAAGTTGAAAGTGGAAAGTAGCAAGCAAAAGCGATGGGGCGAGGTTCGCTTCCACCGCTTATCCTTCCAGGTCCAGCGCCGACCATGCCGCCACGAGCCTTTGAAGAACTCGGCCCACAGGTGCAGGGTGAGCTAGAAGAAGAAAGCTTAGGTCGACCAGAAGTGGACGCTGGTGACGAAGTGGCCGATTTCAGAATTGGGGTGTGTTATACCAATTAGCCGTGGTGCCGCTATAATTTCTGTAGGGGCGAACCGTTGTTCGCCCTGGCCCAATTTATACTATCTGCTCGGCTAATTGGTATCACTTGGAATATTAGCGCCAGATTGGGGTAGGGGCGAATCGCATACGCCCTGCCGCCTAGTGTCCAAGCCCATCGTAACTACGTTATCTTGCCTGCCAACTGAGGCTGTAATATTAGAGATTGTCTGAAAACTCAATAGACTGTGCCTGGCAACAGGGCGAGCGCACCCCGCCCCTACGCACGAATCAACTGGTTCTCAGACAGTCTCTTACTAATTATTGGGTGGTTAACGCCCTCACCAGGGCGGGACACCGCCCGCCCCTACGTTTACCCAATAACTTGTATCACACCCTCAGAATTGTGCCACCACTGCAGAGAGCCTATAGCGCAGCAGATGTGAATATTGGCCCTGCGACAATTGTCGCCAAACTTGGTGAATATGAATCTGTATATCGGTAAAAGATTGGTGAAAATCTGCCATTTAAAGGCTGTTTTACTTGCTTATATATAGACCGTTTGGTATAATATGGTTATGAACAACGCCCGCGAACAGCTTATCGAAACAACCGCAGCGCTGGTAGAAGCGCAAGGTTACCATGCCACGGGCCTCAGCCAGATTCTTAAAGAAAGTGGTACACCCAAAGGCTCGCTCTACTATTATTTTCCGGCAGGCAAAGAAGAACTGGCAGCGGAAGCGATCGCGCATACCGCGCAGCTACTAGTTAAACGTGCTACCGAAGCTCTGGCGGCGGACGATGACCCGGCAGCCGCGATTCCGGAGTTTATCCGTACGATTGCTCATTATGTGGAGGCATCGGACTTTGCGGCTGGGGGACCTTTGATAACCGTGGCGCTAGAGTCAGTTACCTGCAGTGAGCGTCTCAATCTAGCCTGCCAGGATGCTTATAGGCGCTTGCAGGAAGTCTTTGCCGCCAAGCTGCAGGCGGGCGGCTATTCAGCGACGCAAGCTACCCATCTAGCCAGCTTCGTTACGGCGGCAATCGAAGGTGGTACGCTTCTCAGCCGCACTGCCCATAGTTGTGCCGTGCTACGACAGATTGCTGACGACCTAGGCGTATTCTTGCACATCATGCCAAAGAGCTAGAATGCCGCAGGCGGAAAAGGTAGCCATGTTATATCTGTTGTATAACGACCAGTCTATATACACATGGATAGCACACCATCAACTGTGTGGATGCAACGCTAAGAAAGGACTATAGCGATGAGAGTGGTACGTATATATCAGCGGGGTGGACCTGAGGTGATGGTGCTGGAGGAAACCAGCACACCAATTCCCGGCCCCGGCGAAGTGCTGATCAAGGTAGCGGTGGCGGGAGTGAGTCACTCCGA
>JANXYP010000278.1 GCA_025355955.1 Chloroflexota bacterium
GGCAAGTTATTCTCCTCTGTGATGTAACTAGCGACCCACCTGCTTCTCCGCCTGGTCGCCAATGTCTTATCGCCTTGTGTGATCCTAGTATTACAGCCTCAGTTAGCATAAATGCGCCAGATTGGTGTAGGGGCGAATCGCATACGCCCTGCCGCCTAGTGTCCAGGCCAATCGTGACTACGTTATCTTGCCTGGCAACTGAGGCTGTAATCCTGTCATCCCTTACTTATCTGGTTCACCCGCGGTGGGATGCGGCAGATTATACCATATGCCACCCGCTGACGCTAATTCCTGAGGTGCGCGTCACGTTTTTGCATACCCAACCAGGGCGGGCCACCGCCCGCCCCTACGTTTACCCAATGACTTGTTTCACATCCGAGTGATGTTCATAGTATTGCGATGCCCACCGGGGCGAACGCCATTCGCCCCTACATCAGCTACGAAATTGCAATTTGATGAAATCGCACCCTAATTCCCCAACTTCTGTTCGTACAGGTCTATGAAGGCTACCCCTCGGTCTGCCTGGTAGTTTATGTCGAGGGTTACCTCCCACTCTCCATCCTGGCTTTCGTAAACGGCGCGGCGGAGGTCGGGGGTAGAGGCAATCTTATCGTTCAGCACTATCCATCCTGTGCTAGTAAACTCCTTTTGATAGAAGGCAGTGATTTGCGTAAGGGTAGCCCCTTGCATCTGCATATGTACTTCGTAGCTGCTGCCGTTGTCTACCGTCTGAGTCACGTGCGCGCCCGGGTACACCGCCAGCTTGGGCGGCTGTGGTTTGGGGCTGAAGAATAGCACGAAGAACACCACCAGCGCGGCCAGCGCCAATCCGCCCAGGATGAACCTCCTGAGTCGAGGGCTGACTGGCGGCACGGTTTTAACTTGTGATGAGGATCTCGCCATTTGCTACCTTCTTCTGGTACAAATCAATTGCATAGTTGATGCGCTCCCATGCCACCTCGCGGCCCTCCCAGCCCTTTGCCTCGGTGGTGATGCCCTCCAGATCCTTGTATACGCTGAAGAAGTGGGTCACCTCTTTCATATAGAATGGTGGCAACGAGGCGAGGTCATGAAACTCGGCGAAATATGGATCACGCTCCAGCACCGCCAGGATCTTGTCGTCGTGCTGGCCGTGGTCAATCAGATGGAAGATGCCAACTGGGCGCGCCTCCACGATGCAGCCGGGGAAGGTGGGATTGTTGGTCAGCACCAGCACATCGAGCGGGTCGCCATCGTCGTAGTAGGTTTGGGGAACAAGCCCATAGTCGCCGGGGTAGTATACCGATGCGTGCAGCACGCGATCGAGCTTAATCGCGCCGGTCGGCTTGTGCAACTCGTATTTCATGTTACTGCCACGGGGGATCTCCACTACCACATTGATTACTTGGGGCGTTCGCCCTTCAGGGCCAGGCGCGAGTTCGTGCCATAGGTTCATGCTTTTGCTCTCCTCGTCGAACATCTAGATGTTAAGCGAGTATAGCACAGTACCGCGCCCGGCTGCAAGTTGCGGATGTGATTCATCAAATTGCAATTGCATAGCTGGTGTAGGGGCGGATGACGTTTACCCTGATGCGCGATCGCATTATAGTGAACGGCGGGTGTGCATCACGTTCTTGTAAATAATGGTTCAGTAGGGGCGAACCGTTGTTCGCCCTGGTCGGGTATGCAAAAACGTGACGCGCACCTGTGAACTGCACGGGTGTGCATCACGTTCTTGTAAATAATGGTTCAGTAGGGGCGGGCCACCGCCCGCCCCTACGTTTACCCAATAACTAGTAACACACCCGAACTGCACCCGCAAGTTGCCCGCGCCGCCATGATTGTGGTAAAATAGCGAACAGCTATTTTACATATCAGGAGCAACCATGTCCCGCATCATCGAGATTGACCCGCGCACCCTGCTCATCCTGGTCGGCGTATCGGGCAGCGGCAAGAGTACTCTGGTACGCCGCTTCTTCCCCGAAACCGCGATTGTCGCTACTGACCGCTGCCGGGCGCTCATCTCCGACGACGAGAGCAACCAGGCGGTTTCCGGCCCTGCTTTCGAGCTATTCTACAGCATCATTGATAAGCGGCTGGCGCTGGGGCGCACCACGGTTGCTGATAGCACCGCGCTGCGGGCCGAGTACCGCACCGCCCTGCGCGAGCTTGCCCGTAAGCACAACTTCGCCGCCATCGTCCTCGCCTTCGACGTGCTGGAGGAGCTTGCCAACCAGCGGGATCGTGGTCGCAATCGCCGGGTCGGCTCGCTGGTGATCAGTCGCCAGACCGATGCCTTTCGCAACTCGCTGCCCCTGCTGGCTGATGAAGGCATGGATGCGGTTTATACTCTCGGCCCTGCTGACCTCGACGCGCTGGAAATCAGCGTGCGCGACATCACCACAGGCGGCGATGGCCCGTTCGACTTCATTGGCGACGTGCATGGCTGCGCCGACGAACTCGAGGAGCTGCTTAAGCAACTCGGCTACGTCAATACCGCCCAGCTCACCTATATCCACCCCGAAGGCCGCCGCGTCGTCTTCATCGGCGACATCACCGATCGGGGGCCGCGCAGTATTGAAGCCTTCCGCATCGTTCTCAACATGGTTGCCGCTGGCAGCGCGCTCTTCACTCCCGGCAACCACTGCAACAAGCTGATGCGCTGGCTGATGGGCCACAATGTACACATCGGCTTCGGGATGGAGACAACTATCGCGGAGTTCGACTCGCTGCCGACTGCCGAGCGAGAGGAGTTCCGTCAACAGATCATTGCTCTGGTCAGCAAATCACCCGCCTATTTGATGCTCGATAGCGGGCGGGTGGTGGCCTGTCATGCCGGTATCAAAGAAGACATGATTGGAAGGCAAGGCAAGGATGTAGTATCCATGTGCCTATATGGTGATACTACTGGGGAAACTACTGCCGAGGGCCTGCCGGTGCGCCGCGACTGGGCGGCCAACTATCAGGGCTGGCGCTTCATCGTCTACGGCCACACGCCGGTGCGTACGCCGCAGATACGCAACAACACCATCAATATTGACCAGGGTTGCGCCTTCGGCGGTTGGCTGACCGCCTTCCGCTGGCCGGAGCGCACCCATATGCAGGTGCCAGCCTATCGTGTCTACTACAACCGCCATCTCCCCGCGCTAGGTCAGGACGAACGATTCGGCCCCGAAGCGCTGATACCTCGCTGAATTGCAGATTTAAGATTAAGAATAGCCGCAAAGCGTTGTTGCGGCGTGAAGAGGTGAGTTATACCCAATAGCTTTGGTGAGAGTGTAAATTGAACCAGGGCGAACAACGGTTCGCCCCTACAGAAAATACACCATCTCCTCGGCTAATTGGTATTACACTCGCCCTACGGAGAAAGTAATGATCGATGACATTGACGCGGAGATCCTCGCCCGCTTGCAGGATGATGCCCGCATCCCGCTCTCGCAGGTGGCCGAGCAGATCGGACTTGCTACCAGTTCAGTACATGAGCGGGTACGAAAGCTGGAGAGTCGCGGTATCATCCAGGGCTATCGCCCTATCCTTGATGCCGAGGCGCTCAACTCAGGCGTGACCGCCATTGTGCAACTTAGCCAGATGGGCGGCACCACCCACGACGTTGACCTACACGCACGGCTGGCCGAGTTCGTCGAAGTGGAAGATTGCTACGGAGTGGCCGGTGAGGACGACTACGTGCTGAAGGTGCGTACCAGCACCACCCGCGACCTCGAAATGTTGCTCAAGCGGCTGAACACTATTCCCAGCGTCTCGCGCACCCGCACCACCGTTATCCTCAACACCTACTTCGAGCATCGCCCCTTCCCCATCCGCCCCGAAAAGCGGGACTAGCCACCAGTGCTGAGTGCTGACTGCTGAGTGTTAATTGTGAATTATGAATGATGCTTGATCGCGCCCAGGTGAAGCGCATCCACGCTTAAAGGAGAACATCAATATGAGAGTAGTGATCGTCGCAGGCGGGATGGGAACGCGGATGCGCCCGCACACCTTCAGCCACACCAAGGCGCTGGTCAACGTGGCGGGCAAGCCGGTGCTGGGCCATATTTTGGACGAACTGTTGCAGATACCGATCGAGCAGGTTGTCTTCATCACTGGCTACCTCGGCCACCAGATCGAGCCATACGTCAAGGAAGCATATCCCGATCTAAAGGCCGCCTATGTGGAGCAGCCGGTGCCACTGGGCCAGAGCCACGCGATCAAGCTGGCGGCAGAGTATCTGGTTGGCCCGTGCATCGTGATGTTCGCCGACACCCTGTTCGAGGCCGACCTGCTACAGTTGCCCACCGTCAAACATGATGGCGTAGCCTTTGTGCAGCCAGTGGCAGACCCGGCCCGCTTCGGCATCGCCGTGCCTGGCTTCGACGGTTACGTGGCGAAGCTGGTGGAGAAGCCGCAGCAGCCGGAGTCCGACCTGGCGGTAATCGGCCTTTACTACTTCCGCGAGGGTGAGTGGCTGGCGCGGGCGGTCAACGACCTGATTGAGCGTGACATCAAGACTAAGGGCGAGTTCTACCTGGCCGACGCGATCCAAATTATGATCGACGAGGGCGCGAAACTCTCCACCAGCATTGCCGAGGTGTGGGAGGATACCGGCACGCCCTACGCCCTGTTGCACAGCAACCGTTACCTGCTGCGCCGCCATAACCAGCATGGCGAGGCACCCTACCTTCACGGCAGCAGCGTGGTCATCCCCCCCTGCTACATCCACGACTCCGCCACGTTGGAGCAGAGCATAATTGGCCCCTATGCCACCATCAACGCAGGTGTGACGGTGCGGGGCAGCATCGTGCGTAATGCAATCATCAACGCCGGGGCGCAACTGCACAACGTGGCGCTGTCAGCTTCGATCGTGGGCGAGAAGGCTAGCGTGCGTGATGCCTACAAGACGCTCAACGTGGGCGACAATTCTGAAGTCACTGCCGAAACCTCCGAGGAGATTGATGAGACCTTCAAATAGCGACGAACCTGGCGGGCGGGTGCAGCCTCACTACCTGGGCAGCGTCATCAACGCGCAAGGTGAGATGAAGGAGCCTCTGGGCGCACTCATTTTGCACGGCTTCACCAGCAGCCTGGACACGGTGCGGGCGCTGGAGCCGATGGTGGAGAGGCTGGGCTTGCCCTATCGGATGCCGGTGCTGCGCGGCCACAACACCTATTACAAGAACTTGCAGGGGGTGGGCTGGCCGGAGTGGTACGCCGATGCCGAAGCCGCGCTGAAGGACTTGCTCAATGAGGTCGACCGCGCGGTTATCCTCGGCCTCAGTGTGGGCGGGCTAATTACCCTTGACCTTGCCACCCGCTACACCGCCCGCCTGGCCGGTATCACCACCATCGCCGCCGCGCTGCGCTACCTCAGCCCGCTGACCAAGATGACCCCGCTGCTGGCCGCCATCCTGCCGGAGTTCAACTCGCCCAACGCCTTCAACGACAAGGAACTGGCGAAGCGCAGCACCAACTACAAGAAGTTCCCCACCAGGAGCTTCAAGTCGGCCTGGGAGTATGCCAAACTGGTGGAGCAGAAGCTGCCCCAGGTGCGTACCCCCATCCTGGTACTCGCCTCGCGCAAGGACAACATCATCGCCCCCTCCGCCGCAATGACCATCTACGAGCGGGTCAGCACCCCCGACGACCAGAAGCAGATCGTCTGGTTCGAGCGCAGCGGTCACGAGATGCTGCAAGATATGGAGGCCGCCACAGTGGTGAAGACCATCGAGGATTGGCTGGTGGATGATATTGGTGCGGTGCGGGGGTTATCGGGAGAGCCTTATGACTATTCAGTATCGTCTCCTCGAACCTGGTGAAGAAGAAGCAGCCATCGCCTTCTGGACAGGGTTCGTGATGAACAGCCGCATGAAAGACCGGATACGCAACATAGATAGCTATGAAGAGAAGCTGTCGCGTAGCTCTATCCCTCTAGTAGAGCTTACTGAAGCAGTAGCTATCGGCCGCCAACGTGAGCAGTCACATATTCGTAATGGCTGGGCTAGCCATCTCCGCACCATCCCACTCCATCCTTTGCTAATGCGAGGCAAGCTTAATGTATAAAAATGTGTTGGAGAAGATGCGGCAATGTATTCACCAAAGGCTGTATCTAACGAGAACACATGCAGTTAAGGCTTTGGACGATGATTATCTGGCCCCTGATGACGCAATCCGGGCAATCTTTAATGGATGATTATCTGGCCCCTGATGACGCAATCCGGGCAATCTTTAATGGTATAATCATAAAACGTCAATGGGAGAATCAGGAAGGCGAATACAAATACCTCATTCAAGGAAGACTAGCTACTGGCGGCGAGATTGTTGTTGTGGCTAAAATTGAGCAAATTGAGCAAGTAGAATGGACGGCTATAATTACCGTTTACATGGTGTAACCAAGGGGAAAGCAATGATTTGCAAGAATTGTGGGCAAGAAGGCGCATACATTCATAAGACCACTGAAGCCTATGGTACAGGCGATCGGCTGGTGGTTATTGAAGACATACCCGTAATTAGCTGCCGCAACTGTGGGGTTGATTTGTTGTCGGCGGATACGCTCGACCATCTACATATGTTGATGACATATCTAAGGTCAAATCCCGCCAGCCGCGCTAATGAACGAAGTGTGAAAGTTGCCAGCTTCCAGGAAAGCCCGCTTGCGGTGCAGGAAAGCGCCGCTGATCTGGCCCTTACTCGCAGTTTGTCTTCAACCTCACAATATAGCATTGATAATAATACCAATATGACTTACACAGCATAGCTTGTAGTACAACCACAGTAGGCACATATTAGCTTGCATTAAGTAGCAAGTTGAGCCTGTAGGCTGGCGCTATTAGCCTCAATGCCTTAGCTACTACCGTTCATGATGCTTAACTCCTATCCAATTGGGTTAGGTAATGGTGTAAATTGCACCAGGACGGGCCACCGCCCGCCCCTACGAAAAACCACCTCTTCCAAACGTATTTGTTAGTAATAGTGAAGGGGCGCACCCACCTGGATGCGCCCCCCTTACAACCTTCAACAGATTTCAACTTTCAACTCACTACTCCCTACTTCTTCGGCGTTGGTGTGGCTGCCGCTGCGGCGGGGCCGTTCAGCACCTGGGCGGCCTGCGATAGCACGCTGGCGGGGATGGTCACGCCCTGCTGCTGTGCGTAGAAAGTGTTGACGTAGAGCGCCGTCTTAGACTGCAGTTGGATTGGCATATTCTTGACCTGCTGCTGGCCGGTCAACGCTTCCCAGGCCATCAGCCCCACCTTGTGTCCCGAGTCCACATAGTCGAGGCCGTAAGCCAGGCACGCGCCGCGGGTGGCGGAGATGAAGTCGTTGCCGAACAAGGGGATTTTGGGGTTGTGGTCGGCCCCCGCCTGGGCGATGCCAGGCAGGCCGGTGACGACATAATTAGTGGTCGAGACGAAGAAGGCCTCCACCTGCTTGTCGGCAAGGGCATTGGCTGCCTCCACCAGGTTGACGTTCTTGGTCGCAGGCTGCTCGATGATGGTGAAGCCCAGCGAGGCGGCGGCGCGGTCGGCAATCACCCTGGTATAGACCGAGTTGGACTCATCAGGATTCCAGAGCAGGCCCACGTTCTTCACCTTGGGCAGCACCTCTTGCAGCAGCTTCAGCGCGTCAGTCACCGGGGGCGAGTCCTGAATGCCGGTTATGTTATCGGCATGGTCGGTAGCTGAGTTGGCGAACCGGGCAGTGCCGGGTACTGAGCCGTAGGGGTCGGAGACCGCGACGAAGAAGAGGGGCAACTTATTGCCCGCATCTGCCACCGCCTTCATTGCCGCTGCCGTTGCCGGGGTGCCAACCGCGATGATCGCATCGTAGCCAGCGGTGGGATCGGCAAAGGCCGCGCCGATCGCCGCCAGGTTGGTCGGGTCGAGGTTGCCATCCTTGATGTCGAAGTGAATATTCTGGCCCTCGCTGTACCCCTTCTCCTGGAAGGCCATGGTTACACCTTGAGTAGCAGCAATCAGCGCAGGCTGGTTGACTGTCTCGATTACGCCCACCTTCAGCGTCTTGCCGCCAGTGGCGCTGGTCGGGGTAATGACCATCGCTGGGGTGGTTGCCATTGCGCTGCCGCCCGTGCTGGTTGCGTTGGCGTTAGCGCTCTTGGTGGGCGTACCGCTCACTATCGCTGTGGGGCCGGGGGTGGGCGCGGGGCTGCTACCGAACAGATCACAGCCACTGATTACCAGCGACAGCGTCAGTATCGCCATTAGTGCCGTAGCCTTCTGCCAATTCCTACTCATAGGTTCCTCCTTTGGCTGGGCGGGCATCGTGGCCCACCCGCTGTTTTGATTTAGCCAAACAACATCCGGTCGGATAGCAATTCCTGATTGCGACTGGTGAAGCGTGCCACCAGTTCGCTTGCGCTGGTGTGCGCCCGCTCTGCGCCACTCAGGTCGAGGATAATCTCGCCCTGGTGCATCATCAGCGTGCGATTGCCCATCGCCAACGCCATCGCCATGTTATGCGTTACCATCAGGGTAGTCAGCCCCTGCTGTACGACGATCTGCTCGGTCAGCGCCGTGATGCGCGGGGCCGCCAGCGGATCAAGGGCAGCGGTATGCTCATCGAGCAGCAGCAGGTTAGGGCGGGCCAGGGTTGCCATCAGCATAGTGAGTGCCTGGCGCTGCCCACCACTGAGCAGGTTAACCCGCGTTCCCAGCCGCTGCTCCAGTCCCATGCCTAGCGAGTTCAGCCGCTCGCGGAACTGAGAGCGCATCTGGCGGTCGACTCCCCAGCCCAAACCGCGCCGTTTGCCACGCTGCAGCGCCAGGGCCAGGTTCTGCTCTACCGTCATCGCCCCGGCGGTGCCGAGCAGCGGGTCCTGAAACACCCGCCCCACCTGTGTTGCCCTGATGTATTCGGGCGTGTAAGTCACATCGCGCTCCGCAATGTTGATGCGTCCGCCATCCGGTTGATAGGCGCCCGCAATTAGGTTGAGCAGCGTACTCTTACCCGCGCCGTTCGAGCCGATAATCGTGGCGAACTCGCCCGCCGCCATGCTCAGGTTCAGCCCACTGATCGCCTTTACCTGATGCGCGGTACCTGCGTTGAAGGTTTTACGCAGGTTGCTGATCTCCAGCATCTTGCCCTCTCCCAGCCTCCCCCGGTGGGGGAGGGGTTTGGTCTGCGTCCTCTCCCAGCCTCCCCCGGTGGGGGAGGGGTTTAGTCTGCGTCCTCTCCCAGCCTCCCCCGCTGGTGGGTGGGTAAATTAGCCGTGCTGCGCCGCTGGCCCAGGCGTTTGAACTGGCCGCCAATCTGTGGCAGAGCTAGCGCGAAGATGACCAGCAGGGCGGTGACAAGCTGGGTATCGGTCACTTGCACCTGTTGGGCGAGGGCGATCTGCACCGCGATGTGGTAGATGACGCTGCCCAGCAATGCGCCAATCAGCGCCCAACCTACCGCCGCGCTGCGAACCACCACCTCGCCCAGTATCACCGCCGCCAGCCCGACCACGATGGCAGTATTACCCACGTTCGCGTCGGTGTAGCTGTTATTCTGCGCCACCAACGCGCCGCTGACCGCCACCATTCCATTGCTCACCGCCAGCAGCAACATCTTCATATTGTCGGTGTTGATGCCAACCGAGCGGGCCATTTGCTCGTTCACGCCAGTTGCCCGCATCGCCAACCCCAGTTGCGAGCTCATCAGCCAGTAGAGCAGTAGGGTCAGGACAATGGCGATTGCCGCCATGATGATGGCGCTGCGCTGCTGTACTGAGAGCGGCAGCCAGGCCAGCAGGTCGCGTAGCTGCGCCTCAGTGCCGTTGTAGAGTGACAATTCGCTGCGAATACCGCCCGCTGCGCCGATGCTCATCACCCGCAGGGTAATAGTATACAACCCTGTCATCACCAGGATGCTTGCCAGCAGCGCGTTGATCTTCAGCTTGGTGTGCAGCAGTCCGGTCGCCAGCCCCGCCAGCATCCCCACCAGCAGCGCGACCGGCAGGGTTGCCAGCGGCTGCCAGCCAGCGGCGGTAATCAGAATGCCGCTTACCGCGCCGCCGACTGCCAGGCTGCCCGCCACCGTCAAATCGGGCAGGTTCAGCACCCGAAACGACAGCCATATTCCTTGCGCCAACCCGCTGTAGGCCAGGCCGGTTGCCCCCGCCTGTATGTAGGTATCAGGATTAAACGCCATTGTTGCGCCCGCCGCGTGTGCTGATTTAACGTTATGTATAGTTATTATACGCGCCTTCGCGTCAATTTGCAACTAGCTATCCGCTAATATTGCCCTAAAGTGAAGGGTTTGGCGGCGGCCAGCCTATAATAGCAGTAACCAGATGAACACAATCAGCCCACAGCGTAATAGGATGATTGCCGCCCTCGCCCTTAGCCTGCTGGCGTTGCTGCTGGCGCTGCCTGCCGCCGCGCCGCTGACTGGTTATAACCTTGATGTGGGCGGCCCCCTCGATGCGCCGTTCATCTCCGGGATGGGGTTGCCAGGGGCCGTTGACAGGGTGAGCTACCGTTGGAGCGACGGCGCGGCTGGCGTGCGCCTGCCCGCGCTGGACACATCTGCGCCAATCCTGGTTAGCATCCGCACCGGCGCGAACTGGTGGCCGACCGCCACGCCACTGACTATGACCCTGCGAGCCAACGGCCACGCCGTCGCCGCCCTGCCACTGCACCCTGGCTGGGACTGGTACACCGCGACCATCAGCCCCGCACTGTTGCGCTCCGGCCTGAACCTTACCATCGAGAGCGCCACCTTCACCGATGTCAACGGCCTAAATCGGCTGGGCCTGCCGCTCGATGCGGTTGCGGTGCAGTCGCTCGACTCCGCCCCCGCACCCGACCTATGGCTGCCTTTGGCCCTCGCCCTGGCCGTGCTGCTGGCAACGCTGCTGGGTTGGCGGCATAACTGGCGGTCGGGATTGGCGGTGGGGCTGTTGGCGATCGCCACGCTCACCCCGGCGTTGTATCTCTACCGCCCGCTGTTCGCCCTCTACATCAGCACGGTGCTAGTCGCGCTGGCAGCAAGTCTGGCGCTGGCTCACTTCCGCCCCTGGCTGCGCCGCCCTGCCCCCAGCGATGCGCGGGTAGGGCTGTATCTGTTCGTCGCCGCCCTGGCCGTTTACCTGTTGCTCACTCCCGGCCAGTTCACTTCTGATGATGACAAAGTAAAGTACCTTGCAACTGAGAGCCTGCTTGTGCGTCACAGCTTTGCCCTACCCACGCCAATCTACGGCGCTACCTACAGCAAATATGGCCTCGGCCCCAGCCTGGCAGATGCGCCACTGCTTGCCCCCGTGCTAATCCTGGAGCAGGCGCTCGGCACACCGTTGCCTGTGCTGCGCCAGTTCAGCGTGATCCTGTTGAACCCATTGCTGGGGGCGTTGCTGGTGTTGCTGCTCTACCGTACCGCGATGCTGCTCTACCGTCGCCGCGCCGTGGCAATCGTCCTCGCCCTGATCGGCGGTGGCGCTACTACCATCTTCGCCTATGCGCTGCTGACCAGCGCCGAACTGCTGCTTGCCACCCTGCTGCTGGCGCTGGCCTATTGTCTGCTGCGCTACTTCGACGCTGGCGATAGTGATAGTGATACAGCAAAAAGCATCACCTTGCAGCAAACTAAGCCCCCAGCGGGGGTTTGGGGGAGAGAAGCCGCCCCACTACTAACAAAGCCCCCAGCGGGGGTTTGGGGGAGAAATGCTGACCAGCTACCAGGTTCGTCGTTGTCCGCCTCTGCATTGGGTAATAGCGTAGACGATCGCCGTGTATGGCTGATACGTTCGGGGCTGCTGCTGGCAGCGTTGACCCTGGTCAAGCAGGAATACGCGCTAGTAGGGCTGCTGGTGCTGGGCTGGTGGCTGCTGCGGGTGCGTCACGCAAAGGCGACCAGCGGCGCGGCACTGCGCGGTGGCATATTGCTGGCCGCGCCGCTGCTGCTGGCAATTGCCGCCAACGTCGGCTATAACCTGCTCTGCAGCGGCGACCCGCTTAATCCCGGCTACACCGCCACCGCCTTTGCTGCGCCGACCATTAGCGCGGAACTGACCGGCATTTACGGGATGCTTGCCAGCCCCGGCAAGAGCCTGTTCCTCTACTCGCCACCGCTGCTACTACTGCCGTGGGTGGTGGGTCGTTTCTATCGTCGCCACGCCTGGGATGCCGCGCTATGGACGGCGATCAGCATACTGCTGCTGCTCTTCTATGCGCGACTATCGTTCTGGAGCGGCGATCTCGCCTGGGGGCCGCGCTATATCATGCCACTCACCCCATTGCTGCTGCTGCCGCTCGGCACACTGCTGCTCGACTTCAGCACCTGGCGGCGCGGCTATAAACTCTGCGTTGGCGGGCTACTGCTGCTCGGCGGGGCGGTGCAGCTACTCAGCGCTCTGGTCAGCTTCCAGGCCGCTTTCTTCGCCGACTTGCCACCCGCTGGCGACATTCCCAGCCATTACACCGCCTGGCAGTTCATCCCCTGGCAATCGCCGCTGGTAAGGATGGCGGCGATGCTGCTGGGCGGCCAAATCAACGCCCAAGCCATCAACCACCTGAGCAGCTACGGCTTGCCCCTGCTTGCCGATTACCTTGCGCCCGCCGCGCTGCTTTCCATAGCGGCATTGTCGATTGCTACCATCATTGACGCGCTTCACGCGGGCGTATACGATTCGCCCCTACCCTATCTACTCACACCTCGTCCCTCATCCCTTATCCCTCGCGCCTCATACCGCGCCCCTCATCGCTCATCCCTACCCTTGCGCCACCTCGATTTGATCCTCGTCGAAGACGGGGTCGTGGCCCAGCGTGGCGCTGACCTCGCGCTTGAAGCTATCCGCATCGACGTTGAAGCCGCGCGGCTCAATCTTGACCTCGTAGCTGCCGCTGCGGATAAAGAGCAGCAACAAGTCGGGGCCACCGTTGTGCCTGGCGATCTCGGCGATCTGGTGCATCCTATCGGTGTCAGCATCGGCATCGTCGCTGACCGGCAGGCGCAGGTGCAGACGGCGCACCCAGGTGGTCGCTGGAGGTGGCGGGGCGGACACAGACTTGCCGCCCTGCTTCGCACCCTCCTTGCCTGAAGGGCGGGCGCTGCTGCCATTGTTGGGGTTGGTGCGGTTCACGGTATTGGTAGTCGTCCTCTCTGCTGGTACTGGATCAGGCTTTGCCTGGCTGGGCGCTAGTTCGTCGATTACGTCGAAGATATCGCCCCGCATACTGCTTCCCCTCTCCTTCGGGGAGAGGCTGGGTGCGGGTAGGGGCAGCGGGCCGATCGCGCCGCCTTCGTAGCTGCTCACCTGCTCGACTAGCAGCGCGGCCTGGCCGTCGTTGACCAGCAAGGTGCCGTAGGCCAGCAGCAGCCGCCCCTCGACGGCAGCCAGTTGCGTATGAGCGGGAGGGTAGGCAAAGACGTGCAGTTCGCCTGCCAGGTCGCGCAGCCGCGCCGCCACTAGCGGGTTGCCATCGCTGCTGACCAGCCGCCGCATCCCGTACATTATCCCCAGCGCCCGGCCGTGACTGCCCGATGTGGGCAACGCCGCGCTGCTGAATAGCCGCCCGTCGGCGGTTGCCGCCCGCCAGTGTTCGGCATGGGCAGCTAGTGGATGCAGGCCCAGTGGTGCAGTTGCGTCCGCGAAATACTGCTGTGGTTGGTGCGCCTTGATGTAGGCGAGGCGATAGTTGTCCCAGGCCAGGCAACGGGTGGTGGCATCATCATCACTCACCCCCATCTGCGCCGCCAACGCCGTCACCAGTTCGCTGATACTGCCCACCGGCGGCAGCGGCCCGCCGCCCTCGATGTCGTCGGCCTCGCCCGCTTGCAGCAAGGCCAGAGTCGCGGCATCATCCAGTGGGATGTCCAGCTCTGCCCCCCCCGCCTTTTCCAGCAGATCGAGGGCCGCGCTAGGCGACAGATCAATCCGTACTCCGCCCAGCTTGCTGACTGCTGTGCGACTTAGGCGCAGTGTGGGTAGTGGCGACCCTCCCTGCAGCGGAAGAGATTCGCCGATCGGCTGGGCGGTTAGCAGCAGACTGCGGCTGCCGCTCTCGCCCGCACGCGGTCGCCCCGCCATACTTTGGGCCAGGGTCAACAGGGCAAGCTGCGTCTCGCTCAGGCTGCTTGTATCCGCAATTGCCTTATCGCTAGTCAAGCGAAGCAGCTGGGCCAGGTCGTCTGCGCTTGCTCCGTTAGCCTGCGCGGCTTCGCGCAAAGCGCTACGCAGGCTGGTGCGTGGCGGTGGCATCAGCAGGCAGGCACACCCCGCATAATGTGCTGCTATATACTCTAGCAATTGTTGCTCCCGTGCCACCGTGTATTCCAGGCAGAGGCTGCGTCCCACCCCACCCGACACTGGCAGCAACTGCGGCGGCAATGCGCCTACGCCAAACGCCAGTGCCAGACTGTCGCCGCCCTGCCCCGCGCCGACGCGCACGGTAAAGCCCTCGGTGCGGGCGTAAGCGGTCAACTCCTCGGCCAGCACATAGGCAAAGGTCAGCCCCGCCGCCTCGACCATCGTCAACTCCTGCGTCGCCGCCGCGCCAAGTGCAGGCGGCAACTGGGCCAGCCGCGCTTGTAGCCGAGCGATTGGCCCTCTCCCAGCCTCCCCCGGTGGGGGAGGGGTTTTGCCCGGTGGCGCAAGCGGCGCATCAGGCAGGGTCAGACTAATCGTCGCGGCCAGGTTGATCGCGGCTTCCAACGCACCTGGCAGGGCGGCGAAGCGGGCGCGGGCTTCATCTGCGGGCAGCAGCGGACGCGGCGCAACGGGCATTGGCAGGTTGTGCAAGGTGCATAGCGCGGCGTAGGCAGCCGCCTCGTCCGCGTCAATGTAGTCGGCACAATGCAGCGCCAGCAGCGGCAGGCCAATTTCCGCCGCCTGCTTATCCAGGCGGACCGCCTGCTGGGCTTCACCCGCATCCACGCCGAGATATAGCTGCCCGTCACAAGCCTGCTTTGCCACCATCAGGGCGCGGTTGAGTGCAAGCATCTCCTTCTTGCTACCCGTCAGCATCATCGCCGCCCAACCCAGACTGATCACGGTCAACCCTGCGCCGCACAGGTTGAGGCTGTCGAGATCCAGAGCGTGACCTTTGTCCGCAAGTTGGCGCAGGTTGGCCCAGCCGTGCTCGTCCCTTGCCAGCAGCAGCAGCGGGGTTGCGGCAATCGGCTCACGCTTGCCCTTCACCTCCATCGTCTCACCCACCCGCAGCGGCAGCGCCAGCCCCAGCAGCAGCTTCGTCTCACCGTCAGCGGTGTAGGCGGCTAGATACAACTCCACCGCGCCCGCCAATGTGCCAATGCTGGCAATCACCAAAGGCTGCCAGCCCCGCTCCCAGGCCGCCGCCACAAAATCAGCCACCCGCCGCAAACCGCTGGCATCACCCTCGGCGGCCCGCACCAGCAGCAGCGGCAAGCCGTCACCCGCCGGGGCGTGATTCATCGCGCCCTGGCTTGCAACATTCTCGCGCTTACCGTCCCGCGACTTGTGCTGATGGGGCGCTTCTTCATCTGCGGTTGGCTCCTCGCCAAACAGCGGCAGCGGCTTGACCTTGCCCAATCCCTAATCCTCCTCATTTACGAAAACTGGCCGCGTCATTATATCATCTTGCCCGCCGAAAAGCCACGAATAAGGGTACATAATCACTCAAACCTCAATCCTCAAACCTCAGCACTCGGCTGCGCTTGAACCCCACTTGACAATGTGCTATAATTCAGCCCACAGACCCGCAGGACGTTGCGCTCACTCTTGCAACCTTGCAACCCACGCTGCGTTTTTGTAAGTAGGCGATGCCGTATTCCGTAGGGCGGGTTGCGCTCGCCCCGCTCATTTGTGCATAGGGGCTAGTGGCACTCGCCCGCGTCGGGTTACACAGAAAGCAATTTTCATGCGTATACTGCTCTACACCGGCAAAGGGGGCGTAGGTAAGACCAGCGTGGCGGCGGCGACCGCCCTGCGCCTTAGTCAGCTTGGCTATCGCACTATCATTCTCAGCACCGACTCGGCCCACTCGTTGGCCGATTCGTTGGATACTGCGCTCGGCCCTGAGCCGGTGTTGGTTGCCCCTAAATTGTGGGGTCAGGAAGTGGATGTTCTACACGAGATCGACCTCAACTGGGAGAAGGTGCAGAACTATGTCACCAGCCTGCTCTCCTGGCAGGGCATGGAAGGGACGTTGGCGGCGGAGATGAGCGTGCTGCCTGGCAGCGAGGAACTGGCCGGACTGCTACGCATCATCGCCCACCGCGAGAGTGGCAACTACGATGTGGTCATCGTCGACTGCGCCCCCACCGCCGAGACCCTGCGCCTGCTCTCCTTCCCCGAAATGGGCGAGTGGTGGTTGCAAAAAATCTTCCCCATCCAGCGGGCCGCCGCCAGGGTTATGCGACCGCTTATGCGTACCATGACCAATATGCCAATGCCCAAGGATGAAATCTTCGATGCGGTCAAGCACCTGATGGAGCAGTTGCAGCACATCCATACTATTCTGGTCGACCCGCAGGAGTCGGCGGTACGCATCGTCCTCAACGCCGAGAAGATGGTGGTGAAGGAGGCGCAGCGTATCTACACCTACCTTAACCTGTTCGGCTACGCCACCGACCTGATCGTGTGCAACCGCGTCATCCCTGATGAGGTCAACGACCCTTACTTTGCCGCCTGGAAGGATAGCCAGAAGCGCTACCTGGGTTTGATTGACGAGGCGTTCTCCCCCGTTCCCATTCTGAAGGGACCGTTCTTCGATCAGGAGGTAGTCGGCCTGCCGATGCTGCAGCGCATGGGTGATGCCGTCTATGGCGATCGTGACCCTTCGACCATCTTCTTCACCGGACGGGCGCAGGAGGTCAGGCCGCAGGTGGGCGGCAAGGGCTACACCCTCAGCCTGCCGCTGCCACTCGCCACCAAGAGCGACATCAACCTGCTGCAAACCGGCGACGAACTGATCGTCCAGGTCGGTTGGTACAAGCGCAACATCATCCTCCCCCGCGTCCTCACCACCCTGTCGCCACACGGCGCTCGCTTCGAGGATGGGCGGCTGGTCATCAATTTCAATTGAATGAAGCGTAGGGCGAGTGCAACCCTCCCCTACGAAATGTAGGGCGAGTGCAACCCGCCCCTACAGAAAATAAAACCGTTTGGTGGGTAAACTCTGAAGCATTTGGCCTTTGTCGGTGTATATTACGAAGGAGGCGGCTAATGTCCGACGAACACGCGCATAGCGATGCGGCTCAGGATGAGCAGGCAATGCAGCCCTTGGCTGGTGCTGATGAGGGCGACGCAGCCCAGTTGAACGCCGACGAAATCGAGACGTTGGTGCTGGTCAACGACGACAATGGCGACACCCTGATGCTGGATATGCACAGCGGCGAAGGGGTCTTCCTGCAGGGCGGACGCAGCATGGCCGAGATAGTGGTGGATGACGATGACGAGATCAGCGATGAGGATACTGACCTCGACTTCGGCAGCCGCGAACTGGATGCCGGTGACGAGCGCGATGGCTGGGCGATGCCTGATATTATCGGCTTCCTCGAAGAGCGGCTGTTGCCGGAGCAGGCAGCCCGCCACAGCCGCAACTTCCGCCGCGAACTACTGCTCGCCGCTCGTTCGCTGATTGATGCCAGCCTGCGCGGGATGGAGCGCGAAGATGTCGAGGGAGATTATATCCCAGAGCCGGAAAGCGGCCACAACGTCACTGCCGACCAACCCCGCCACCGCCCCAACGCCCGCCGCGCCGCCCCCGCCAAGCGCGGCCCACAACGCATCGAACTGGATTAGTGCAAGGATACCGATTAGCTATGGCACCATTATAAATTGGGGCAGGGCGAACCGTTGTTCGCCCCTACGGAATTGGCGCAGCACCATAGCTGATTTGTTATGAGGATACCGCCCGTGGCTGACTACGATAATCCTGAACCGATCCCTGCTCCCCCCCGCCCGATGGAACAGAAGCGCCGCCGCGCCAAAGGGATGAACCCGCCTACGCAAGCCGCTATCATTCCCGCAACTCGGGCTGCCCGCAACGGTAACGGCATATATCCGCCAGCGCCGCTGGAGTCTCAGGCATCGCTGGTTGCGCCGCTCGATCATGTCAACCAGCCTGGCGATGGCATAGACGAGATTGACGAGATCTACAGTATCCTGATCGAACCGGAGGCTCAGGCGGAAGCCCATATTGAGGAGGACATCCCCCTCGCTAAGATTGCCGAACTCGAAGCCGAGGTCGCCCGCAGCGAAGCGGAGATCGAACACTACCTTGCACACGCCCTCAACTCTGACGGCCTCAGCACCGACGACCCGGTGCGCCTCTACCTGCGCGAGATTGGCCGCACCCCGTTGCTCAAGGCGCTCGACGAAGCCGACCTTGCCGAGCGCATCGAAGCAGGCAAGCAAGCCGACGACTACCTGCGTAGCAGCGGCTACGATGCGGTCGACCTGCCCTGGATGGTAGACCTGCCCGAACTGCCCCGCGTGCAGATGATGTCCACCGCTGACAATTCCAGCCGCCTTGCCCCCGATGGCCGCAGCGTGCGCGAGCTGGAAGCCTGCATTAACGATGGCCTCATCGCCCGTCAACAATTGGTGCAAGCCAACCTCCGCCTGGTGGTTAGCATTGCCCGCCGCTACATCAATCGCGGCCTCAACCTGCTCGACCTGATTCAAGAGGGTAACATCGGCCTGATGCGGGCCAGTGACAAGTTCGATCATCGCAAGGGGTTCAAGTTCAGCACCTATGCCACCTGGTGGATCCGCCAGGCAATCACCCGTGCCATCTCCGATCAGAGCCGCACTATTCGCCTGCCTGTCCACGTTAGCGAGACGATTAGCCGACTGAAGCGCGCCTCTCACGATTTGCAGCAGCGCTTGCAGCGCGAACCGAGCGAACTGGAGATTGCTACCGAAATGGGCCTGACCCTGGCTAAGGTGCAGCGCATTATTGAAATCGCCAAGCACCCGGTGTCGATGGACACGCCGCTCGACGAGAGCGAGGACAGCTTCTTGGGCGACTTTATCGAAGACGAGAAGGTGGCGACCCCCCTGGATGAGGCCACCCAGCGGTTGCTCAAGGAGCAGATTGATGCGGTGCTGCAGAACCTATCGCCGCGCGAGCGGCAGATCATCGTGCTGCGGTTCGGCCTGAACGACGGCCACTATCGCACCCTCGAAGAAGTCGCCAAAGAGTTCAACATCACCCGCGAACGCATCCGCCAGATCGAAGCCAAGATCCTACGCAAGCTGCGCCACTCGCGCTATGGCGGCAGCAAGCTGAAAGAGTACCTTGATTGAACTCGACCGAGCAAAAAGAGTACAATCGTCAGATGATCGAGCAATTCCGTGCCAGTTGGGGTAATCCTGGTGGGCCGACGGAAAGCAGACCTATGCTCCTGCTCACCACCACTGGTGCTAAGAGCGGCCAACCTCGCGTCACCCCGATGATGTACCTTCCTGATGACGACCACCTGATCGTGCTAGCCTCTCATGCTGGAGCAGTGAGCCACCCTGACTGGTATCACAACCTCGTCGCTCACCCCCAAGTGACCGTCGAAGCCAGGGGCGAAACGTATGCCGCCACTGCCACCGTCACTGAAGGTATGGAGCGACAGCGGCTGTGGACCATAGTAGTTGCACAGTATCCCTTCTTCACCGCGCATCAGGCCAAAATCACCCGCCAGATTCCGCTGATTATACTCTCCCGACGAGAAGGTAGCGAGGCTGTTTAATCAGGCACGCCTACATTCATCACCAATCACCAATCACCAATCACTATACACCACTTCGCCACCGACGATGGTATGAACCACCCGCGCCTGCTTGATCTGAGGCGGCGGGATGGCGAAGATGTCGGCATTAAGGACCACGCAGTCGCCCAGCTTGCCCACCTCCAGGCTGCCCTGGCTGGCCTCTGCGCCAGCGGCGTAAGCTGCGCCGCTAGTATAGCCCGCCACCGCCTCGGCCACGCTGAGGCGCTGCTCTGGATTCCAGCCCCCAGTCGGGCTGTCGTTCGCCTGCTGGCGAGTGACTGCAGCGTGGATGCCCGCAATCGGGTCAAGCGTCTCCACTGGGCAGTCGGAGCCAAACGCAAGCCGCGTGCCATAATCCAGCAAGGTGCGGAAGATATACGCGCCGCGCCGCGCCCGCGCCGCACCCCAGTATTGCTCCGCTACCTGCCAGTCGGATGGTGCGTGTATCGGCTGCACCGAGGCGATTACCCCTAGCGTGGCGAAGCGGGCAAAGTCGGCGGGATCCACCAATTGGGCGTGTTCGATGCGATGGCGCAGCCGCATTGCTCCCTCTGCCTTGCGCCCTTCGGCCAGCGCGTCCAGCGCACGGCGTACCGCTCGATCGCCAATGGCATGGATCGCCACCGCGATGCCGCCCGCCACCGCTCGTTGCGTCAGTGCGACCAGCTCCTCCTGCGCGGTCACTTCAACCCCCCGCGATGCGCTACCCGTGAATGGCTCCAGCATATCGGCAGTGAGCGAACCGAGCGATCCATCGGTGAACAACTTGAGGTGGCCGAAGCGCAACCAATCGTCGCCTGCACCCGATGTTTCGCCCGCCGCCAGCGCGGCGGCCAACTGCTCCGCTCTGATCAGGTAGGATACCCGCAGCTTGAGCCGCCCCTCAGCCCGCAACTGGCGCAGCACGGTCAACTCCGCCGCGCCGCCCACATCAGGCAGCACATTATGGATACCAGTCAGCCCCTGCCGATGCGCCTGCCGCATCCCCTGCTCATAGGCCGCCATAATCTGCGCCACGCTCGGCTCTGGCCTGGCCTGATAGAGCAGACGCATGGCGGGGTTCTCCTGCACCACTCCGCTCGGTTCGCCGTGTTCATCATGGATGATCACCCCACCGGAGGGATTGGGTGTTGCTGCACTGATGCCTGCTGCCGCCAGCGCCGCGCTGTTCGCCCAGATGCTATGCCCATCCTTGCGCGTCAGCAGCACTGGATGATGCGACGCAATTGCATCGAGTTGCTGTCGGGTAGGCAAGCGCCCGCCCCACAGGTGGTGGTTCCAGCCTGTGCCGCTGATCCACTCGCCCGCAGCAGTGGTTGCCGCCCGCGCCTGCACCAGCGCCAATGCCTGCTCCACACTCGGTACACCCTCCAGGTCGATGCCGCGCAACTCCAGGCTGTACCAACCGAAGTGGATGTGCGCGTCGGTCAGCCCGGGTAGCGCCGTACTGCCAGCCAGGTCAATCACCTCTGCACCGTTGCCGCCCGCTGCCTGCGCCGCGGCGCGGTCGTCGCCAACATAGGCGATGCGCCCATTACGGATTGCCAGCGCGGTGGCGTGTGGCTGGCGCGGGTTCATTGTATAGATGTTGCCATTGTGCAATACCAGTGCAGTTGCCATTTGTTCTCCTTTCGCTTTATTATGCGCGGCAATATTAACATAATTGCCCCCGATTTGACATCTGCTAAATATGTTTGGGCTGGCGCTTGACATTTTTAGTTTTTTGCTGCTATAATGTGTGTGCAAGAACTCATCATGCTTGCAATTGCGTTGCCCTGTCTAGCGCCTTAGTCTACACCAGGCGTACCCAACATCTGGCTTACCATTAGGGAACACAGGGCGGGTCGATTTGCGCCTGTCTGAATGGCGTGGGGCGGCAATGCAAGCAGCCTTATAACTAAACCTAATCAGGAAAGGGGAAAGTCCATATGTTTAATCGCAAGTGGTCGGCTCGTGGGGCAGTAATCGTTGGCGCAATGTTGTTGGCGATGCTGGTAACTTCGTTCAGCCCGGCTCTCGCTGATAGCACCACCAGCACCAATGGTCACGGTCATGCCAACGTCGCGTTGCGGCTGAGGGTCGACCAGGATATTACCGCCGCCGTCGGCCAGCCCATTAACTTCGACGTTGCCGCCATCAACCTCGGCAGTGTCGAAGCCACCAACGTCGAGGTCGGCGTGCCGCTCGATCTCGGCAATCTTGCCCTGACCGGCGCGAAGTTCACTGACACCCTCGGCGGTAAGAGCGCATTCGTCACCGGCATCTTCAGCGACCCCTCGATCAACCTGTTGACTGCCCACTATGCTAACACGCTGGCACCAGGCGAAATCGTCACCGGCACCTTCACCTTCGTTCCACAGGGGCGCTCGTTGGGTCTCAGCATGAACGGCACAACCAGCAACACCACCATCGCTAACTGCATCGCCATCTTCACTGATGTTGACAATGGTAGTGTTGCCATCTCCAACCTGGTCAGCTTCACCATCGGTAATACCTCCCAGGCGACCGGCACTAACGGCCAGGTACAGATGGCCGACGTGGTTCCCTACCGCAAGAATGTTGCCCACCTCAACTTCGTCGCCCGCAACTTCTCCCCTGGAGAGAAGCTAGGCATCTGGATCAACGCCCCGGGCAATATTGTTGTTGGCACCTCCAGTTACACCTACGCTGACGGCACTGGCCTCTTCGAGATTGACAACTTCGACCCGCAGATTGGCGGCCTACCAGCTGGCAACTACTCGTTTGTCTTCCATGGCTACAGCTCCAATGTCGACTATGTTGCCCCCTTCACCGTACACTAATTATCGGACGAGGGGCTGACCCAACCTGGCGGGGCGCGGCAACTGTTGCCGCGCCCCGCTTTGGTGTAATACTATGCTGCAAAGGGGAGTAGTCACCGCACGTCGAGCCATCATCGGCGTAAAGAGAGGTTTGTGTGACAATCACCGAGTATCTGCTAGCGGGCGGTCTGTTGGTGGCCCTAATCTGGTTGGTTTTGCTGCAAACCAGGCTCAACCGCCTCGTCGTTGCCCGCGCTGCGCTCACCCTGGGACTGAATAGCGCGAAGCGGCTCACCCTTGAAGATCTGATAACCGAGCTGGGCAATCGCTTGACTGATACCCAGGCGCGGCTGTCAAACCTCGACGACCAGCATAACAATCTGGGGGCAGAAGTGGCGGCGCTGATCGGCGAGTCGCGCTACAGTTTGCAGCGGGTTGGTTTGGTCCGCTTCAACCCATTTGCCGATACCGGCGGCGACCAGAGCTTCGCGGTCGCGGTTCTCGATCGGCTGGGCAACGGCTTCGTTTTCAGCAGCTTGCACGGGCGTAGCGGCACCCGCTTCTACGCCAAGCCCTTGCGGAATGGGCAATCTAGCTATCAGCTATCCGACGAGGAGGCCGAGGCAGTCAAGTCGGCGTTGAGCCAAACCAGCAGTATTGGTGCAGCGCGGGCGGCAAACCATTAATCGCCAGTTCGCTCCCAGATCGTCTCGTAGCCTTCACCGCGAATTAGCGCAACCATCTCGCGGTACTCGGCGGTGTGTAGGTCGCGCACCGCGTTGGCACAGGCAAGCGCCGCTCCGCTGTTGCTCATCCCCGCCCGAATCAGTCGCCGCTCGATGCGCTCCATCACCCCAACCTCAATCAAGGTGTTGACCGACTTCATCCACGGCACGCCGAGAATACCTTTGATATGGCCCAGCTGCGGGCGGCGGCGCTCCAGGGTAGTCACCCGCTCCTCCATGGAGCCAACCTGCGGCATCACCTCGATCAGCGGGTCAGACTCGTAGCTGCTGCGCGTATCCACCACCAGCGCCCGCCTAAGCAGAGGAAAGAACACGGTCATTACCTCGGCTTCGTCAATGTGCATCATTACCTGCATCAAAAACTGTTCCTCGTCCATTGCCATTCCTCCGCTATTCAGCGATTGTCGTGACCCTCAAGGTTGTCACCTTTGCCAATTTGCTGCGCTAATTATAGCA
This sequence comes from Chloroflexota bacterium, assembly GCA_025355955.1. Classification (GTDB taxonomy): domain Bacteria; phylum Chloroflexota; class Chloroflexia; order QHBQ01; family QHBQ01; genus QHBQ01. The sequence goes on from JANXYP010000278.1 coordinate 23,642, forward strand.
TATTTGTCAGACAGGGACAAAGAATGGGGGCAGGCATGACTATACCAGTCATACCTACCCATTATACCGATTAGCGATGATGCCGCTATAGATTGAGCCAGGGCGAACCGTTGTTCGGCCCTACAGAACTATAGCATCGCCACGGCTCATTGGAATTAGATATAGCCAGGCGATCCCTTATACCTTCACTGGCAGGTTGGCGCGCACGAACTCGCCATACCACTTGCCGCTCTCCTTCAGGGTGCGCTTCTGGGTGGCATAATCCACGTAGGTAATGCCGAATCGTTTGGCATAGCCCTCGCCCCACTCGAAGTTGTCCAGCAGCGACCAGAGGTAATAACCAGCTAGCGGCACACCCTGGGCTATGGCCGCGTTGCAGGCAGCGAGATGGTTTTCCAGGTAAGCGCGGCGCTGCTCGTCGTTGATGTAGCCATTCGCGTCGGGTTGGTCGCTGAAGGCCGCGCCGTTCTCGGTGATGTACATCTTCTGCGCTCCATAGTCGCGGTGCAGGCGCAGAAGCAGGTCGTACAGTGCGTTGGGGTACACTTCCCAATCCGTATCGGTATAGGTTGCGCCGGGGATCTGGACGAACTGCGGCTGGCTGTCTTCCACGTGCCGTACCACACTGCGGCTGTAGAAGTTAACCCCCAAAAAGTCGGTTGGCACCGCGATCGTCTCCATGTCGCCGGGCTGTATTTGTGGTGGGTTAGCAGTGAAGCTGTGCCACAATCCATCAGAGTAGCCACGCCCGAATACCGGGTCGAGGAACCATTGGTTGGTGAACAGATCAACCTGTGCGGCAGCGAGGCGGTCGGTAAGCTGATCGCTAGCGGGGTAGGCGGGGGTGAAGTTGAGAGTGATACCCACCTCCGCGCCAGGGCTGTTGGCGCGAATGACTGGCACCGCCTGCCCATGCGCTACCAGTAGGTGATGGCCTACCTGTGCGGCTACGCTGGGGTCGTGCAGGCCGGGCGCGTGCTGGCCCCACAGGTTGCCGATTACTGCCACGACCCACGGCTCGTTAATCGTAATCCAGAACTTTACCCGATCGCCCAACCGTCGGGTAACCGCATCGGTGTAAGCGACGAATGCTTCGACGGTGGCGCGATTGGCCCAGCCGCCATCGTCCTGCAAGGCTTGGGGCAGATCCCAGTGGTAGAGAGTGGCGCACGGTTCGATGCCGCGCTGTAGCAGGCTATCAACCAGCCGGTCGTAGAAGTCCAATCCTTTTTCGTTGACCGCGCCGCGCCCGGTGGGGATGATGCGCGGCCAGGCGATCGAGAAGCGGTAGGCGTTGAGGTCGAGGCTGGCAACCAGGTCGAGATCCTGCTCCCAGCGGTGGTAGTGGTCGCAGGCGACTGCGCCGCTTGAGCCATCCTTGATGTTGCCGGGGATGCTGGCGAAGCGGTCCCAGATGCTCTCGCTGCGGCCATCCTCGTGGATAGCGCCCTCGATTTGATAGGCGGAGGTGGCTACCCCCCACTTGAAGTTGTCGCTGAATTGCTTATTCAATGTATGACTCCCTTGTTATTTAGCATTTATGTGTTCGCACCAGGCAAACAGCGGTTCGCCTCGACAAACAATGATTATGATTTGACCACCCCTGCGGTCGGGCTGCGCCCATAAGGGGTGAACAATGGTTCGCCCCTATGAACTATGATAATGATTTAACCGCACCAGCGGTCGGGCTGCGCCCACACAGGTCGAACAACGGTTCGCCCCTACGAACAATGATTACGATTTGACCGCACCGGCCGTCAAGCCGCTGATCATCTGCTTCTGGACGAAGAAGAACAGGATCAGCAACGGGATGGTGACGACCACCGCAGCAGCCATCGCCAGTTCGTAATTGCTCTTATTTCCTGCAACCTGGCCGAGATAGAGGCGGATGCCCACCGGCACCGTTTGCACATCATCGGTAGTGGTCATCACCCAGGCGAATAGCAACTCATCCCAGGCGGTGAGGAACACGTAAATGGCGGTGGCGGCGATGCCGGGGCGGGCCAGAGGCAGGGCAATCTTGTAGAATGCCTGGAAGCGATTGCAGCCATCCACCATCGCTTGCTCCTCCAGATCGGGAGGGATGGCAGCGAAGAAGCTTCGCAGGATCCACAGACTGAGTGGCAGGAAGAAGGCAACGTATAGCACGATCATACCCAGGTAGGTGTTAAGCAGCGGAATGCCCAGGTTGTCGCGCAACCACTTGAAGAAGTTGAACAGTGGCAGCAGGAACATGATGCCGGGGATCAGCTGGGTAGCCAGTATGGCGATGCCGTAAGTATCGCGCCCCGGAAAGTTGAACCGAGCGAGGGCGTAGCTGGCAAAGGTTGCCAGCAGGGTCGCTACCACCATGGTCGTGCCGCAGATGATCAGGCTGTTCTTCAGGTAGTTGCCAAAGTTGATCGAAACCCACATCTTCGGGTAGTTGTCGAAGTGCCACACTGAAGGGAATAGCGAGGTATTACTTAGCGCTTCGGTATTGCTCTTGAAGCTGGTGGTAACCATCACCAGGATGGGGTATAGCGTGATGATGACGAGCAGCAGCAGCGCGACCCATGCCAACACCTTGCCACTGATGCGCCCCCAGTTTATCGGCTTCGCTGTTCCTACTGGTCTTACGGTTCTTGCTGCGCTAGCCATTTCCATACCTCCTGATCGGCTTGCCTGCTTCTGTAGGTCGCGCCTAGCTGTTCTTTGGCTCAGTGCTGAGTGATTGTCGGAAGAAGGTGTACCAGATGGCAACGAAGACGAGCATAGCAATCATCAACATAACGCTGACCGCTGAACCTGCACCAAAGGCATAGCCCTGGAAGGTCTGGCGCTGGATTAGCACCTGCATCAGGTCGCCGTTAGCGCCGGGATAGCCCGCGCCGTTGCCGAACATCACTGCCACGATATTGTAGGCATAGACCGAGCCGATTACCCCCCACAGGACAATAATAGACAGCACTGGCTTGAGCAGTGGCGCGGTGATGTGACGAAAACTCTGCCAAGCATTGGCTCCATCGATCTTGGCCGCCTCGTACAGGTCGCCAGGGATGACTTGCAGGCCACTGAGTAGCAATATCATGGTAAAAGGGAAGCCCCGCCAGATAGTGGGGATGGTGATCGCCCAGAAGACATTGGGGCCAATTAGCCAGAATGGGGCGTGTTGGTGGTCGGTGAGGCCGAGCGCGATTAGGATGTTGTTGATTGCACCAGTGTCCTGCCGCCACATGAAGCCCCAGACTAGCCCCACGATGTAGGTGGGCAGGATCCAGGGCATCAGCAGCAGGGTGCGGACGATACCACGCCCGCGAAACTCGCGGTTGATTAGCAGCGCTGCGCCCAGGCCAATCAGGATCGTGCCGATATTAACCACGATAGCGTAGAAGAAAGTGTTGCGGGCAGCATCGGCCAGGCCGAAGCTGAGTGGGCTGGAGTTGTTGAATACATTTGTGTAGTTGTTCAGGCCGATAAACGGTGCGCCGAGGAACTGCTTGAGGGTGCGCACCCGCAAGTCGAGGAAGGACATATAGATAGCCTGGGCGGTGGGAATGAGGTGGACTAGGATCATCGCTAGCACTGCTGGTGCGATCATCGCATAGGCGAAGCCATTCCGCCGCACTCGCCACCACAATCCGTGTCGCGGCTGGACATAAGCCCGCGGCGTGGCAGTAGTTGCTTGTGGGGTTGCCATATATCCTCCTCCTGATTATAGATTGCAGATTGCAGATTGCAGATTGGGTTTGATTATGCCCCTCGCAACTTATACCAGTTCGCTAAGGAGTTGCTACAATTCTGTAGGGGCGAACCGTTGTTCGCCCTGGCCCAAACTATAGCGGCACCATAGCTAATTGGTATTAGATTGGTAGAGGTTGGCCTGTTGCGCTACTAACCTCTAATCCACAATCTGCAATCTGCAATTCCGATGCGGGTCGGAGCAGAGGCAAGGCGGCGGCGCACCACCTTACCCCTGCGCCAACCCAGGTGGAAAGAACCTTGGGGCGAACCCCGCCCCTTACTTGTTGGCAGCGATGATAGCGTTGACTTCCTGTGCGGCGGAGTCGAGCCGGGGCTTGATCATGCTGGGGCTGAAGGTGCCATTCACGCCAGCCACATCATCCCACAGGCCGCTGAGGTTCTTCTGCATCGCGCTTTCGATCTGGCCCCAGGCAGCAATGGTCGGATAGGACTTGCCGGTGCCAGCGGCCTTGATGAATACCTGATACATCGGGTCGTTGCTGAAGTAGGGGTCGCCATAGCCAGCCTTGGAGGCGGGCATATTACCACTCAGCTTGGCGTAGGCTACGTTGGCCTGCTGGCCGGTGAGGTACTTGATCAGGGCGACCGCTTCGGTCGGATGCGTACTCGACTTCATCACCGTCAGGTCAGAGCCACCGACGAAGGTGAGCGAACCAGCCGGGCCAGCGGGGATAGGTACCACGCCAACCTTACCTGCGGCGGCCATATCGCTGAAGCCACCGTTGGCGCTGGTCTGGTGCGACTGGCCGATAATCCACGAGCCAGCCACCACGAACGCTGCCGCGCCCGACTTGAAGATGTTCTCCGCATCGGCGGTGTTCTTCTCCAGCACGGAAACTGGGGTGTAGCCCTTGGTCACGAAGCTGGTATACTCCTGCACACCCTTGAGCGACGCATCGCTATTGAAGGCCGAGGCGGTGTTGTCGGGGGTGAGCATATCGCCACCACCGCTCCACACCCAGGGTGCGAAGTTGTGAACCACGTTCCAGTCATTCTTGCCAGGGAAGACGTAGGTGGTGGTGACGACGTTGGCCGCCTTGACCTTAGCCATGCTCGCGTCGAAGTGATCCCAGGTGTCGAGGCCGGTGGTGGGGTCGATGTTGAGGTTCTTGAGGATGTCGGTGCGATAGTACAAGGCGCGCACATCGAGGAACCAGGGGATGGCAGTAATGTCGGTGGTGCCGAACTGGTGCGAGGTGTTCCAGGCAGCGGGGAAGAAGGAACTCTGCCCGCCCATAGAGGTGACCTCATCGGCGGTGAAGGGGCGCAGGCCGCCCAGTGCGCTGACTGCGCCGACCCAGGTGGTGCCAAGTTGGGTCACGTCGGGGCCTTCACCGCTGGTGACTGCGTTGGTGATCTTGGTGAACGCCGAACCCCAGTCCAGCACGGTTACCTGCACGTTGATGTTGGGGTACAACTTTTTGAAACCGGCTAGGGTAGCGATCATATCATCCTTGGAATTGCCAGTGTTGGGCATAATCCAAAGTTTGATGGTGGTGGATGCGCTGGGATTGCTGTCGCCCATCGGATAGGTGGCGGTGGGTGGCACGACGGTGCCAGCAGTGCTGCTGGTGCTGCTCGCAGTAGTGGCGGTGGCGGCTGCCGTGTTGCTGCCCGTGCTAGCGGTGCCGGGAGTCGCGGTGGGATTGCCGCCAGTGTCGCAGGCGGCCAGGACCATGGTCAGTACCAGAATGAGCAGAAACGGGGTGAGCTTACGATCGAACTTCATGATTTTCCTCCTTACAGGTGTGAGACTAACCGATAAACAAACGGTGGTTGTTCCGCTCCCTTCGCGGCGGCATTGCCGCAATCTGCGCCCGGCCGTGGTGCAGAGTGGCGTTTGGTCCGAAGAAGGGTGTCGCTATATAAGCCTGCAGCACTTTTCGTTGTGCGAGGCGCTGAAAAACGCAAGGGTTAAGTCTGTGTCTAGTTGTCCTGGTAAGTAAACGCCGACTTCTACTCGGCTCTTGCCATCCATCTGGATGTTAGATACCGGCGTGCCGCATGAGCGGCGCACCACGAGCGCGCATGGCAACACCTGCTGCACTGGCTGGCTGGCTTCTTCGCTGATCACGTCGAGCAGTATTTCGGCGGCAACCGCGCCCAGTTCAGCGATGGGCTGGCGCACAGTGGTAAGCGCGGGTACGAGATGCGATGCCTGTTCGTTGTCATCGAAGCCGACCACTGAAATGTCGTCGGGTACCCGCAAACCGGCCTCATAGATAGCGCGATAAGCGCCAACCGCCATTGTGTCGCTGGCAACGAATACCCCTTCGGGACGGAAAGGTAGCAGTCGGCGCATCGCCTCGTAGCCTTGCAGGCTGCTGAAGCCACCTTCCACAATCAGTTCGGGGTCGGGCGTAATGCCCGCCTCGGTCAGCGCCCGCAGATAACCTTCGCGCCGATCCGCTCCGGCGGTAACTTGCAGACTAAAGGTGATGGTAGCGATGCGCCGCAGACCCAGTTTGATCATATGGTGAACCGCCTCCGCGGCGGCACCAATGTTGTCCACATCAACATAGTTGATGCGGGTGTAATAAGGATGACGACCGATGGAGACGAACGGGATGTTGCGTTCAGTAAGATAGGGAATGAACGGGTTGTTGTTGACCAGACTGAGGCCGAGGATGAAGCCGTCGGTGTTGTGGGTATTGAGCAGGCGGTGTTGCATATGCGGGTCGGATTTGTCGAGCATTAGCAGCATCAATCCATAATCGCGGTCGTTGCAGACTGAGGACAGACCCTTAAGCAACAGGCTATAGAAGGGGTCGTTGAAAGTTTCCACCGGCGAACGAGGCACCAGCAGGCTGATCACCTGGGTACTCTTGCCTGCCAGGTTACGAGCCGAGGCGTTAGGCCGATAGCCAGTGTCGGCAATGATGCGCTTGACCCGCGTGCGCACTTCGTCGCTCACCTTTGGGTCATCGTTGATCACTCGTGAAACTGTCGAGCGTGATGTGCCTGCTAGTTTAGCTACTTCTTCGAGAGTCACCGCTGACACCCCTTTTTTGTGGGAACGCTCCCACCGGCCTTCTAAGTGTGGGAACGCTATGGGAGCGTTCCCACAAACATAATATCACAAGTTTTTGATCCTGTCAATACCTTTTTGCAAAATTGGGGTAAATTGGTGAAATTGGTGGAAGTTCGTTAATGGGGGTGCGCTACAGGTTATTGGGTAGCTTGTTCGCTCACCAGGGCGGGCCACCGCCCGCCCCTACGTTTACCCAAACCTGTAGCACACCGGTTAATGGGTGATTAGTTGCGCCTGCTAGCAAACGGTGCTACAATTAGCCGACAAAGATAAGCTGCTGCTAAAAAAGGGATACCTTAAGGATATTACACTCATGAGCCTTGATCAATCGCTGCTTTTCTATACTGCGAAGAAGCATTCGGCAGTAAGAACTGTAGAGTACTTGTACAATCAGCTGATTCCATACATTGGCAACAAGCGCAAGTTGTTGTGGATGATAGCTGAAGCTGTACGCCAGACGGGCGTTACCAGCGGCACTTTCGCGGACTTCTTCGCTGGTAGCAGTGTGGTGTCGCGGTTTGCCAAGGTTGCTGGCTTCAGGGTTGTTGCCAATGACTGGGAACCATATGCCGGTGTAATCAATGGCTGCTATGTGCAATGCAACACAATGCCTTCCTTCAGTCAGCTCGGTGGTTGCGAAGAAACATTCTATGTCCTCAATCATGTAGAACCACGTGTAGGCTATATTACAACTCATCTATGTCCTGATTATGACGAAAACCCCAACCCTGATCGCGAGAGGATGTTCTACACCCGTGCCAATGGGATGAAAATTGATGCTATGCGTGAACAACTCTATGAATGGGAAGAAAAAGATCTTCTTAGCGAAGAGGAACGCACTGTGTTGCTAGCTGCAATGATGTATTCGGTTAGCTATACGAGTAACACAAGCGGTGTATTCAAAGCCTTCCATCGGGGTTGGGGCGGTGAGACAAAGACGGCTTTGTATCGTATCCTTAGTAACATCGAGCTACGCCTACCGGTTCTCTACGATAATAAGCAGGACAACAAGGCATATCAAATGGATGCACAGCAGCTTGCCTTGCAGCTAAGGCACGCTGGCGAGATAGTGGATATTGCCTACCTCGATCCCCCTTACAACCAACACCCCTACGGCAGCAACTATCATGTTCTCAATACGGTGGCGCTATGGGACAAACCCGTGGTTGCTCCATATGTAGAAGGTAAGAATAAGTCAGCGATCAGAACTGATTGGCGGACCGAGCGGCGTTCGGCATACAATCACAACACTGCTGCTCTCGCATATGCCAAGCTGCTAGAGACGATTGAAGCCAGGTACATACTGACCAGCTATAGCACAGATGGAAACATTTCGCTTTGGAAGATGCTGGAGGCTGCGTCCCAGCGAGGTTCGCTTAGTTGTGTAACTAAGTCCTACAAACGATATAGGGTTAGTTCACAGCGTATGTCAACAAAGCCAATGAACGCTGAGTTCGTCCTTATTATTGACACTAGCAGCCGCTCAAAGGCCGAAGATGTCGAACAGATTTACGCTCAGATTATAAATACTGAGCGTCAGGCATTGATGGCCCACAAGGAGTCGGTGAGCTATATCCAGGCATCGCTGTTCTAAGCCACTTCTTCTTCCAGCTCGAACCGCATCGAATGGTATTTGCTCTTATAATACTTGATACTAAACCTCATAACTTCAAGAACCCTAACGGTCATTTCTTCAACTGTCCACTCATCTTCCCTGAAATACATACACCCTCTTTGAAACTCACCTTTTGGCCCTTGTCGCTGCACAGCGAATGTGTTCAGCGGGCCGAACATATTGATGGTGGTTATGCGGTCAAGAATTGAGGATGCTGAGTCAAAGTCGCAGCCATCGCCAAAGCAAACAAAAGGAAATATATCCTCATGCAGGAGCCATGTACGGAAACCGATGACGTTCTTCCCCAACCTTTCAATAGCGTTGCCTTTTGCCTGCTTGGGCTTGCCTTCATCCAACCTTTGCTTGTTCGTTCCCTGATTCTTAACTTCGGTTACAAGAATTGGATAAAGATTTCCTTCATGGTCAGCGATGCTGACAATGCCGCCATCGGGCCTCATTGATGATGTACCGAAATGATGATGAAACTCCACATCTGGATACGCTTCCTTCAGAGCTGCAACAATGTTCTTAAGGAAGATATGGTCGTGCCATATAATGCTAACCTTGAATTCCTGGCGAGCTGTTTCTATTGCACTCAATATAGCTATTTTAATCCTCCCTTCTTGTGCGGAAGAGATCTTGTTTATAACTGTTCCTTCGCGTTGAACTCTAAGAGTTGCCTTCCGTGCCATTTTAACACCTCCATAATTAAACTAGTTCAGGTCTGGTACACCTATGTTCACTATCTTTGCACTCTTGCTATTTTCGCCCATATCTTGTAGGCATTGGCGTTGTCAAGACGCAAGGGGTTGTGGTAAAACCCGAAAGTGCAAAGATAGTGCTATGTTTTTAGCTGCGTATCAACCCACTATAACTTCAGCAAGGAAGGCTGGATCAGCGTTGCCCCCACTGATTACCGCGATCACTCGCTTGCCGCGCAGCCCCGCCTTGCCACCCATGATCGCGGCGGTAGCCACGCTGCCGCTCGGCTCGGCGACGAGGTGGGCGCGGCGGGCCAGCAGGCGCATCGCGGCGCGGATCTCGTCCTCGCTGACGGTCACGATATCGTCAACGTACTTCTGCATTTGTCGCCAGTTCCAATCGCCGATCCGCTGGGTGCGTAGGCCGTCGGCAATCGTCTCCACCTTGGCCCACTCCACGATATGCCCAGCCTGGCGCGAATGGTAGGCATCGGCAGCGCCCTCTGGCTCGACCCCAATCACCCGCACATCGGGGCGCAGCGACTTGACCGCCGTGGCAATGCCACTAATCAGCCCGCCGCCACCGATCGGCACGACAATGGCATCAAACTCCGCAAGGTCCGCGCATACCTCTAGCCCGATTGTTCCCTGCCCAGCGATGATATATGGGTCGTCGAAGGGTGGCACGATGGCATAGCTGTATTCTGCCGCCAACTGCTCGGCCTTCAGGCGGCGCTCCTCGGAGCTATCACCAACGAATACCACCTCCGCACCCCAACTGCGCGTGCCGTCAATCTTTACCTGGGCAGTCTTCGCGGGCATAACTACAATTGCTGGACAACCCAGCAGGTGCGCGGCGCAGGCTACGCCCTGGGCGTGGTTGCCGGAGGAGTAGGTGATCACCCCGCGCTGGCGTTGCTCCACGCTCAGGCTGTTCACCTTGTTGTACGCGCCGCGAATCTTGAAGCTGCCAGTCTTCTGCAGGCACTCTGGCTTGAAGTAGACCAGGTTGCCCAACTCATCGCCCTGAAAGGGCAGCAGCGGGGTGTGTACCACTACGCCATGCAGCACACTTGCCGCCGCCTTAATATCGTCAATCGTCACGTATTCGCTCATCGGTTCTCCTTGTATGTTAGTGTGCCGCCAATCGAAGCGGCGAAGCCTGCCAGCGCCTCATCACCAGCCACGCGCACACGGGGTAGCTGCATCGGGTCAGCACTTGGATAGCTCCAACCATAGCGAGTTGTGGTCGCCGCACTGTATCCCGCAAGCTGCGCTGCCTGCGCCACCGCCCCGTTGTAATGACCCGCTGGATAACAGATAATCGTCACTGGCTTGCCAATGTGGGCTTCCAGTTGGGCTTTCGACTCAGTCAATTCGTAATTTAGCTGGGCGGTGCCGAGACTGTCCAGGTTAATGTGGTCGACGGTGTGGCTCTCGATGTCCATGCCCGCCGCGCTCATCGCTTGCAACTGCGGCCAGCTCATGTAGCCATCCCAGCCAACCTTTCCGGTAATAACATGGAATGTGCCGACCATGCCATGCTGCAGCAGTAGCGGGTAGGCATTGGCATAGATGTCGTCGTAACCATCATCGAAGGTCAACACGATGGGGTTGGCGGGCAATGGCGGAGCGGGTTGGCCCAACCGAGTTGCGTTCATCCAATCTACATATCGCGCAAGAGTGATAGTCTGGTAGCCATGGCTGCTGAGGTAGTCGAGTTGGGCGGCAAAACCTGGCGGCGTGACCGACAGCCCGATGCGAATGGTGTCTGCATTGGCGGGCGGTACGGCAATGTGGTGATACATCATAATTGGCACGCCCGCGCCATTGTAATGCTGTGCTACTGCTGGCGTATTGCTCGTCTGCACTGGCGTTGCTGCGGTCACTATAATCGGCGTTGCCACGGCCACTATACCTGGCGTAGCTGGTGGCTCTGGCGTAACCGTCGGCAGTGTGATGACGGTCTCGGCAGGAGGCTGCGCCGCCACAGTCGGTTGCGACGTGGCGGCGTAGGCGATGGGCTGCACTGGGTCGTCGGTATCGGGGATGGTCGCAGTTGCTGACGCTAGCGCAATCTGGTTGGTTGCGGGCAGGGCTGGGGTGGAGGCCGCAATAGGTATTACCTTGACGGCTGCTGATGTTGGGGCCGCGATGGTTACCGCCTCGATGCGGACCATCTGCACAGCAGGCGGCTGCAGCGCGGCAGCAAGCGCTTGCCAACCGCTTACCCCTAGTAGCGCCCCGGCAACCAGCAACAGCAACCCCGTATAAATGTGGCGATGTTTGATATCCACAGGTGCTCGCTTTACAACTCGCCAAATTGCAGGCGCGGGCGCTCGGAGCGAACGCTGGTTTGCTGCACGATCAGCTTCCTTACTGGCTCGACCTCCTCATTGCGATTGATGAAGATGGCCGCGCCGATATGATCGTCCTTGACGTACAAGACACTGAAGGGCTTCTGGCTGGGGTCGCCACGCACGATCAACTCGTCCCAATCCTTGACGTTTCCGAGATACTCCATCGCCACATCGAACACGTCGGAGAAGAAGTAAGGTAGGGTGGTGTACTCCTCATGCGCCCCGGCCATATTGCGGCCCGCTGCCTTGCCCGTATTCTGGGCCACATCCCAATGCTCTACTCGCATCTTGCGCCTGTACAACGCACTATCGAAAGCGGCAATGTCACCCGCGACGAATACATCAGAAGCGCTGCTCTCCAGATACTGGTTTACATCCACGCCGCGTTCGGCCATCTTCATCCCGGCCTGCTCGGCCACATCGGTGTAGGGGGTTGCGCCCACCCCGGCAAGGACAAGGTCGGCATCCAGGTTGCGGCCACCGTTAGTCTTGACCCGCAGGCCGCTGCCGCTTTGCTCGATTGCGCTGGCGCTATCTTCGTGGATGATCTCGATGCCGTGCTGTTCGAGTACGCCGGTCATGAACGTGGCAACCTGAGGGCCGAACATCTCCCAAACTTGCTTGCCCTTGTTCAGCAGCGTCACTTTCGCGCCACTCTGCGCCGCACTAGCGGCAACCTCCACCCCGATGAAGCCTGCGCCGATAATAACCACGCGCTGGCCCGCGATGATCTGTTGTTTGAGGCGATGGCTGTCGGCCAGGGTGCGTAGGTAATGCACGCCGGGCAAATCGCCGCCAGGTGCATCCAGCTTGCGCGAACCGCAGCCGGTCGCCAGCAGCAGTCGGTCGTAGTGAAATACGCTACCATCGTCCACTCGCACCGTCTTCGCTGCGGTGTCCAGGGCCACCGCCTCGCGGCCAATCAGCGCCACCACCCCATTCTGCTTGTAGTAATCCTCGTTATGGACGTAGACATCCGCCTGCGGAGTCTCACCGCGCAGGAAATCTTTGGACAGCGGCGGACGGTGGTACGGTAGTTCCACCTCCCGCGCCACGATGATAATGCTGCCATCCTTGTCCAACTCGCGGATACCCTCGACCGCCGAGGCCGCCGCCAGCCCGCCACCGACGATTACATACTTCGCATTCTGTTCAGTCATTTTGCTCCTCCTGACCCTGATTATAAGCCCGCAATTATCAGCGCGTCAAGTATACAGGGCAAAAAGCGGTTGCGGTTCACGTTCTTGCATTATCGAGCAAGGCGAACAACGATTCGCTCCTACCGAATGCTTGCGCTGCAAGAATGTGAACCGCATCAGGGGCAAAAAGCGGTTGCGGTTCACGCTCTTGCATAACCAAGCAGGGCGAACCGTTGTTCGTCCCTACCGAATGCTTGCGCTGCAAGAACGTGAACCGCTCCAGGGGCAAAAGCAGAGAAGCCTCGAACAGTCCTTGCGGAGCATCCGAAGCCTCTCATTTTACGGGCAGCATTGCTGCTGTCGTGTTACTATCTTATCACCGTTCCCCCATCCTGTCAAGGGGGTTATCCACAATTTTGCAGGCGATTTTGCGGTTTCGCGGAAAATAACTAAAGGCGGAGGCTATCCGCCCCCGCCCTTGTATCCAGCTGCGTGCTGCTTTAGCCGTTGCTGCCGCTGCCAGGAGCGGTGTTGTTGGGAGTGCCATTGTTATTGCCATTGCTGCCAGGGCCACCGAAGCCGGGGCCGCCGAAACCACGATGACCGAAGCCGCCAGGGCCGAAGCCGAAGCCGAAGCCCCTCTGAGTCAGGTCAGCGTTCTGGATGCGCTGGATGATGCTATCCTCCTGCGCCTGGGTCAGCGTGCCAGCCTTCACCGCTGTATCGAGCGTCGGCTTGACCGTGTTGACGATGGTAGTCTTCAGGTCGGCCACGCTAACGTTCTTGCTCTGGGCGATCTGGGCCAGGGTCTGAGTCTTAAGGTCGGTCATCAATTCAGTGGTGGTAATGCCCAGCTTGTTGGCAACTGCGGTGACAACCTGCTGCATCACGCCGCCCATTACGCCCATGCCTGGGCCGCCAGGCATATCCTTGCCGCCCATGTGGCCGCCCATCATCGGGCCGAAGCCACGGCCAAAGCCTCCGAAGCCGTATTGACCGTTCTTCGCCATCGCATCAATGCGCTGGTTGATGCTATCGGCCTGGGCCTGGGTTAGCTTGCCATCCTTGACTGCCTGGGCGATGGTGTCCTTCTCTGCCTGCACCATGCTCTGGGTGAGCTTGAACTTGCTCACGCCCAGGTCGGTGGATAGGTTCTGCAGGTAAAGGTTGTAGTAATAACTGTTGGTGTCAGTCATCGGCTTGGTTGTGGTGGCGGGGTTGGTGGTGCCGGGGTTGGTGGTTTGCGCCTGATTGGCGGTGGTCTGCGCCTGGTTGACGGTTTGTGCCTGCGATGCTGCGGCTGTGCCGCCTCCGGTCTGCATGGCAGCGATAAGCATCAACGCGCCTAGCAGTAGCACCGCGGTAAACGAACTGGCGATTACTAGTAGTTTGTACTTCTTCATTGCAATTCTCCTTCTAAATCCTGGTTTATTGCGTCTGCTTTCGCAAACGCGGTTGGTTTAATACTTCGACGAGATGGTGTAGCCGTCTCTACCTTAATTACACCTTGCGCCAACGCTTGTTTCGCAACTGGCCTCCACTTTAATCTGCTTTTAATTTACTGCTTTAGCTTGGGGTTGGTGGGTATGGATACTGATCCATTATCGCACGTCCAGGTTAGAGTGGGATGAACTGAAGATGAAATCTGCATTAAAGATAATATCGGCAAAAAGCAGAGAAGCCTCGAACAGTCCTTGCGGAGCATCCGAAGCCTCTCATTTTACGGGCAGCATTGCTGCTGTCGTGATACTATCTTATCACCGTTTCCCCATCCTGTCAAGGGGGTTGTCCACAATTTTGCCAGAATATGCAAAACTCATAATTCAAACTTAATCACCACTCACTATCCGATAGCAGTACCCTGCACATCCAACTCGTCGGCCTTGATTTGTGCGCTGGGCTTGAGGCCTGCGCTGGGGGTGGTAAGGCGTTCGAGCAGGCGGAAGATCAGGTCGACGCTGATCGAGAGCAGCGCGATCATCACCGCGCCCGCCAGGATCTTGTCGTTGTTGCGTTCGCCTACCCCGTTGAGCAGCAGTTGGCCGAGGCCGCCCGCGCCGATCCAGGCGGCAATTGTGCCAATGCCGATGATCAGCAGCGCGGCGATGCGAATACCCGCGATGATGATCGGCAGGGCCAGCGGCAGTTCCACCATGGTCAATCGTTGCCAGCTACTCATGCCCATGCCGCGGGCCGCTTCCTTGATTGCCGGGTCAATCTGATCGAAGCCGAGCGCCACATTGCGTACCAGGCTCAGTTGCGAGTAGGCGACCAACACACTGATGGCGGGCAAGAAGCCGAGGCCGAGGAACGGCACCATGATGGCGAACAAGGCCAGGCTGGGCATGGTGTAGATGATACCCAGCACTGCTAGAATGGGGGTGGATAGCGGCTTAACCCGGCTGATTAGCAGGCCGAGCGGCAACGCGATGATGATGGCGATAATCAGCGAGTAAGCGGTAAGCTGCAGGTGCTGATACAGGCGTTGGCTCACCTCGTCAAAGTTATTGAAGATGTAATTCATTATTGCCCACCCCCAGCCCCTCCCGGTGGGAGGGGAGAATCATGTTGTAGCCCCGTCCGGTGGGAGGAGAGTGTTCGGGTGGTCGCTGGTTAGCTGGCGCAGCGCCGTCAGGGTCATCTGGCCGCGTGGGTTGCCTGCCTCGTCCACCACTCGTAGCGCGTCGCTGCCGCTGCTCATTATCAGGCCGAGCGCATGGCGCAAGTTGTCGCCAATGCCGATGCTTAGGGCGTGATTAGCCGCTGCCTGGCTGGTGAGAGGCTCCAGCAAATCCTTTACTGCTAGCAAGCTGAGGCGGCGCAGCACATCTTCCGCGCCCACTAGCTGGCTGACGAACTGATTGGCAGGGCGGGTGAGGATGTTGAGCGGGGTGTCGTACTGCACCACCTCGCCGTTCTGCATGATCACGATCTCGTCGGCCAGGCGCAGCGCCTCCTCGACATCGTGGGTGACGAACAGGATGGTCTTGCGTACCGTATGCTGAATACGCAGCAGTTCGTCTTGCAGGCGGGTGCGGGTGATGCTGTCAATAGCGGCGAACGGCTCATCCATCAGCAGGGTAGCGGGGTCGGCGGCCATGGCGCGGGCGATGCCTACCCTCTGCTGCTGCCCACCGGATAGCTGGCGGGGGTAGCGGCGGCGATATTCCTCTGGCGGCAACCCCACCAGCTTGAGCAGCTCGTCAATCCGTGCGTCAATCCTGGGCTTATCCCAGCCCAGCAGGTTGGGAACGACCGCAATATTCTTCTCCACCCGCATATGGGGAAAGAGGCCGACATCCTGGATTACGTAGCCAATCTGCCGCCGCAGAGCTTCGAGCTTCAAAGCATATATGGGCGTACCTTCGATGTAGATGTAACCGGAGGTCATCTCGTGCAAGCGATTGACCATCTTCATCAGGGTAGTCTTGCCGCAACCGGAGGGGCCGAGCAGGATAACCAGGTGGCCGCGCTTGACGCTTAGGCTGACATGGTTGACCGCTGGCCGGGCCGCGCCGGGGAAGTCCTTGACTACATCCTCGAACACAATCGCCGCATCATCGGCAACCTTCGGTTCGACCTTCGTCTGCTCTGCGATCTGCGCCGCCATAGTTTTGCCTCTTTAGCTTCACTCCAATAGCACAAAGGCGCACTGACGAGGGCTAGCGATTAACCATTGCATTGTCGGCGGAGGTAGGGCGCAATTCATTGCGCCCCTACAATAACGGAAACTGGTTCTTCGTAGGGGCGTGATTTATCACGCCCTTACCGAAGCGCCGACATATCCTGATCAGCCATCGAGGTTTCGTCAGTGCGCCCTGCTGGGCTACTTGATCAGCCCTTGTGCTACCATCCAATCGTGAGCCACCACCTTGTAATCCTTCTTGTTGATGTCCACATCGGCATTCAGCTTGGTGATCTCAGCGTTGGTGATCTTGGCATCAACTGCGTTGAGCAGGTCAGGGATGTTGGGGTAGGCAGTGATGATGTCGTCACGCACGATGGGGGCAACCGGGTAAGGTGGGTAGAGGTTCTTGTCGTCGGTTAGAACGACCAGGTTGTTGGCAGCGATCGCGCCCTCGGTGCTGTAGGCGATAACCGCATCGCCCTTGCCCTGCTTCAGCGCATCGTACTTGATTGCGTTGTCAACGTCGAGTACCTTTTTAAACTGGAAACCGCCGTAAGCCTTCTGCAAGCCGGGCAGGCCGTCGGCACGGTTATCAAACTCGGCGGTGGAGATGAGGGTGAGGTTGGGGGCCTTAGCCGAGAGGTCGCTGAGGGTCTTGATCCCGAGCTTGGTGGCGCAGTCACTTGGCATGGCGATGGCCTGGGTATCGTTCATCGGGGCGGGAGTCAGCACGGTGAGCTTGAACATACTCTCGTAATCGGCTTTGACCCTGGCGTACACCTTGTCGGCGTTATGCCAGTCGGGGCTGGAGGTGAGATCTACCTTGAGCACGACACCGAGGCTGGTGCCGGTGTATTCGGGGTACAAACTGATATCACCCTTGACGAGGGCGGCCTGGGCGATGGCGGTCGCACCCAGGTTCATCTTGCTGCGGTCGACCGAGATGCCCGCGTTCTGCAAGGCCAGGGCGTACATCTCGCCGATGATGTATTCCTCGGTGAAGTTCTTGCTGCTGACGAACACGGTGGGCTTGTTCTGCTGGGCGGGCTGGATGGGGGGTTGAGCTAGTTGCTGTGCAACGATATGGCTATCGGACCTACCTGCCTGGGCAACCAGTACCCCGTTGGGTAGGCTACTTGACGAGGTGGTGCAGCTTTGGGCGGTGCTGGAGCTACTTGTGCCACCCAGGTCGCAGCCGCTGAGTAGAGGGGCGGCAAGCGCTGCCAGTAGCAGCATGACAAACATTCTTCGCTTCACAATGAGATTCCTTTCCTGTTCCTTTGGAACAAACTACTGATAACGGAACGAACGTTGCACCGCACTGAGCAGCAGCTCGGCGGTGAAGGCCAGAATTGCCACTGGTATTGCCCCCACCAGTAGCAGGTCGTAGCGGCTGAGGGGTAGACCCGCAAAGATGAAATAGCCGAGGCCGCCGATGCCGATCAGGTAGGCAATGGTGGCGCTGGCGATCACCTCGACCGCAGCAGTACGAATGCCCGCGATGATCACGGGCAGGGCAAGCGGGAGTTCGACGCGGGTGAGCAACTGCGTGGGCGACATTCCCATGCCGCGCCCGGCTTCCCTGACTGCCGGGTTGAGGCCGCGCATTCCTGCGTCGGTGTTGATGAGGATGGGCGGACCAGCCAGCACGACGAGTGCGACCAGGGCAGTCGGTTCGCCAAAGCCGAGGGTTGGCACCAGCAAAAACAAAATGGCGATGCTAGGGATGACCCTGGCAACGCCAACGAGGTTGATTATATAGCGGGCCGCCTGTGGGTGGCGGCTGATCCAGATGCCCAGCGGTAGGCAGATGATGATGGCGAGCGCCAGCGCAGTCAAACTGATACGCAGGTGCGTCCCCACTGCCTCCCAGAAGCGGCTCTGGTTATGCTGTATGTAATCGTAGGCCTTACTGAGAAGCTCGATCATCAGCGCCTGCCTCATACTTTGTTACAGCGGGAGAAACACCAACCGCTATCCGTACTTACGACTAAATAGCAGTGTCTGGATGTATCGTACATTATACAGGGGTAGGGAGGATAAGTCAAGTGATCAACAAAAATCAGGGCGAACAATTGTTCGCCCTGATTTAGATTACTGCCCCATCCGCCGCCGCACCTCAGCGTCCACTTCGCGCTGGCGGTCGACTTCGCTCTGCCGCGCCCAGCCACCGTAGACAGACATATAATGAGAGAACAGGCCGATGCCCCAACCGAACGCCACCCAGATCGGCCAGAAGTAGATAAGACCGCCAGCGGCAATCGAAGTTACCAGCCAGATAGCGATGAGCAGGATCATTGTAAAGATATAACTAGTAAGGTGCTGGCGGAAGCCCTGCCGATCCTTGACCGCTTTGGTCGCCTCGGCGCGCACGCGGTCAACATCGACCTGCGTGTACGGCAGCGGTGCTGGCGGCGGTTGGTAGGGCTGGATTGGCCCGCCGGGCGAAGGGGGTAGCGGCTGCGCCAGGTTGCCGCCCGGGTAGGCCTTCACCGGCGTGCCGTAGGCTTCCTTGGTCTGATCGACGTAGCCGATCGGTTGGTTAGGGTCGTAGCCACCGATGCCCGGCTGGGCCATCCGCTGGGTCTGATCAGCAGGCAGTTGCCCACCGCCAGAGTTGTAATTATAGTTATTGTTGCTCATCCCTTGCTCCCTTTTAGCTGTCGGTTGGGTCTGGCTTGGCAAGTGTTTTACCACAGCCGGTCCGGTTTTGCATCAGCCTGATTTACTAAAGCGGCATCATCCCCAGGGTGTGATACCGCTCTATTTGGGGTTGCTTGCTTTGTGCTTACCAGCGATTGCGGTTGCGCCAGCGTCTACCGTATCTACCATAGCGACCCAACCGACCAAAGATGAACAGCGGCCAGAAGATGAAGAACGGCCAGAAGCTATATATCGGCCAGAACCCCCACCAGCCTCCTGACGAGAAGATTGACAGCACCACGATGCCGACGATTAGCCAGATGAACCACGGCATCACTGGCCGAGTAGAGGGCGATTTTGATGGCAGCGGCTGGCCGTTGTACTGCTGGTCAGCAGGGGCATAGCCGCGATAGGTCTGTTGATCTGATAGCGGCGTATTCTGCTGCATTGGGGTCATTTGCTGATCGCCCTGATAAATCGTCACTGGCGCGTAAGGCGCGGGCTTGACGTTGTAATCGGGCGTGGATGGGGTGCTGTAGCCCTGCATCGGCGGGTTGGGGTAGCTCTGCACTGGCGTGCCGGGGTAGCCCTGCACGGGAGGGTTGACGTAATTAGGTGCGGGCGGATACCCTGGCACGTTCTGCGCCGCCTGTGCGTAAGGGTGCTGCTGTGACTGCTGCGGCATCGGCAGCGGTGGCATGGGCGGGAAGGCCCCTGGCCCGGTGTACTGCTGCACCGGCGTGCCGTAATCCTCGTCGCGGTCGGGCTGCCACGCGCTGTCCCACTGCAAGCTGCGGGTAGCATCCGCATCGGCGTTGCTGCCAGCCACGCTGTTATCGCCAGCGGCGTTGCCTCGCGCCACGTTCTGGTTACTGCTATCGTAATTAGGATTGTTCATCCTGGTTGCCTTCTTTCTGGTTTTACTGCCTGATAATACCTTTGTGTAAATTATACCATAATCGACGAAGCTGCTGCGTTAGATATCGGTATGAGATGCCTCAGTCCGATTGTCAGATGTGGGCCGCGCCTACCCTACAAAACTGAGCAGAAACAAGATAACATTTCCCAGCAGCCACAACACACCCAGGACAATCTCGAAGTTGAACTCTAGAATCCCACCAACCGCCCCATATTTGGGATGGCGCTGGCGGTGCCAGTTTATTATGCCGAGGATTGACGCGGTCCAGATTATTGCCCAGACCGGCCATACCTTCCTGAAGATGAGGGTGAGTAGCGCCAGGGTAAACACAAGGGCAGCAATGCGGCCAATCGCCCCCCATCGCCCTACTGATTGAGCCTCCGAAGTAGCTTCGCGCATGGTTGATTGTGTAGTTAGCGGAGCCTGCAAGGTCGGCAGCATCACAGTCCTGAACGGCCCTGCGTCAAGCAGCATCCCGGGCCGATTAACCTGCTGTGTCTCTTGCGGATTGGGCAATATCGCCTGGCTGGAAGCGGTAGGCACTTGCGGCAACGCCTGGCGAGTTGGCGCATAGGCTATAGGGCTAACGGGTCGCTGCTCAATCAACATACTTTGCGCCGTGCCAAACGCATTATCCGGCGGGTTCGGCTGTGGCGTAGGTGAACTGGTCGCCAACCGCACCTCGTCGCCATAATCTTCATCGTGGTCGGGCTGCCATCCGTTGGCTGCATCGCCTGGTTTGTCGCTGTAGACAGGTCGCTGCATAATTCCCCGCTCCGGTTCGCTGCGCTGATTGCTTTGGTCAGCCACAAGATCGCCAGTCTGGCGATGATAAAGATGTAAAGTCCGGCCTGATGAAAGAGCAGAATGGCGACGATCAGGCCAGCGGCGGTGAGTAGCCACACCCAGGCAGGCGTTCCCTGGCGGATGGTAGTAGGCGTGAAGCCCTGCCCCATCGGTTGCGCGGCCTGGATTATCGCCGGTGGGGTGTGCGCGTCAGGGTGATACTGATCAATCTGTACACGCTGGCTAGGGTCGGGGTTCACCGCCTCACCGGGCTGCCAGATCTCGGTCGGCTCGACCACGCGGGTTTGCTGCTTGCGGGCAGACTTCTGTTCGCGTTGCAGTTGCGCGCTATAGTCGGGGTCGAGGTCGGGCTGCCAGGTGCCTTCGCCCTGCGCCACGGCGCTGTTTGGTACTGATGTATTCTGACTTTTGTAGTTGGCGTTCGGCAAGCAATTTACCTCTTTGGCTGTGGAGCTACAATCAGAATACCCCGTTCAGCTTGCATAGCAGGGTGATGAAGACACTAGCGAAGATGGCGAGGGTAATCAGCAGCATCACCAGTCGTGAGCCAATGTAGGCCGCGCCATATCCGCCGCTCCGCTTGCGTAGCCCGCCACTCAACCCAACCAGCGGGAAGACGATTATGAGCCACCATACCCCTGTGTAGTAGTAGAGCAACAAGCCCGCCGCCAGGGTAATTAGCAGCGACACGCCAAGTGCAATCGCGTTGAAGGGTGGAGCAACCGGACGGCTGTATTGCGGCGTGATGGTCGGCCACTGCTGGTATGTGGGCTGGCTAGTCTGCCCGCCAATATATTCGGGTGGCGGGTAGGCATTCGTATCATAAGCTGACGGGTAGGCGTTGGGCGCGGGTTGATAGTTGGGCGGCGGATAGCCAGACTGCCCACCGTTGCGCTGGATTTGCAGGTAGTAATCCTCGTTATTGTCGTTGTTGGCGGGGTACATCGTGCCGCTCCCTTCGCTGGCTTGACTGCTGCTCTCAATTATACTACGTTGGCGGGCGCTGGCAAGTTGCAACATTCGGCGCTAACCACCCTCCGCTCCTGCTTGACCCCTGGATTAGACAGGGCGACAGGGGTAGGTTGTTTCATACCTGCCACTTGTAGATGCTGATTGTGCTATAATCATCTAGTCCCTAGCCGGAGCAGAAGAGATAGAAATCGGAGGACACCCAATGCCAAACAACCGCACCAGAGTGAGCTTCAGCGACGAGGAGATGGCGAAGATAGATAAAGCCCTGGCCGTCATCGGCGATATTGATATTAACGTGTTCGTACACGAAGCCGCGCTGTACTATGCCGACTTCCGCCTCGGCGTAGAAGCCAGCGCCACACCTACCGAACAGGCGTTGCTCGAAGGGCAGCGGCTTACCAACGCGCAAATCGCCAAGAACAAGCGGGCTGAGGAACACGAGCAGTTGCGTACACCCAGCTTCCGCCCTCCGGCGCAGGGCAGACGCGGGCGCTAATCTAATACCAATTAGCTGTTGTGCCGCTATAGATTGAGGCAGGGCGAACAACGGTTCGCCCCTACAGAACTATAGCATTGCGGCGGCTAATTGGTATAACCCTCAGTAATACCAAATAGCTGTTGTGCCGCTATAGATTGAGGCAGGGCGAACAACGGTTCGCCCCTACAGAACTATAGCATCACTGCAGCTAATTGGTATAACCCTCAGTAATACCAAATAGCTGTTGTGCCGTTATAGATTGAGGCAGGGCGAACAACGGCTCGCCCCTACAGAACTATAGCATTGCGGCGGCTAATTGGTATAACCCTCAGTAATACCAAATAGCTGTTGTGCCGTTATAGATTGAGCCAGGGCGAACAACGGTTCGCCCCTACAGAACTATAGCATCGCTGCGGCTATTTGGTATAATCAGATATGGGCGGGCAGCGGCCCGCTCATTTGCTGGCTTCAATGATCGATCGCAAGACAACAAACCTACTAGGGCGATTGCAAAGTCGGCCAAGGCGCATTGAATTAACGCTCCTTCAAGCTGGAAACCATGCAGGGGCGTTGATTTATCCCGCCCATGTTGCCGACTTTGCAATCGTCCTATCAAACCTACCCTTAGCTATTTGACAAGCATACAACCTTCTAATATAATGCAGCAAGCAACTGTATCATGGATAATGTTACAATAACCCCTTTGGAGATGAAAGGAGCAAGGCAATGGCCTTTGAGAACCCCGCGCTAAATGACAAAACGTTCAAACAAGCAATCGCCGCGTCGCAAGTGGGCTACGGACAGCCTGGTTATGGGCAACCCGCCTACGTGCAGCCCGCAGAGGTAATGACCGCCAGTGGCACCTACGCGATTACTGCCGCCCTGCTGATGCTAGTCATCGCGGGCGCATTGATTGGCTGGACCCAGGTGGAAACCATCCCCTACAGCCAGTATGGCGGCACCACCTGGATACCGACTTCGATACCGATCTGGCTACTACCCGCGTTGATCGGCACCCTCATCCTTGCTTTCGCCGCTTCGTTCTTCCCCAAAGCCTCGCCCATCATCGCACCGATCTACGCCGTTGGTGAAGGGTTGGTCATCGGGGTGATCTCGCGGCTCTACGATGCTCAGTTCAAGGGCATCGTGCTGGAGGCAATGCTGGCGACCATTGCCGTATTCGTCACCATGTTGTTCCTCTACAGCACGCACATCATCAAAGTGACGAACAAGTACATCATGGTGGTAACCGCCGCTACGATAGGCATCTTCCTGGTTTATCTGGTTGGCTTTATCTTGTCGTTGTTTGGGGTACACTTCTACGCCCTCAGCCAACCCACTCCCTGGACCATCGGCATCAGCCTGTTTGTCGTCATCGTCGCGGCATTGAACCTGCCGCTTGACTTCAACTTCATCGAGCGCGGCGCGCAGGCGGGCGCACCGAAGTATATGCAATGGTACGGCGCGTTCGGCCTGATTGTGACTATCGTCTGGATTTACATCTCGATCCTGCGCCTGCTGGCCCTGCTTCAGTCGCGGCGATGAGGCGGAAATTAAAGATTAAAGCAATAGGGGCGCACCATCAGTGCGCTCCTACTCATACCTCGTATCTAATGCCTTGCGGCTTACCAGTTGCGCGGCGTAACCATCTCTATGGGGTGATGCTCGGCGGCGGCAATCTCGGATTCGAGGAACTTCTCGGCATCCATCGCCGCTTTGCAGCCAGAACCGGCTGCGGTAATCGCCTGGCGGTAGCGGGTGTCGAATACGTCGCCCGCCACGAACACGCCGTGGACGTTGGTGTGACTCTCGCCAATCAGCCTGACGTAACCCTTCTCGTCGAGGTCAATCTTGTCCCTGAACACGCCGGTATTCGGCTCGTGACCAATAGCGACGAACACGCCACTCACCGCCAGGTCGCGGGTCTGACCGCTAATGATGTCGCGTACGCGCAGACCAGTTACATCATCCTCACCCAAGATCTCTTCGATGCCAGTGTTGAATAGCACCTCGATCTTCGGGTTTGACAACGCCCGTTGCTGCATGATCTTCGAGCCACGGAACGCATCGCGACGGTGGATGAGCTTCACCTTGTTGACAATATGACTGAGGTAAAGCGCTTCTTCCAGCGCAGAGTCGCCGCCACCGATGACTGCTACATCCTGCCCACGATAGAAGAAGCCGTCGCAGGTAGCGCAGGTTGACACCCCACGTCCGCGCAGCCGCGTCTCGCTGGGGATGTCCAGCCACTTGGCCGCCGCGCCGGTGGCGATGATTACTGCATCGGCGGTGTAGGTGTCGCTATCGGTGTTGAGGGTGAAGGGACGCTTGCTGAAGTCCACCCGCTCCACATCCTGGTCGATCACCTTCGCGCCCACCCGCTCGGCTTGCGCCCGCATTGCCGCCATCAATTCAGGCCCCTGGATGCCCTCGGCAAAACCGGGGAAGTTCTCTACATCGCTGGTCAGCATCAACTGTCCGCCGTAGGTGAGGCCCGCGATTACGGTGGTGTCCAGGTTGGCCCGCGCCGCATAAATCGCCGCCGTCAAACCCGCTGGGCCGCTGCCCACAATCACCACTCTCTTCATATGTTCTGGCCCATCATGCGTTGGCGCTGCCGGGTCAAACTCTTTCACATCTATAGCCATTCTGATTACCTCGTTTCTGCTACTGCCTACCAGGGCGCATAGCCATGCCCCCCTATCTCGGTTGTCTGCTTATATTGTACCATCTTTATTGCAAGAAACAAAATTATCCAAAAATCTTTCGTGCTTAGACCTCACCCAACTGCAGCGCGTGCCACCAGTAGAACGCCGCCCAGCCGCGCCAACCTGCCCACTGTTCGGCTAGCTCCCTCACCTCGATTTCGCTGGCGTTACGGCTCAGGCCGTAGGCACGACCTATAGCGATGCGTAGCCCCATATCAGCGGCAGGGATGCTATCGCACTCACCCAGGCCGCGCATCAGCACGTACTCCGCCGTCCAACGCCCCAGCCCACGCAGACGGGTCAGGTAGGCAATCGCCTGCTCATGGGGCAGGCTGGCAGCGTAGGCAAAATCGAGTTCGCCGCTGATGAGCGCGTCAGCCGCGCCGATCACGTAGCTGCTCTTCTGGCGGCTAAACTGGTTGGCAGCCAGCAACGCCGGGTCGAGTGCGGCGATCGCCTGCGGGGTCGGCATCAGCGGATAGTCGGCTCCCGCGATGGCTAGCTGCCCTCCACACAGCTCTACTAGCCGCTGCTTCAACTTGCGGGCGAAGCTCACATTGATTTGCTGCCCGATAATCGCCCAGATTAGCGCCTCGAATGGCGAAACAATCGTAACCGGGCGCAGCCCATAGTAGCGCTGCACCAATGCGCCGAACACCGGGTCGGTATGGGCGATGCGATAGAACTCGGTGGGGTCATCGTCGAGCGAAAAGACGCGACATATCAGCCGTTTGGCCTCGCTCATAAGCACGGTATTGATCTGTCCGCCCGCCACTGTAAGCTCCAAGTGGGGCGCGTCTACGCTGCCCACCGATTTGACGGTGAGCAGCACATCCTGCCCGCCCAGGGTTACGGCGCGGCGGTAAATGCCATCATCGCTGACCTGTTCCAGCACTGCCGATGAAGAGCGGCGCACATAGTCCAGGGCAGCGGCGAAGTTGTAAGGAGCAATAGGGGTAATTTCAGCAGGGGCAGAAAGCATAAGTCGTTTCCTTGTAGGGCGATAGCGCCTATATCTCAGCGCGGTAAGTCTTGCCTAGCTCCTCACCAAGTCCAAAATAGTGACGGAAGTTGTAGATGAGCGGATGCCAGGCAATGGGATTAATGTGATTTCCGCCAGTAACAATGTCGGGGTTGGCGTGAACGCGAACCACGCTGACTTCGACAATCGATGTACCGCTCTCCGTGCCACCCAGCGGATATATCGCGTTGACCTTCGCTTCAAATTGTAGTGGACACTCAAGCACACGCGGCGGAGCAATGCACTCGGCAGGAACAGGGGTGAGTCCGGCAGCCGCAAATTTGTCGCGCTCGTAACGCGACTGGGCTACCTTAGCGGGCGGTACGGGATTCTTGCCGGTCAAGGGAGCGAGCCGCTCTACCGCCTGCCACATATCTGCCGAGGGAAAGTTGAGAACACACTCCCCGCTACGGCGGAGGTTCTCAATAGTCTTCCCTGAATTACCAAAACCTAGAACAATGTTCCAACCCAGCGCCCACGCGGAGGACATAGGGGCAAGGTTGGCGCTGCCATCTTCATTCAGTGTGCTTATCAGCACTACCGGAGTGCCGAAGTAAAGAATCTTCGGCTCAATCGCTATGTGCATTGATACATCTCCTTGACAAGATTTGTGCATGGATATATAATAACACAAAGATATGTAAAATGCAAGGAGCGTACCATGGTGAAAATCATCCAGGTGGCACAGGCGTTCGCCGACGAGACCCGCCTGAACATTCTGCGCGTGCTGCTGGACAGCGACGCAACTGTCAATGACCTGGCCGACCGGCTGGGCCTCATCCAGCCACGCATCTCTACCCACCTGGCCGCGCTGCGCGAAGCCGGGCTGGTGTCGAGCGTCAGCCAGGGGCGGCAGCATACCTACAGCGTGCATCCGAAGAAGGTGGGCAAAGCGTTGGCCGCCTTGCAGGCGCTGGCCGACGGCGAGAATCCGCCCGCAGATCACGACAAGCACAAAGCGAAAGGAAAGAAGAAAGCGATGAACGCAACCCTCAGCCCCCAGGCCGCCCGCGAGGTGCAGCACAACAGCGGTATGCGCCAGGCGCGCACCTGCTACGACCACCTCGCGGGGGTGGCGGGCGTGCAATTGCTGGACGAGATGCTCAAGCGCAACTGGCTGACCAAGAGTAGCGGCGCGGGTCGCTCAACCTACCAGCTTACCGCTGTGGGCAGCCGCGCCCTTGCCGAGCGGGGCGTAGACCTGAGCGCAGCAGCACAGGCCCGCCGCGCCTTTGCCTACGGCTGCCTTGACTGGACTGAGCGCCGCTCACATTTGGGTGGGGCGTTGGGTGCAGCGATTCTGCAACGGATGATGGACGCGGGTAACGTGCAGGCGGAAGCGGCGGGCAGGGCCGTGAAGGTGGTAAACCTGGTTGGAGAGTGGTTGCCACGGAGCTAAGATGCTAAGGATTAACCTTACTCGCTCGAATATTAGGCGGTATTTCCTGCAATGACCAGGAGTTGCCATCGGGGTCACTGAAGTAAACATACTTAACCCCGCCCATATCGTCAATCTCGCTTACGGCAACGCCGCGTTCCGCCAACACTTCGCGGGCCTTGCTAACGTCGGCGACAACCAAGTGTAGACCCCTCAGCGATCCGGGTGGCATTTCGAGACCTTGCAGGCCACTGCTAAGAAGGATCGAACAAGCCGACCCCGGTGGGGTTAGTTGCACAATTCTCATGGTTCCGCCAGGCTGAATGTCATGGTCAGCGTTAAATCCCAGCTTCTCAACGTAGAAGGCTTTGGCGCGATCAATATCGGAAACCGGCATCGGCACCAGCTCAAGTTTCATTTCCATCTTAGTTCTATCTCCTTTTACCGGGGCGAGCGCCGCCCGCCCCTACGATTTACGGCATGAACAGATGTATTGATTATATACGGAACTTCAGACCCTCCAACTTCACTCCCTCATCCACCCCCTTCCCTTGTAGCAATACCTGAAACCGGCCCAGTCCGCCCATCTCGATCAGGCGGAGCAACGCGGCGCGTTGGCGGATAAACTGCTCATCGCTGAGGCCGAGGCTGGGCAACGCTTGCAACATCTCGCCGAGGCCGAGGCTGGTGAGGAAGGCGGCCTGGTTGGTCAGGCCGAGGGTGTGCAGGCCAAGCTGCTCGCCACGCTGCTGCAAGGTGGTAAAGTCCACCTGCGCGGTGATATCCTGGCGACCGAGGCGGGCGAATGGATTGCCGCTGAGGGTGTGCTGGTAGTAGCAGAGCAGCGTGCCATCGGTGCGGCGCGGGCTGTAGAGGCGGTCAGCGGTGTTGCCGTAGTCAATGGTGATGACGTAGCCACGCTGCAAGATGCTGTCAACCTCGGCCAGCCAGTCGAGCATTGCCAGGTTGACCTCGGCGCGATTGTTACGTGGGATGGTGATGCCGAGCCGGGCGAAGTATTCGGCCAATGCTGGACTGCTGGGTGCGGCAATAATCTCGCGCAAGTTGGCAGCGTCGGGGTCGAGGGTCTCATCTCGTCTATCGTCAGTGGTAACATATAGCTCGCCAACGCCGCCTTCCTGCCCCACCACAATATGCACGGGGAAGGCATCCACCAATTCGTTGCTGAGGATCACGCCTTCGATGGGGCCAACCTGCGCCAACTGCTCATGCCAGCGTACCGGCGCATCAGCGGGCAGAGCCTCGCGCTGGCGGGCTTGCAAATCGGGGCTGATCTCTACGATCGCATAGGTGAGCGTGGCGTAGAGGTCGGGCTGGCTAGCGCGGAGTTCAGCCAGGATGTCGGCGGCCAGCTTGCCCACGCCCGCGCCCTGCTCCACGATGGTGAAGTTGGCGGGCTGGCCCATAAGCTGCCAGCACTGCGCTAGCTGGCGGGCGATCAGCTGGCCGAAGGCTGGCGAAACGTCGGGGCTGGTATAGAAGTCTGCACCTTTGCCGCCAATCTTCTGCCCGGGCGCGGTGTAATAGCCGAGGGTGGGGTGATAGAGCGCCAGGCTCATGAACTCGGCGAAAGTTATCTGCTGCTGGGGGGCGGCGGCGATGCATTCGATGATTGCGTTATAGAGGGCAATACTGCGCTCGATGTCGTTCATACCAGGTTTTCTCTTGGTTGTGATCTCAATGAGCATTAGTGCCAGGCGAGATTATCCCTCACCCAGCCTCTCCCGCTGGGAGAGGCGCAAAGCGGATACTCCCTCAACCTTATCACAGGTACAATGAGCATTAGTGCCAGGCGAGATTCTCCCTCACCCAACCTCTCCCGCTGGGCTTATCGTTACCCACAAATAAAAGGTGCAATAGTACGATGCGACAAGAAAGCCCGCCGCGTGCCGAGTTACTGGGGGTTGGGGGCGTAGCCCCTGCTAGCCACCCCACCATGCCTATCGGCTGCTTACCTGCCATCGAGTTTATCGCGCGGTTTTGGGTAGCCACGTACCAACCCCTTTGCGCTGGGCTTATCTCGCACCATGCCAGCTATACAACTGCTACCAGCATTGGTACATTTACCCTTTCAATAAGCAATTGTGCGCTTGCGAGTAGGGAGCTACGCTCCCAACCCTATGTAACTCGGCAAGCGGCAGGCTATTCCCACCACTACCACCCTTCACCACTTGTGGGTAAGGATAAGCCCGCTGGGAGAGGAGCAAAGCGGATACTCAACACTCGGCACTCAGCACTCAGCACTGACGTAACCACCGTCGGCTGGGCCAGGCGAGGATGAAGACGCTATAGCCGTTGGACATGATTTCGGTTTCGCAGGCAAGCTGGCGGTTATTTGGCGCAAAGGTGAGCAGGTCGGGGGCGCTAGCCTGGCGGTTGCTGCGCGAGAGGTATAGTTCGGTGGCGGGATGCGTCCAGGGGATTAGCGTATTAGGGGCAAGGTAGCCATTGCCCAGCCGCTTCATCGCAGGCGAGACGACCACGTAGCGCACTGCTAGAATCGGTTGGCCCGCGTCAATGCTGCTGCCCAGGTCGGGACGTGGGGTGACGACCAGCAGGGCGACGGCGGCGGTGTGACTCTCCACGTAGTGGCGGGCGGTGGCCTCGAAGCTGGTTTTGTATATTTTGGTTAGCTTGCGGATGGTGCTGATGCCGATGCGGTAGTCGGCTACCTCTCGCTCGAAGCGGTCACCGAGGAAGGCGCACTCGCTGGCGAACCAGTTGGCATCCTGCTCCAGAGTGGCGAGCGCTTCAGGACTCATATCCAGTTCGCTACACTGGTAGAACAGTTCGCGGTGCCAGGGTAGGGTGAAGTGGCCCAGTTCGTGAAAGATACAGAAGCGACGGGGGTCGGGCAGGAGGCTGTTGTGGGTGAGAACTACGTTGTCCGCCATGTCGAGAATGCCCCGCACCTTCACGTCAATGTCCATGCGGGCCAGCAGTTCGCGCTTGGCCGCCCGCTTGGCCGACTCGCGTTGTCCAGCGAGCAGGGGCGGTAGTCGGTCGGAATAGGCAAAGGTTTCGCTATCCAGTTTGCAGGCGGCTAGCAGGGTGTCGGTAGAGGCAGGGGGGTCGCTGATGCCGCACTCACGCAGCAGCGCAAGTGCGGCTTGTCTAATCTCTGCCCGCAGGGCGCGGACTTCGCTGGCGGTGGCTGACGGCATAGGCGTGGATTTACCGTACGCCCCTCCCACCGGGAGGGGTTGGGGGGTGGGTAGTGGCCTAGCCCCGTTGTTGTTTCTGCCGCTTGAAGCGTAGGAACTTTACGAAATCCTGCACCTCTTCGACCTCCTCATCGCTGAGGTCATCAATGATGTTGAAGGCGGCACGACCGGGACTGGTGGCGGTTTCGCGCTGATTGAGGTAGCCCGCCTGGGTCATCAGGCTCTCGTAGCTGATATTGTATACTACAGCCAACCGCTGCAGGTTGCGCGGCGAGGGCTGGTCGATGTAACCGTTCTCCAACTGGCTGAGATAGCTGTTGCTGATGGTGGTGCGCTCTTCGATTTCGCGCAGGGTCAGGCCGTGCTGCTTACGCAACTCGCGCAGATAGTGGCCGAACTTGCTGGCCTGCTCGGCGGCACGGGGGTTCTTAATCGGCTCCGTCATTTTATGCTCCTCTTTCCAGTTTTATCTAAGCCGATTCCGGTTCGGTCGTACGTATGTGGTAGGGCGAACCGTTGTTCGCCCCTACAGATCTGGTTCGGACGCGCCTATGTGGCAGGGCGAACCGTTGTTCGCCCCTACAGATCTGGTTCGGACGCGCCCACGTAGTGCGTCCATTTCTTGTTGCTGCCCTTTGCCAGATGCGCGGGGTAGCGATGCTCGTTGATTGCCATCTTTTCCTTGTAGACTGCGCTCAGATCGAGACCCAGTTGCAGGCAGATAGTCATGATGAAATAGAATACATCGGCGACCTCGTAGCCAACCTCGCGGTAGTGGTCGGGGTCGGTCAGGTACTCGCGCACCTCAGCATCAGACTTGAAGCGCACGTGTTCTAGAATCTCGCCCACCTCGAGGCTCATCGCCAGGGTTAGATCCTTCAGCTCATCGTGCTGCCAGTCGCGGGCAACGATGTACTGGCGGCAGATCTCCTTCAGTTCGCCAATTGTGGTAGTCTCATCCATAATGAATGTAGAAGGTAGAATGTAGAATCTGGCATATAAGCAGCTAGTCTGAATAGGGTGAACAACGGTTCGCCCCTACGAACCACGCAAGTCTTTTGGTAACTTTTTCAGCATTCAGCACTCAAACTTCAGCACTCAACACTACTCATAGCTCATGCCTCATGCCTGCTAGTATAGCACAGTTTTTCCAAAATTGCAAGGGTTTTGCCCAGTTTGCCAAAATGGGCAAATATCAGTTTAACAAACTGGGCAAAAGGCTTGACAAACTGGGCAAAGTCTGTTATGATAAGCGCAACAAGAAAAGACGAACGGATGTTCGTAAGATGGCACGATTTATGCCTTAGTAACCGCATAGAGCGATATAGTTTGCATACAGATAGGAGCAAGACCATGATGCAGGCACAGATGGGCAATCGAGTGATAACCGCGCCGACCACGAATTGGCGCACCGCTGGCACGCTAACCGGGGTGGCAGCGGCGACGGTGGCGGCCAACGTGCTGATGGCGCTAGGTTGGAGCCACCTGCTAGGCAGCGATGTATGGCTGGTGCAGGCGGCTGGCTGGCTGCGCCTGGTCTGGCTGCTCGGTTTCGGCGTGCTGATGGCAAGCAACAATGCGCTGGCTGCGCTAGCGCTGTGGGGCTGGGCGCGGCGATTGCAGCAGCAGTCTGAGATGCGTAAGCTGGTACGCTGGGCGCGACAGGAGCAAGCTCCGCGCCTGGGCCACAGCTTCTCGCTGGTTGCGCTGCCCGCGCTGGTGCTGCTTGCCCCCGCCCTGCTGCTGCTGATATAATCAGCAAAGCACAGAATATATGGTTGACCACACTCGCCTCTGAACACAGAGGCGAGTGTGCTTTTAGTTAGCGTACCCTTCTCCTGCCTTCTACCCTCTACCTTCTACACTCCCAATACCTGACGATAGCCCGCCACCGTCGCCATTGCGGTTCGCTCCCAGGTGAAGCGGGCGGCCTGCTGTGGCCCTCGCGCCCTTAGCTCCGTCTGCTTGGCCTCATCGTTCAACACCGCCAGCATCGCGGTGCGGAGGTTGGCGGGGTCGTGCGCGTCCACCAGGATGCCCGCATCGCCGACCACCTCGGGCAGACTGGAGCCATTGGCGCATACGAGTGGTGTGCCACTTGCCAGCGCCTCCAGCGGATCGAGGCCGAAGCCTTCATAAAGGCTAGGAAAGACGAACAGTCCCGCCGCTGCATACAGCGCGGCCTTGTCGGCATCGCTGACCCTTCCCAGCCAGCGTACCTTGTCGCCCAACCCCAAGCGTTGTGCCTCACCCTGCACATCAGGGAAGAGCGCGGGGTTGGAGAGCCGCGCCTTATCGTCGGGCGGCTTGCCCGCAATTGCCAGCACGCGGGGCGAGTCCATATCGGTTAGCGCAGCGGCATAAGCCCGTAGCAGGCCAATCACGTTCTTACGCACGTCAAATCCGCCGATGTAGAAGATATATCCCTCCGGCAAGCCGAACCGCGCCCGCGTCTCTGCCTGCTGCTCCACGCTGGCGGGATGATACTGCGCCCCCACCGCCAGGTAGGTCACCTTCACCCGCTGCTCTGGTACGCGCAGCAACGCGATGATGTCGCGTTTGGAACACAGCGAGTCGGTGAGAATTAGCCGCGCTCGCCGTGCGGTCATGGTCGCTAGCCGCAGGTAGATGCGGAATAGCAGCGAACCGCGATAGGCAGGCAGCCGCAGTGGGATAAGGTCGTGAACTGTGACCACCAGCGGGCAGGGCTGCCGCAGCGGCGCGGCCATGTAAGGCGAGTGCAGCAAGTCCATACTCAACATTCGTGCCGCATCGCCCATCTCCACCTGCTCCCACCACAACTCGCGCAGGTTATCGCTCATCTCCCAGCGCCCTTGCACCTGGTAGTGCGCCCCCAGTGCGGCATCGGAGTCGCTTGCCACTTTCTGCTCCGGCGGATGCAGCAGCGTCGCCCGCAGATCGCCGCCGACTAGCCCAGCCGCGTGCAAGGCCCGCCACAATTCGCGGGTATACTGCCCGCTGCCGGTGAACGGCTTATCCCAGAAGTACCCATTGATGCCAACCCGCTTCAGCAAATCATGCTCCCCCGCGCAATGTTGTCTCCCTGGCCTGATCATAGCACAGCGGTGTTTATTTGACAAAGGCAGCGGCGGTGAATTATAATACAGAATACGGGTTGGCAACAACACGCCCGCGTTGGACATAAGATGCTAGCATAAGACATAAAGCGGATCTAAACGACATAAATCAGCAGCACTACAGGAGGATTGACAAAACAATGGCAAAGCCAATAGAGATAACCGACAGCAATTTCCGCAGCGAAGTAACCGGCACTAGCCAGCCGGTACTGGTAGACTTCTGGGCCACCTGGTGCGGCCCCTGCCGTGCCGTAGCCCCGGTAGTCGAGCAGATCGCTACCGAGCTTGATGGGAAGGCCAAGGTCGGCAAGCTAGATGTAGATGCCAACCCTATTGCCCAAAGTATGTTTGGCGTACGCAGTATTCCCACCCTGATCATTTTCAAGGATGGCCGCGAGGTTGAGCGCGTGGTCGGCGCAGTCCCCAACCTGAAGGCCACTTTGCAGAGCAAGCTCGAAAAGCACTACGCTTAGGTGGATTGCAGATAGCAGAAGGTTGATCAACTAAGCCCCTAGCGGGGATTGGTGGAAGGTTGATCAACTAAGCCCCCAGCGAGGGTTGGGGGAGAAAGCTCGAAGCTCCAGTCAGGTTATTCGTAAGCACGGATCCATTGCCGAGTTTACCTTTAGCCTGACTACCAATCAAGACTCTCCCCCAACCCCCGCTGGGGGCTTTTTGCTTGAAGTTCGGGATGACTCACGTAATACTATCTACAATCCTGCTTAAGCCATGCTGAAGGTTGGCACGAACGCGGCTGCCCTTTGCTCTTCCTGCACCATAATCTCTTGCAAACTATGGAGGGCGCGATATTGCAGGGCGCGAATCGCGCCTTCCTTCTTGTTCATCATTCGGGCGATGTCGGCGTTATCGTAGCCTTCGATGAACTTGAAGTGGATGACCTGACGTTGTTCGCCGGTGAGCTGGCCGATTGCCTGGCGCAACTCCTGGGCCTGGATGCTGTTTAGCAGCGCAATTTCGGGGTCGACTGGCTCCTCACGGGTAACAATCGTATCATCGAGCGGCAGGCTCTCGCGGTGGGTGCGGTAGTGGTCGACCACCAGGTTGTGAGCCAGGCGATAGAGCCACGAGGAGAAAGGATACCCAGTCCAGGTGTAGCGCTCGATTGCCTCCCAGGCCTTGAGGAATGCTTGCCCACAGAGGTCTTCGGCCTCGGACGCATCGCCCACCTTGTAGTAAATATAGCGGTAAATCTTCTCAACGTAATGGCTATAGAGTTCAGCGAACGCCGCTTCGTCGCGCTTCGTTGCTCGCTGTACCAGGTCTGCCTCGCTGCACGTCAGAGCCATAATGTTTCCTCCTTGATTATCGCCGCAAAACTACTTTATTACATAATTTTGGTTATTAGTAGACGGTTAAGTATAAAGCAACATTTGTGCCACACTCGTACCTCCTTTGTTATCCGCCCCGATTATGTTATAATTCAAGTACAAACCATTCGCCGCCTGCAGTTACCTCGCGGCAAGGAGGAGCAGCATTGGTAGTCAAATACACCCTTACCCCAGTACATGGCAGCATCAGCTATCTACCTGGCCCGCAGAACATCGGCGTAATTGTCGGCGCAAACGATGGTGATTGCGCCATCGTCGATAGCGGCCTTACCAAAGAGAACGGCAAGGATATTCTCAAGACCTTGTGGAGTGCGGGTCTCAGTGTGAACACTATTCTCAACACCCATTCGCACGCCGACCACTTCGGCGGCAACGCCCAAATCGCCGCTTCCTCCAATGGCGGCGCGGTGCGCATCTATGCCCCGCCGGTCGAGGAAGCGTTTATGCGCTACCCTGTGCTGGAACCAACCGGCCTATTCGCCGGAGCCGCACCGATCAAGCCGCTCTACTCGCACTTTCTCTACGCCCCGCCCTCGCCGATCGACGTGGTGGTGTCGCCCGGCCCACTGGAATTGCCTCAACTGGGCATCAGCATCGAGGTGGTAGACCTGAAGGGCCACGCCGCAGGGCAGATGGGCTATCTCGCTGGCGATGTGCTGTTCGTTGGCGACCTGCTCCTGCCTGCCCAGGTGATTGACAAGTACAAGGTGTTGTACTGCGCGGGCGTAGCCGAGCATCTCGCTTCGCTCGATCGCGCCCTGACCTATGCCGATCGGGTTGCCGCTATCGTCCCCGGCCACTCGCCCGCGCTTACCCCTGCTGAGTTCACTGCCCTGGTCGCCATCAACCGCGCCCACTTCCTCGACACGCTAGACTTCATCGTAGCCCACCTGCAAGCGAATGGGCCGCAGAGCAGCGAAGCGGTGCTGCGAGCAGTCTGCGCCCACTACGATTTCAGCGTTACCACTGCCGAGGCATACTACCTGCTTCAACCTACGATATACGCGCACCTCAGTTGCCTGCATCAGCAGGGGCGCGTCGGCTGGCAGGTGACAGATAATACGGCGCTCTGGCACTCACTATGACTCTCTGGTTGTTCCTAATTATCGTCTTTGCCACCTCGCTGACCGCCGGGCTGATTGGCGCGTTGGTGGGCATCGGTGGCGGCATCCTGATCGTGCCGCTGCTGACGATTGCGTTCGGCATTGACATCAAGTACGCAGTGGGCGCGAGCATCGTCTGCACCATCGCCACATCCAGCGGCGCGGCGGTCGCCTATTTGCGCGACCACATCATCAACCTGCGGGCGGCGATGTTTCTGGAAGTGGCGACTACGATCGGGGCAATCAGCGGCGCATTTCTCACTGGCATCCTCAATCCCAACTTCCTCTATATCCTTTTCGGTGCGGTGATGTGCGTCTCCGCCGCGTCACAGGTGTTTAAGTTCGGCGAGGAGCTGCCGCAGGGAGTGCAGAGCGATGCGCTGGCCTTGCGTCTCAAGCTGCCTAGCGAGTATCCCGACAAGAAGCTGGGGCTGGTGCGTTACAACGTTACTCGCGTGCCACTCGGCTTCGCCATAATGTACGTGGCCGGCGTTCTCTCTGGACTGCTTGGTATCGGCAGTGGCCCGTTCAAGGTGATGGCGATGGACAGCGCGATGCGGATGCCGATGAAGGTATCCAGCACTACCAGCAACTTTATGATTGGCGTGACCGCCGCCGCCAGCGCCGGGGTCTATCTGGGGCGCGGTGATGTCAACCCGCTGCTGGTCGCGCCGGTAGCGGTGGGGGTGCTGGGAGGGGCGTTGCTAGGCAGCCGCATCCTGCCGAATATGACCAATCGCGGCATCCGCAAGCTATTCGTGCCCATCCTGCTGCTAATCGCCGCACAGATGATC
The DNA here is from genome assembly GCA_025355955.1 of Chloroflexota bacterium. Lineage (GTDB taxonomy): Bacteria > Chloroflexota > Chloroflexia > QHBQ01 > QHBQ01 > QHBQ01. The sequence goes on from JANXYP010000278.1 coordinate 60,315, forward strand.
CTCAAAGGGTTTGGAGTGAGCTTCTTTGGCGAATGAAACTAACGAGCTGAATAAGGTGCAGCCCCCCGCTCCAATAAATGAGCAGCGTGAGGCGTTCGATCTGGAGATGCTGATCGCCCGCGTGTTGCGTGTGGGCGTGTTTACCAGCGCTGGGCTGCTGGCCTTTGGCCTGATCCTCTATCTGGTGCAGCAGGCATCACAGGCGGGGCAGACGGGCGATTGGCATACCACCGTGGATTATGTAGGCCAGCACAACCAGCTATATATGCTGGGCAACCTCATCCCCGCGCTGTTCCGCTTCGAACCACTCGCCTTCGTCGAGGCCGGAGTTATCCTGCTCATCCTCACCCCGATTATGCGCGTGGCCGCCTCGGTACTGCTCTTCGCCCGCGAACGCGACCTGCTCTACGTTGGTATCACCATAATTGTGCTGGCGGTACTGCTGGTCGGCTGGTTTGCCCATTTAGGGCGGATTAAAGATTAAAGACCAAAGATTAAAGATGAAGTGGATTTACGTACATCCTCTTTAAACTTTAACCTTTAATCTTTAGCCCCGGTTGAGGAGGTGCTGGTTGGCTAATCGCATCCTAAGTGGCATTGGCGTGATACTGGCGATGTTCGGCGTGGTGGCGCTGCTGGTAGGGATACTGTTCGCCATCTCCACCGCTATGAGTGTCGGAGGGTCAAGTAGCGCGACTGGCACCGTTATTGGCTTCAACACTGATGACAGGGGGATAAGCTATCCAGTGGTGCAGTTTCCCACTGCGCTTGCTCCTGTTACTTTCACGGTCTCGTACAGCTCGACCAATGACCCGCACCATGTGGGTGACAAGGTGGCGGTGCTGTTCAACCCCGAAACCCCCACTGCGGCGCGGGTCAATTCCTTCTTCTCGCTGTGGTATCTCCCAGTCTTCCTGCTAGGCGCGGGCGGCGTGTTGCTGCTAGTTAGCGGGGGTTTGCTGCTGCTGGCACGAAGATTTTAGTGTCAGCTTCCGCCGGTGTAGCTGATCTCCTGCGCCGCCTCGATTATCTCATTTGTGGGCGGGTTGTCAGCGGCATCATGTGCGATGTGGACGAAGCGGAGCGTGCCACCGTTGTCAATTACGAACACCCCGCCTAGTTGCGCCATATCCGCATCGGTGCTGCGGGCGATGCCTTGCTGGCGCAGGCTGGATAGGTTGCGTAGCCAGGTAAGCGGGTTGATTTCGTGCAGCACGCTCAACCGCCCTAGCCCGTAGCGCCGATACCCTTTGCGGCGATTATCCGATAGGATCGGGTAGGTCAGGTTGTGTTCCGCCTGATAGGCGGTGACCGCCGCATATGGGTGGGGAGTGATTACCACCAGCTTCAGGTTGGCCGCTGCGATGCGGTCATAATCTTGGCGCAACTGCGCCATCTGCGCCCTGGCATATGGTCAACCAAAGTGACGGATGAACACCAGTAGCAGCGGCTGATCGCCAAGCCAGAGCGACGATAGCTGTATGTCGTTGCCATTCGCATCCTGCACCGTTGCGTCCGGCGCGGGTTGCCCCACCTTCAACTCACTCTTATCGGCCATCCACATCAACCTCCGATTTAATTATGTGCTGCCCCATAACTATGCAAATCTGAGGCCACCGAAGGCGGCGAGAATGAACAGCACAATCGCGGCGAACATCACCAGGGCCAGCAGGGCCAGCGCAGCTAGCATCAGCCGCCACTGCCACTCGCTGACCCCCACCGCCCTCCTGCTCGGTCTGCGCGGACGCTTTACCGTACTGCTGACTGTTTCATTTGCCGCTGGTTGTGGTCGCTGCTCCTCGATCATCTGCATACCCATCTCCTCAAGCAATATAGCGCCATTATAACCCATAGCTGCGCCCCTTGCTATGCCTTAGCCATTGTGTAAGCAAGCATTGCTGTAGATAAGCGCGAAGTTTATGCAGATTTAATGCGAACACTTCTGCGACGTAGGGTCGCTGCTCGTGAGCCAGCCTGGGGAATATGGTGCGCATCACGCTCTTGCGTTGCAAGCGTTCAGTAGGGGCGAACCGTTGTTCGCCCTGGTTGGGTATGCAAGAACGTGAAGCACACTCCTAGGAATCGGGTGTGTTATACCAATTAACCCTGGTGACGCTATAATTTCTGTAGGGGCGAACCGTTGTTCGCCCTGACCCAATTTATACCATCTGCTCGGCTAATTGGTATTACTAGTTATTGGGTAAACGTAGGGGCGGGCGGTGGCCCGCCCTGGTGAGCGAACAAGCTAACCAATAACTTGTAACACACCCCTGAGCATCCAGCAGGTTGCCTGATAGCGGCTAGTCTGCTATGATAGAAGCTGTACAGTCATATTGTTTGCCTGCAAGTTCTAGCCAGGCCCGTTTCGGGCAGAAAAAGATAGTTATGAAAGGCAATCGCATCATCATGTTCGCCGTAATGAAAAGGCTATCCTGCGTACGAGGCGTGCTTAACTCCGGCTTGCTTACCGTAGCCTACAGTCTGGTTCTGGTTAGCGTCTCGTTGGCCGCCAGTTCGACCAACTATGCGGTCAAATGGAGCCAGGCTGGAGCGGATGGCGGCGAGGGCCAGCAGTCGACCAACTACCGCTTTAGCTCCACCATCGGACAGGATATCGCGGGCCGTGGTGACAGCGCGAATTACCGCGCCAATCTTGGATATCGCCAGGCGCTCGGCGCAGTCACCCCTGGCCCGACCCATACTCCAGCCCCGCCTACGCCCACGCCGCCATGTCCTATTCCCTTTGTGGACATCAACGGCAACATCTTCTATGGGGCGGTCACCTACCTTTACTGCAATCATGCGGTCAATGGTACTGATGCCAGCCACTACTCGCCCGCTGGCACTTCTACCCGCGGCCAATTCGCCAAAGTGGTGGTGCTAGGCTTCGGCTTGACCTTCTACACCCCCTCTGGTGGTAGCCAGGACTTCCACGATGTACCACCCGGCTACTTCGCCTACCTCTACATCGAGACTGGCTTCCACGCCGGTATCCTCAGCGGCTTCGATGCTGGCAGTTGCGCCAGGCATGGCGTGCAATATCCTTGCTACCTGCCCAACGTACCCATCACTCGCGGGCAGCTTACCAAGCTGGTGGTCGGTGCGGCGCATTACCCGCTGTTCACCCCCGCTGGTGGGCAGTCAACCTTCAGCGACGTGCCGCCCAACAATGTCTTCTTCATCAGCATCGAAACGGCCCACCACAAGGGCGTGATCAACGGCTATCCCGATCACACCTTCCGCCCCAACAACAACATCCGCCGCGACGAGATGGCCCAGATCGTCTTCAAAGGGGTAACTACGCCGTAGCGGTGGTGAGGTTTGAGGACTGAGGAGTGAGGTTTGAGGACTGAGTAAGAGCAAAGCATATGAGTCATCCCGAACTTTGCAAGGCGCAAGCGGTGAAAGACTAAGAGCTTATCCGGAAAACGCCAAAACAGGGCTTTTCTGTGCGCGGACGCAAGCCACATGACAGTTTTTCGGATAAGCTCTTAGAGCTTATCCGAAAAGGGCGAACAACGGTTCGCCCCTACGAACAACGGGCGGATTTTCGGATAAGCTCTAATATTACAGCCTCAGTTGCCAGGCAAGATGACGTAGATACGATTGGCTTTGACACAGGGCGGCAGGGCGTATGCGATTCGCCCCTACACCAATCTGGCGCATTTATGCCAGCTGAGGCTGTAATACTAAGCCCCCAGCGGGGGTTGGGGGAGAAAGCTCGAAGCTCAAGACAGGTAAGTCGTAACCATTCACTCTGTGCCGTGCAATACCCTTACCCTGACTGCCAGTCAAGATTTCTCCCCCAACCCCCGCTGGGGGCTTTTTGCTTAATGTTCGGGATGACTCATGTTTGCGTGTTCCTAGTTATTGTCGAGGTCGCGCAGCCCGGACATCACCGCCCGTTAACCTTGTCGGGCTGGATTATATACATCAAGCGGTTCTTTGACACACCGCCAAAGTCCTGATACACCGGATTGCCCATGTACTTCTGGGATAGGCTGTTGATGTGGTCGCGTGCACCGTGGCTCTCGTCCCTTATCTCCACGATATGACCCTGGACTTCGACCCAGTGATAGGCATTCTGCGGGTCAATCAGCAGCACCGTCACTTTGCTGCCCTGATTCATATTGCGCGCCTTCTTGGTGTTGTCGGGTGAATTGACCCGCACGTAATCGCCATCGAGGTCGCACCAGACCGGCACCGTATGCGGTTGTCCGTCGGGGTTGATGGTGCTGAGGGCGCACAGGATGGGGCGCTCGAACAGGTCGTGGGTCGAGGCTGGTATCTGTGAGTTCATGTCTATACTCTCTTTCTGTTATAAGTAATTGTTGTTATATGAATTAACCGTACTGCTCAATTATATGGCGTACATCCATGCCAAGTCAAGGAACTCCCCACCAGGGCGGACGCAATCCACCCCTAACCCACACATTTGTTGCAATATGATAAGCGGTATCCTCCTGATTAGGGCGGACGCAATCCGTCCCTAACCCACACATTTGTTGCAATATGATAAGCGGTATCCTCACGATCAGGGCAGCCCCAATCCGCCCCTACGCCAGACATACATTGCAGGAACGTGACGCGCACCCGGTTTGTCCCCTACTATAGATGTATCTATGTTGCCCATATCCCCAGCATTTGTTATAATAAGTCACTCTAGCCGCACCAGCAACCGTGGCTGACCACCCCAATCACTCTATCCGTTATAATAATCCATTAGCTGACATCCGTTGGCAAGGCAAACAACTTGACAATAAATAGAACTTGCCTTACAATCAAAGCAGAGACGCTCAGGAGACAGAAGCGATGAACAGCAGCGAGATACGTAGTACCTTCCTTGAATATTTCCGTGAGCGAGGCCACCAGGTGGTACCCTCGTCTTCGCTTGTTCCCGCTAACGACCCCACCCTGCTTTTCGCCAACTCTGGCATGGTGCAATTCAAGGATCTATTCCTCGGTGTCGAGCAACGCGGTTACAACACCGCTGTCACCGCGCAGAAGTGCGTGCGCGCCGGTGGCAAGCACAACGACCTGGAGGAAGTCGGCCCTAGCCTGCGCCACAACACCTTCTTCGAGATGCTCGGCAACTTCAGCTTCGGCGATTATTTCAAGCAGGATGCGATTACCTGGGCTTGGGATTTGCTTACCAACGTTTATCAAATCCCCGCCAGCCGCCTGCGCCCCACTATTTATGAGGATGATGACGAGGCTGCTGCGCTTTGGCAATCGGTGGCGGGCTTTCCGCAGAGCCAGATCATCCGTCTGGGCAAGTCCACCAACTTCTGGGAGGTGGGTGACACTGGGCCGTGCGGCCCCAACTCGGAGATATTCTTCGACAAGCGCCCTGATCTTGCCAATCCCGATGATACCACCTGGAATGTGGACGACGATAGCCGCTGGATTGAAATCTGGAACCTGGTCTTTACCCAGTTCGATCGCCAGCTCGATGGCACTTACGTGCCGCTGGCCCGCAAGAACATTGACACCGGCATGGGCCTGGAGCGCCTCGCCATGGTGATGCAAGGGGTGAACAGCAACTACGAGACCGATTTGTTCGTGCCGATTATGCAGCGTACCCGCGAACTGGCTGGCCAGAACGATGCGGAGATGCAGGCCAACATCATCCCCTACCGTGTGATTGCCGACCACGCTCGTTGCATGACCTTCCTGATCAGCGACGGTGTGGTACCGGGCAGCGACACGCGCAACTACGTGCTGCGTAAGATCATGCGACGAGCGATGCGCTTTGGCCGCAACTTGGGCTTCGACGGCCCCTTCCTCGGTCAGATTGCCGATACGGTTATCGAGGTGATGGGCGACCATTACCATGAGCTTGTCACCAACCGCGAGGTGATCAAGAAGATTATTCTCAGCGAGGAAACGCTATACAAGCGCACTATCGAGGCGGCGATCAATCGCTTCGAGGAAATCGCCGACCGCCTTGCCCACGAGGGCGAGAGCATCTTCCCCGGCGATGAGGCGTTCCGCCTATATGACACCTTCGGCTTCAGCCGCGACCTGTTGGGCGAGCTTACCCGCGAACGTGGCCTGGCGCTGGACGAGCAAGGCTTCGAGCGGGCGTTGGAAGAGCAGCGGCACCAGGGTAAGGGCCGCAATACCTTCGTGGAGAAGAAAGAGAAGCTCAACTACGCCGAGAAGTTCGACCTGCATCCTACCGAGTTCCTGGGCTACGAGACACTGGAGACCGAGGCCACCATCGTCGCCATCATCCGCAATGGCGAGATGGTCGAGGAGGTCAGGGCTGAGGGCAACGTGACGGAACCCGACCTCAACATCCCCCCCAACGAACAGCGCGCTGGGATGCTTGATTGTGAAATCGTGCTGGATCGCACCCCTTTCTATGCTGAACGAGGCGGACAGGTGGGCGATCGCGGCTTCCTCTACGGCGAAAACGGCGCAACCTTCGCGGTGCTGGACACCCAGAAGCGCGGCGGCGATGTCTACGTGATGCGCGGCCTTGCCCTGAGCGGCAGCCTGAAGGTTGGTGACAGCATCCAGGCAGTGGTGCCGGAGCAGCGGCGCAAAGACGTGATGCGTAACCACACCGCCACTCATCTGCTGCACCAGGCGCTGCGCGACGTGCTTGGCCCCCACCTCTATCAGCGCGGCTCACTGGTCGAGGCCGACTACCTGCGCTTCGACTTCAACCACTATGCCCAGGTAGGCTGGGAGGACCTGCGCGAGGTCGAGCGCCAGGTCAACGCCCACATCCGCAAGGATATACCCGTGACGGTCAAATATTGCACCTACGAGGAGGCAATCAAGGACGGGGCGATTGCCCTGTTCAACGAGAAGTACGGCGCGACCGTGCGCGAGGTGCTGATTGATACCTACAGCCGCGAGTTGTGCGGTGGCACCCACTGTCATGCCACCGGCGAGGTTGGCTTCATCCGCATCATCGGTGAGCAGAGCATCGGCAGCGGGATGCGTCGCATCGAGGCGGTTAGCGGACGCGGCGCGGAGCAGTACGTCGAGCAGCAGTTGCAGGGTATCCAGGAAGTGGCCGCCCGCCTTCAAACCCGCCCAGATCAGTTGCTCACCACCGCCGAGCAAGTCAGTGGCAGGCTAAAGCAGGCGGAGCGGCGCATCACCGAGCTTGAGCGCAAGCTGGCAAGCGGTGGCGCGAACTCGCTGTTCGACAATGTGCAGGAAATCGGCGGCGTGAAGGTGTTGGCCGCAGTGGTTGAAGCCAGCAGCCGCAACGCGCTAGGCGAACTGGGTGACACCGTGCGCGACAAGCTTGGTAGCGGCGTGGTCGTGCTGGGTGCGATCATAGACGAACAAGCCGTCTTCCTTGCCATCGTCAACCCCGAAGCGCAGGCAAAGGGTATAAGTGCGGGCGACATCATCGGGAAAATCGCACCCATCGTCGGCGGCAAGGGCGGTGGTCGCCCCGACCGCGCTCAAGGCGGTGGCAAGGATGCCAGCAAGCTTGATCAAGCGCTGGCCGAGGTGAGCAGAGTGATAGCAGCGAAGTTGTGAGGAGAGTTGAAAGTTGAAAGTTACGAGTTGAAAGTAAAACAATACTACTTACCTGACCACCACTTTCAACTTTCAACTTGTAACTTTCAACTCCTTGGGGAGGTAGACCATGTCCCAGGAGCAGAATATAACGGTCGAGGTGCAGCCCAGTGACACGATCGACTCGCTGAATCAGCGGCTGATCGCTAGCGGCGGACGCAGCATCAATCTGGTGGTATCGCAGAGCGCGCCAGTGCCGTCCACCTTGCCGGAGTTCGAGCAATTGCGTGAACTTGAGCGCAAGGCGGGCCTGCGCCTCAACCTGTTGGTCGACCCTCATGATCCCACCCGTCTCGGCCTCGCCAAGATCCTGGGTTTTAGCGTTAGCGTGCGATCTGGAGCAATGTTGCCAGCGGCTACCAGCCCGGACGCGCCAGCATGGCTAACCTCCACGCCGCCCGACGTGCCTGTGACTGGCGTAACCGCATCGCGCCTGAACGAATCGCCGCTGTTGCCTGATGATGACGCTCTGCCTGCCGATATTGCGGGGATGAACTTCGATACCGACGAACTGGATGCCGCGATGCCATCTGCCTCATCGCCTGCTGCCAGCCTGATCCGCCCGCGCATCATGGGGGCCAACGATGCCACCCTTGCCTCCCCACGTGACCACCGCGCCGAGCGCTCGTCCCGCGATGCCCACCGCGATACCGCCTCATCACGCCCCACGCGCTTCACCGCCGAGCCGATCACCCCGCCTGCTGCCACTAGCCGCGATCAGCGCGTTGCCACCACGCCGACCACCACAGGCAAGGCCAAGATTAAAGCCAAGACAAGCAACAGTATGATGTCGAGCGAAGGCGCGGCCCCCCCCCCCATCGCGCTGGCTGGCAATGGCGATAGGGCAACCTTGTCAACGCCGGAGCGCGACTCCACCACGAGGGTGGCAGCCAGCCGCCCGCCCAGCCAGAGCAAGACCGCCGCTGCGGCCATCGCCGTACCATCCCGCGCCATCGGCAGCACGGGTCGCTCACCCGTTCGCGCCGATGCCGCTACCCTGCGCCACCAGCGCGAAAGTTCGCGGCGGCTAATGTTTGCCGCATTTATTGTGTTGCTATTCCTCCTGCTCGGTGGAGTTGCCTACCTGGTGCTGAACCTGGGTGGCACCGCCCCTGCCGCAGTCGTCAGCCTCACCCCGCGCACCGTTGCGGTCAGCCAGCAGGTCAGCGTGCCTATCACCATCAACGGCCAGGCAAGACTGAAAGGTATCACCGAGGCGGAATATCGCGCCAGCCCCTCCTCGCGCCTGTTCGCGCCAGTCGGTGGCACCACCCCCACAAGCACCCTCAGCGTGACTGCCACGGCAACGAACACCCTACCAACCCTGCCCAACAGCGCCACCGCAGCGCCGGTCGCCGCCCAACCGATCAGCGTAGTCATCAGCGAAACCAGCACGATTAGCACTACCGGCACGCGCCCCCAACCGACCGGCAACGACCACACCACCCTGAAGATCGTCAATCCCAGCAGCGGCTCCGCCACCATTGGCGCTGGTACCCGGGTGTCGGGCGGTAATACCAGCTTTTTCTTCCCCAGTGCGGTAGTGATACCTGCCAGCAACCTGCTTGGCGGGGTAATTGGCACAAGTTATGTGCGGGTGCAGGCCGAGGCAGTCGGCCCTACCCACGTTGCTGCCTACACTGTGAACGGCACAATCGGCACCCTTCAGTATCAGAACACCGACGATGCCAGTGGTGCAACCATCATCAACATCCCGATCATCTCCGAAGCCGATTATAATAATCTGGTTGGCGGCCTGATCGCCAAGGTCAATGCCCGTCTCCCCGACGCGATCAACGCAAAGGTGCAAAGCCGCGTTTTGATTACCCAAACTGTGGCAACCGATGGCGACCCCCAGGTAGTGACTGACCATAAGGTGGGTGATGATGGCAGCAACCTGACCGCAGTAGTTACCCGCTCCGCTCACGCTTACGTCTTCGACCTGAAGGATGCCAGCAATGCGGCCAGCCTGGCGGTGCAGCAGAGCATCGTGCAGGCCGCCCACAATCTCAACCTCGACCCTGCCAGCATCAAGGTAAGTGCGGGGCAACTGCAGCCCGTGGCCCTGGGCTACGTCTACCAGGCATCGGCATCGGCATCGGCTACTTACACCATAGACGCAGCCACCCTCGATGGCGTGCGCCAACTGCTGGTCGGTCACAAGGCCAGCGAAAGTATTGCCGATCTGCGCCAGCGCATCCTTGCCCGCTATCCGGCCATCGCCGATGTGCAGATCATGATTACCCCCGGCAGCGGCAACAACGATGGCATCCTCAACGCCGATAAAATCACCGTCCAGCCCTTCGTCAGCCCAACCCACAACGCGAGTGGCACGGCCGCGCCCGCTGCCGCGACTGCAACTCATTAGCGCAATTCAGCTTGGTGAACAACGGCTCGCCCCTACGAAACCAGGGTTGGCGCAGGGCGAACCACGGTTCGCCCCTACGAAACCACGGCTGGTGCAGGGCGAACCACGGTTCGCCCCTACACATCGACATTTTACCTTCTGCCTTCAACCTTCAACCTTCAACCTTCTACACTGCTTAAATATGCGAACATTGTGCCTCGACCTTGGCAGCAAGCGCATCGGCGTGGCAGTCAGCGACGAATTGGGTTGGCTGGCCCGCCCCTTGCTCACCTACAACCGTATCGGCCCGCGCCAGGACATTGACAACCTGGTGCGGCTTGCCGACGAGCAGGAGGCGGGTACCATCGTGGTCGGCCTGCCGCTCAGTTTGCGCGGCGAGGAGGGCATCGAGGCGGGCAAGGCCCGCGAGTTCGGCACCAGGCTGGCAGCGGCTACCGCCATCCCCATCGTCTACTGGGATGAGCGCCTTTCTACCGTGCAGGCCGATAAGCTGCTTGCCCGCCAGCGCATCCCTCCCAAGAAGCGCAAGCTGATCATTGACAGCAACGCTGCTGCCGTCATCCTCCAGTCCTACCTCGATGCTCACTCCACTAGCAGCTTCCTGCTACCCCCTGATTGATGGCCTCCTTGCTGGAAAGACGTAGGGGGGCGGGCGGCGGTTCGCACTGTTGCCAACTTGTGGTCGCCAGCTGGCGAACGGCAGTATTATGCCGCCTCAAGTTTGTTTTTTCACAAATTAGTGTGGTATAATAGCAGGTGGAACTTTTGGTACCAGACAAGGAGCAACCCCATGGGTTTGATGGAGAACGCGATTGATCAGGCATTCGCCCGCATGAGCCGCGAGGACAAGGCCGACCTGCTCACCACCATGGCAACCCGCCTGCTGGAGAAGCTGAACAACGAAGACCGCTACGCCCTCGCCGATAAAATCGTAGACACCTTGCTGGGCAACATGACTATGGATGAGCGGCAGGCATCGATGCGAGAGTTCCTTCCCCGCATGATTGCCCGCGCTGTGGAGCAGAGCGGTATGAGCGTCTCCGACCTGATGAGTGCCGCAATGGAGAGCCTGACCATGTTGGAGCAGCGCGAGGATAATGCGGCTGCCGCCAATCATCAGTAGAATTATAGTTTTCACTGTATCTGTAGGGGCGAACCGTTGTTCGCCCCAGAGATGCCTATATCTGTAGGGGCGAACCGTTGTTCGCCCCAGAGATGCCTGTATCTGTAGGGGCGAACCGTTGTTCGCCCCAGAGATGCCGCCAATCATGATTGACAATTAGCATTCTGGGGCTTATACTCATATCGCACGCGACAGCAGCATCAACCCGCTTGCGTGCAGCAGAGGTAAGGCAGGATGACCCTGGATTCTACATTCTACATTCGAGATTCTACATTCCCTTTGCCTTGCCGCGCTGAGAGGAGGTGGTTAGACGTGGACGCTGGCTCTAGTAGCATAGCGATGGGCAGCCCGGAGGTCCCTCCGCTGCCCGCTATCCCAGCCGAATATGAGGTGCGTGTTAGTCGCGCCGCTCTAACCATTGCCGCAGGGCGAACCGTTGTTTGCCCCTACCAACTTGGTGCGATGTAAATTGCGGCTGTGGCGGGCGCTGGCCTGCCTGTAGCCAATCACCACCTCACTAGCCCGTTGCTTCGGCAGCGAACCCAAAGGAGGTGGTTTATTATGCCTTTCCTCAGCCAGATTCTGGGCCGTCAGGTCAAGGATGCACAAGGCGCAATCATCGGCAAGCTCAACGAGGTGATGGTAGACGCTGATGACGGCGCTTTTCCCCGCGTGGTGGCCTTCGGCATCAATCAGAACGGGCAGGCGCGGGTTGTTGCTGCCAATCTTGCCAGCGACATGGAGCCGCACAGCATCAGCAAGGGTATCGCCCTCGCCACCAACCTCGGTCAGTTGCTCGACTACCAGCTAACCGGCAGCGAAATCGAACTCAACCACAGCGTGCTTGACCGCCAGATTATTGATACCAATGGCCGCCGTGTGGTACGGGTCAACGATTTGCGCCTCGATCGACCACAGGAGCAGGGCGACTATCGGCTGGTGGGGGCCGATGTCAGCGCCCGTGCGCTTTTGCGGCGCATCGGCATCCCCGGCCTGTTCAGCCGCGAACGCGATAGCAGCAGTTACATCCCCTGGGAGCAGGTCGACCCAGTTTCGATTGGCCCTGAGGGCATCAAGCTGAAGGTCAGCCGCGAAAAGCTATCCCGCCTACACCCCGCCGATGTTGCTAGTATCCTCAGCCAGCTCGACGAGGCCACTGGCAGCTTGCTAATTAGCTCGTTGACCGATGAGGATGCGGCAGATGCGCTGGAGCAGTTCCCCACCACTGAGTCGCAGGTCGCGGTTATCGAACACCTCGACAACGAACGCGCCGCCGACATCCTGGAGGAGATGGCCCACGACGAGGCCGCCGACATCCTCAACGAACTGCCGGAGGAGCGGGCTGAAGAGCTGTTGAACCTGATGGATCGCGACGAGGCTATCGCCGTGCGCGCTTTGCTTGGCTACGAGGATGACACCGCAGGCGGAGCAATGACCAACGAGTTCGTCTCAGTTTCGCCCACCTTCACCGCCGCCGATACGATGAAGATGATCCGCGAGGAAGCGCCGGAGGCAGAAACTATCTACTACGTCTACGTCCTTGACGATGAGAGACGGTTGCGTGGCTATCTCACACTGCGCGACCTGATCATCGCCCCGCCCGACCAACCCGTGGCCGCCTTCATGCGTGAACCGCTCGGTGATGTGCCGCCCGACCTCAGCCGCGAGGATGTCGCCGCTGTACTTGCCAAATATAACCTACTGGCCGTGCCGGTGGTCGATGCCGACAACCGGATGCTGGGCATCGTCACGCTTGACGACGCGATCGAAGTGGTGCTGCCTCCCCAGTGGAAGCGCCGCCTGCCCAAAGTTTTTGCCTAGCTAGCAAAAGCCTCCCCAGCGGGGGAGCTTGGTGGGGGAGAATATTGCCACCCGTCAATGCCCATCGAAGCCCCAAACCTCGCCCTTTGTCAATGTGCCAGGGCGAGTGCAACCCGCGTCTACTATTACATCCTCAGTTAGCATAAATGCGCCAGATTGGTGTAGGGGCGAATCGCATACGCCCTGCCGCCTAGTGTCCAGGCCAATCGTGACTACGTTATCTTGCCCAGCAACTGAGGCTGTAATACTACAATATCCAATTAAAATATGCCTAGAACCCAACAAGTGAAAATCACCTGCCCGCGCTGCCAGCAGCCGTTCGTCAGCGATATAACCACCATTATCGAAGCCGACGATGATGTGCTGGCCGAGCGACTAGCGGCGGGTGAATTGAATAAGATAGACTGTCCCACCTGCCCCTTCCAGGGAATGGTCAGCTACCCAGTGGTGTACCACGACCGTCAGCACCGCGTGCTGTTGGCCGCCATCCCCGGCCTGGAAGCGATGGGCGAGGAGGATGTGTGGAACGCGGTCGGCGAGGATCTGCAATGGGTGGTGGGTGCGATGCCGCCTGCCCGCCAAAACGACGAGTATCTCTACCACCCCCGCCTGCTGCCCACGTTGGAGATACTCAGTGGCGCGGTCAGCGCCTTGCGCCGTGGCGTGGATGCCGACACCGCGATCAGGGCGGTCTACCGCAGTCAGTTGTTGCAGGCGTTGCTGATGACTGGCAAGGATGTCAACACCCGTCGCGCCCTGTTTCGCGAGTCGCCCGACCTTGCCGATGAGGAGATGCTTGGCATCCTTAACAGCATGATCGACGAGTCGCTGCGTGATGCCAATCTATCGTCCGCCGCCCGCCTCACCGATGTGCGCGACGACCTCGCCACCCATCTACGCAACACCACCGGCCTACGCCGCATCCGCGAACACGTCGAGCAACGCCGCCCCGACCTTGATAGCACCGGCCTGACTGGGTCGAATGAAGAAGGTAGAAGGTAGAAGGTAGATTGTATCGGCAAAGCCCCTCTCCCACTGGGAGAGGTTGGGTGAGGGAGAATCTTGCCTGCTATCAATGCTTATTGTAATACCAAATCCAACAGGCAATGCAGTAAATTGGGCCAGGGCGAACCGTTGTTCGCCCCTGCCGAAAATACTCCATCACCTACTGAAACTTGTATAATCACGAAACGACCCTCATGACCCACTCAGCACTCAGCACTCAGCACTCAGCACTGGTCGTCGTCACCGGCCCGACCGCAGTGGGCAAGAGCGACCTGGCGCTGCATCTCTCACTTGAGTTTGGCGCGGAGATGGTCAGCGCGGATTCACGCCAGGTGTACATCGGCATGGACATTGCCACTGCCAAGCCGACCCTTGCAGAGCAGGCCGCCGCTCCCCACCACCTGATTGACCTGATTACCCCCGACCAGCCCTACAGCCTCGGTCTCTACCAGCGCCAGGCTTATGCCGCGATTGACGACATCATCGCCCGTGGCAGGCTGCCTCTGCTGGTGGGCGGCACGCCGCAGTACATCAACGCCGTAGTCGAAGGCTGGCGCATCCCCGCAATCGCCCCCGACGAGGCGCTACGCCAGCGCCTCTACGCCGCTGACTCGCACGAACTCTACCATGAGCTACAGCAGCGTGATCCCGCCGCCGCTGCCCGCATTCTGCCTGGCAACACTCGTCGCATCATCCGCGCCCTCGAAGTGCTGTACGCCACCGGCCAGCCGATCTCCGCGCAGCAAGCCAAGCAACCTCCACCCTACCGCCAGCTACGCCTCGCCCTCACCGCCGATCGTCCCGAACTCTACCGCCGCGCCGACAACCGCGTAGACCAGATGGTAGCGCGTGGCCTCGTCACCGAGACCCAACGTCTGCTTGACGCTGGCTATTCGCCCGACCTGCCCGCGATGTCGGGCATCGGCTATCGGCAAATCGGCGAGTACCTAAGCGGTCAGTGCAGCCTCGAAGCGGCCGTCCAGCGCATCAAGCACGCCACCCATGCCTTCATCCGCCACCAGTACACCTGGTTTCGCCGCGATGCGGATTTGCGCTGGTTCGATAATACGTCAGGGCAGCCATATGCGGAGATGACCCAACTTGTGAGTCAATTCCTGGTCGCCGATCAATAATACCAATTCGTCAAGGAGATGGTGTAAATTGGGCCAGGGCGAACCGTTGCTCGCCCCTACAGAAACACACCCTCTCCTCGGCTAATTGGTATAAGATGCCCTCTCCCTGGAAGAGAAAGAGGGCTAGTGAGGCTTCGCCTAATCAGTCACACTTATACCAATTAGCCGTGGTGCCGCTATAATTTCTGTAGGGGCGAACCGTTGTTCGCCCTGGCCCAATTTATACTATCTGCTCGGCTAATTGGTATTACTCCCAATCATCAATCAGCACCACGCGGCTGGGCGAACCGTCGCCATCCTTGATCTTCAGCGGCAGGGCGACCAGCATATACTGCCCGGCGTGAACCGCCCGCAAATCCAATCCCTCGATGATGACCACGCCCGCGCCCAGCAAGGTCAAATGGGTGGCATGATCGGGCGATGCAAACTGCTCAATCGAGAGGTAGTCTATCCCCACCAGGCGCACGCCGCGATCCACCAGCCAGCGACAGGCATCGGGGGCAAGGTAGACGAAATCGCGGTGGAACTCGCCACTCACATCGTCCCAGTAGCGCGAGTTGCGGGTCTTGAGCAGCACGCGGGCGGCATCGGGCGGCAACTCCGCCCCCTGCAGGTCGGCGGCGGTGATTGCCTCGCTGATGCTACTCAGATCCAGCAAAGTGGCGGGGCCAATCAGCACCTCGGGCATAATCGTGTCAACCCCCGGCGCAGCGGGGATGAAATGAACCGGCGCGTCAATGTGCGTGCCGGTGTGCGAACCGAAGCTGTAGAGGCTGACATTAGCAGCATCGCCCTTGTCAATCGCCTTAATTGGCGTGACCGTCGGACCTGGCTCACCATCATACGTAGTCATGGCCGATTGTAGAGTAAGGGATACATCGTATATCTTCAAGGCTAATCCTCCTCGCGGTTCTCATCAAACGCTAATCCAGAGTTTACACCGATTTTGCAAAGTTGCGGTAAAATACAGGCATGGGACAAAGGCATTGAGGCATGAGTGATCGATGGCTTGCCGTCGCCAACAGGTACGAGTATAACACCAGTAGGCAGCAGATACAACCAGCACTCCTTAATCTTTGGTTTTAACCTTCCCTCGGCCCATCGCTTGCTTTGCTTGCCTGTTTGTTGCATAATCAAAAACAATCGAAGCTAGCGAAAGGAAAACCGAGCGATGATCAAGGCGGTAATATTCGATATAGATGGCACGTTGATGGACACCAATGGGCTGCACATCCGTGCCTGGGAGCGGGCGTTCAAGCGTGGCGGCTACAGTGTGCCAGCGGATCGCATCGCCGTGGAGATCGGCAAGGGCGGCGACCACCTCGTGCCAGCAATACTGGGCGACCCGCAGAGCAAAGCCGACGAGGAAGAGCAGGAGCGCAGCCGCGCGGCCCACGATGAGGAGTACGCCCTGATTGCCAATCAGGCCAAACCGTTCCCTGGCGCGGCACAGATCCTGGCGCAGCTTCGTGAGCGCGGGCTGAAGGTCGCGCTGGGTACCTCAGCGAGTGATGAAGAGGTCGCGCGCTACCTCGGCTACCTCGATGCGGACAAGAACGTGGATGTCATTACCAGCAAATCGAACGTGAAATCGAGCAAACCCGCTCCCGATGTATTCAGCGTGGCGCTGAAGAAGTTGGGGCTGAAGCCGAACGAAGTGGTTGTGATTGGCGATACGCCATATGACATAATCGCTGCCAACAAACTGGAGTTGCCCTGCGTGGCAGTTCTCAGTGGCGGCTTCAGCCGCGACCAGCTTGAAGCGGAGCGGCCAATTGCTATCTTCGCCAGCGTGGCCGAGTTGCAGGGGCATCTTGATGAGCTGGTAGAACTCAAGTTCGATCGGGAGCAGACACACTGATGGCGAAGCGAGTAGTTAAACCAGGTAGAACCCTGACGCGAGTTCGACACGTATACTGCATAGCAATCCGCCATCCGCACTAGGGCGCGGCAGCGGGACATCTTAAATGAAAGACGGCGCAGCCCTCCTTGCCGATAGTGACCCCTTGCGCCGAACGAGGTTACGACCGATGAGCAACACTCCACAGCCCAGCAAAGAGGGATTGCAGAGCAGCACCCCTGCGATCATCATCCTGCCACTGCGCCTCTTTCTAGGGCTAATCTTCTTCTTCGCTGGCATTGACAAGCTGACCGACTCGACGTTCCTCGACCCCAACAATGCCAACTTCATCGGCAAGCAGTTGCAGGGCTTCGTGGACTATAACCATTCGCCGATTTCGTTCCTGCTGACCAGCATTGCCATCCCCAACGCCAGGCTCTTCGGTATTATGATTTCACTGACCGAGCTGATCGTGGGCGTGCTGGTGGTGTTGGGTTTGTTCACGCGGCTAGCGGCGGCCCTGGGCTTGGTGCTCAATACCAGCCTATGGCTGACCGCCAGTTGGGGGGCGACCCCGTTCTACACTGGCTGGGACCTGCCCTATATGTTTGGCTGGCTCACCCTGCTGCTAGCCGGGGCTGGGCCGTTCTCGCTGGATTACTGGCGGGCAATGCGCTCATCGGCGCTGGTGGCGGTAAGCGATGAGCGACGCAATTTCCTGGTGCGTGGTGGTGCAACCCTCGGCGCGATCTTCGCACTGGCAGTTGGCGGGGGGGTGGCAGTAACAGGATTGCTGACCCGCAGCAATAGCAGCAGCGGCAGCACTGGTGGGGGCAGCGCTAACCCCCAGCCTACCGGCACTGGCGCGGCCCAGCTTGAACCAACCGCTGCGCCCCCAGCGATAGCCGCAACCAACACGCCACAATCGTTGCCGATGGCAACCGCCACGAGTGCAAGCAGCGGCATCGGGCCGAGTAGCACGCCAGCAGGTGGCGCAACCGACACTCCACTGCCCCAGCTTGTCGCGCCGACCGACACGACTGCGTCACAGGCCGCCGCGCCGACCAGCACGCGCCTCGCGCAACCCCCGCCTACACGCACGCAACGCCCGCAAGCTGCACCGACCTCTACCCACCCGCCGCAGCCCGCACCGACCTCTACCCGCCCCCAGCCTGCGTCAACTGCCACTAACAACACACCACCCGTGCCACCCACCGCGACTACGGGTGGTGACATCAACCCCGGCAGTACCCCGGCGGGTGGCGCAACCGACACGCCGATTGCAGCGCCCACCCCGATACCAGCAGGCGGAGTGGTTATCGGCAAGGTCAGCAATGTGCCGCCCGGCAGTGGACTGCGCTTCACCGACCCTACTACCCAGAACGATGCCTGGGTTGTCCACCTGTCGAGCGGCAGCTTCGTCGGCTTCAGCGCGGTCTGCACCCACCTGGGTTGCTCGGTCAACTACAACACCGCCCAGATGCTGTTCGTCTGCCCTTGTCACGGCTCCGAATACGACCCCGCGCAGAATGCCAGGGTGGTACGTCCGCCCGCGCCCCGACCATTGGCGAAGATCCAAATCAGGGTTGACGAATCGAGCGGAAACATTTATTATGTGAGTGACTAGTTTGCAGTGCATGCTCACTACCAGCCCGTCATTTCAATTCTAAGCCCTCAGCGGGGTTTGCGGGAGAAATGCTAACCCGCCTAACATTTATGGGGTTATTACACGAGGAGATTAAGTTATGGCCTTCGACTTTTTTGACAGCCTTCGACCCAAGCGCAAGGCGCTCGACCCCGATATTGCCGCCCGCATCCCCCCTGGCCAGACCCTGACCGAGAAGTGGCCGGTGCTGCAATACGGCGGCGTGCCACGTGAGGATCTAGCGAAGTGGAGCTTTCGCATCTTCGGCCTGGTGGAGGAGCCAATCACGCTCAACTGGCAGCAGTTCATGGCTTTGCCACATCGCAGTTACCACAATGACATCCACTGTGTTACCCACTGGACCAAGCTGAATAACGACTGGGAGGGCGTGCCGTTCGAGGAGGTACTGAAGCTAGTCAAGCTGAAGCCCAACGCCACCCATGTGATGGTTCACGCCGACATCAACTTCACTGCCAATCTAGCCCTCGAAGAGCTGCAGCGTCCCGAAGAAGATGGCCGCTCGTTCTTCGCCTTTAAGCATAGCGGCGAGGAGTTGACGATGGAACATGGCTGGCCGCTGCGCCTGGTAGTGCCAAAGCTCTACCTGTGGAAGAGCGCCAAGTGGGTACGCGGCCTTGAGTTCATGGAGCGTGACCGACCCGGCTTCTGGGAGAGCTATGGCTACCATATGCACGGCGACCCCTGGCTGGAGGAGCGCTACGGATAGTACAGATAGAATGTTGGAGCGAAGATGATCACCTGCCCTCAGTGTCAAAGTAGCAACCCGGCTTCCGCCCGCTTCTGCATGAGTTGCGGTAGCTTCCTGCCGCTAGCGGTCAACCCGGTGGCGGATACCCGCCCACCAGCCAGCCTGCCGCCCAGCGCGGTCGGTTTCACTCCTCCCAGCGAGGCGGCGCAGCAGACTGGCCTGGCCCCACAGGAGATGGCTCGCAGCGGCTACCTACGCTATACCAAACCAGCGGGGCAGACTGATCAGCTTGCGACCACCACAGTGTCAGACTACATACCGCCTAGCACCCCATCTAATCCCGCCCCACAATCGCAGGCGGCTATGTGGATGGCGCAGAGCAACCAGTCGGGCTACTACTACCCACCGCCACCCACCCTGGCCCCAGCCAACACGCAGAGCAGTTTCGGCCTGTACATCGGTGCCGCCGTGATTGCCCTGATTGTAATGCTGGCTGCTGCCTGGTTCCTACTGTGGGGTTTGCCCGCTGGCACGGGCGGTGCAGCGCAAGGCGGTAGCAGCCTGGCTCCCACCCCAGTCGCACCCGGCATCAACCCTCCAGCGCAGGGCAACAACGTGCCTAACCTTGCCGCCTGCGGTGCGGCGCAGCCTACCCCCACTGATGCCACCCAGCAGGCGGTAATCAGCACCATCAACGCCTCCAACCAGGATCAGATCGAGGCGCTGAAGACGCTCAAGACCGATGTGCTGAAGAACCATACTATCGGCGCAGAGTTGAATAGCCAAATCAAGGGGGTGCAAACCTTGCAGAGTCAGGGTGTCTACGAGGATGCCAAGATGGAGTGCATTAACTTCGTCTCGGTCACCATTGACAGCGCCACCACCGCGACCGCCCGCACGGTCGAAACCTGGAGCGGCATCATCCATGATAAGAGTAGTAACCGCCAGGCACCTGAACCAGCGAACACCATGCACGAAACCTATCACCTGGTCAAGCAGAACGGCCAGTGGTTTGTCGGCAAGGTGGACATCGTTGGGCAGCAACAGCAGCCCGGCCAGCCCGGCCAGCCCACTCCTCCGGATAACAGCCAGT
>JANXYP010000082.1 GCA_025355955.1 Chloroflexota bacterium
AGGGTCTGTGCCGGATGTCCCTCCTGCTCTCGGTAGCGCCTTGCCAACTCCCCCAGCTTCTCTACCAACCTCTGGTACCACCGCTCCCGCACCTCCTGACCTACATCCCGCTCCCCCAGCCATTTTCCCACCCGGTACAGCCACCGCACACCCGCTAGCCATTGTTCCAGCCCCGCCACTTGTTTATTATAGTCTGCACCTAGCTGATGCAGGTCGCGCAGTAGATGCACCCAGCAACATTGCCGCTGTTGGATACAATCGTTGAACCCTGCG
Organism: Chloroflexota bacterium; assembly: GCA_025355955.1. Taxonomy (GTDB): domain Bacteria; phylum Chloroflexota; class Chloroflexia; order QHBQ01; family QHBQ01; genus QHBQ01. The sequence continues at coordinate 274 of JANXYP010000082.1, forward strand.
TAGAAGTCGCTATGGAACACCCCTGCGAACCCGCTCAGCAGTTGGCGAGCCACGGCCCCACCTCGGCTCATGCTGTGATGGTAGTAACGCAACCCGCTGGCGTTCGCCAGCGCCCCGATATAACCACTCTTGCCGTTGACCTTCCAGCCAGTCTCGTCTATATGCAGGCTGGGGCTGGCAATTAGCTGCTGGTAAATCTGCTCCGCTTCTGCTTGTCCTTGTGCCGCTAGCTGGTCGAGCAGGTAGCAGACTTCACCCTCACTTATCTCCAAGTGATAGAGGTCGGCCAGATAACTGACCATGAATGCCAGCGGCAACTTACCCAGCGTGCGTAGCCAACCCAGATGCGCGACCAAACCCACCCCAAAGTGCGACTGCCCAATCGCAATTCCTGGCAGACCGGGGGCGGGAGTTTGGTAGCAACCACACCCTGGGCAGTAGCGTTTGAGGTAAATGTAATTAGTGACTACCAACGGCTGGGGTGGTGGTAGCTCAAGCACCTGATGCCGCCACGCCTCGCTCCTGCCGCTTAGTTGATAGTTACAGGTGGGGCAATGGTCGTAGGCGATGTACTGGTCGGGAGCAGTCGCGGGCAGCAGCTGCCGACCATGTGCCTGACGAGGCTGGGGTTCGGCGTGGGGCGGACGTTTGGCCTGTGCTTTACGCTTGAGCTTAATGAAGGGGGGTAGCGCTGCAGCGGCAGGGGGCTGCGGTGGTCGTTGCTGCAGCTCTGCCTGCAAGCTAGCGACCTGCGCGGTGAGCGCGGCAATGAGTTGCTCCTGGGTAAGCAAGCGGGCGACCAACTGCTCCTGGCGCTGGCGCAGGGTGTTGTTGGCAAGGCGCAGGGTGGCGTTGTCGCGCTGTAGTTCAAAGAGGTCTGGTAGCTTGCTCATATGCTTATTCTAACATATTTCAGCGGTTTCTTTGAATAGTTACAGATACCACTCGCCGTCGGTGTCGCTATCATCATTATCAATCGGGCCAGGGGCGACCATCAGTCCGGCGTTGTGATATCCTGCAGTGCCGCCCACTGCCGCTGGAGTAAAGGCGCGCGCCTGCTGCACCATACTCGCCTCGCGCTTGGCCGACTCGACGTTGGCCTCGTTCGGCACGGTCGGCACCGCCATCACATTGCCCGGAGCCATCTCGGCAGCGACATTGACCAGCGGGTTGTAGGCGATGTGCATAGGATCAGGTGGCACAGAGGTGTCGCCAGTGGGCATCGCATTCGCGCCAAGCGTATGCCCCTCACCCGCGAAACTATCGCCCGCATCGGCGTTGTTTACCACAGCGCCATCATCGCTGCCGGGGTTAGCCTGGCCCTGCGGCGCGGGTGGCTGCTCACCTTTGCCCACGAACTTCAGGTGGTTAGTCTGGATCAACACCTTCACCAGCTTGTCGGCATCAAGCTCGTTCACGCCCATTGTCTGCTCCAGATGGGCTCGCATCGTGGCCTGTCCGCCGTTGTAGCCACTCGCCAGTCGTGTTCCCGGCCCGCCTAGTGCGGTGATCGCCTGCGGTACCATCTGCGCGATGGTCGCGTTGTCGCTACCGGCGACTACCGGCAGGACATCGCTACTGACAACTACATTCCGTTTATCCATAATTTACCTCCTCTTGTTATAACCACAAACCACGCCTATCTTCAACAGGGGCAAATTATGTGCCACGCCTGATCAGTTGGTAGGTGTGCGCTTAAGTGTGAAGGTTGCCAGATTTGCACTCCGCACCCTACATGATTTGTGCATAAACACACTTGATCGCACGCCTGCCTGGCGTTGGAACTTGCTGGCGAAGTGCATCAACGCTTATCGCCAGCATCCTCGGCAGCCAGCGCAGCAGCCTTGCCATTGGGGTTGCCAGGGGTCGTCCGCCCACGAAATAGCGACTGGCCCAGCACGAAGATTGCGCCAAGCCCGACGATTGCCAGCAACCACAGGCCGAAGCCAGGACCGCCATCTGATGTCGGCGCAAGCGGCGCAGAGGGTGTCGTGAGAGTTGCGGTTGGACTAATCGCTGGCATTGTTGCCAGCGAAACCGCCGTCGAAGCCGCTGTTGCTGCTGATGTCGCCACCATACCAGGCGTAGCAATATCCATATTCATCTCCGCCGGAGTGGTTGCCAGCGTTGGGTCGTGGGCAGCAAGATCCGCGACAGTGACGGTGAATGTGACTGGCTGCGATGTGCCACCCGCGATGGGAACGTGCTGGTGGGTCTCCAGCACCAGGGTAACAGTATGCTGGCCGGCAGTGAGTAGGGTGGGATCAGGGTTGAGGTCGCTAGGTATAGAGGATATATCCGCAACGCCGACGTTGGCGAGTTTGTTGCCATCCACATAGACGTGATAGTGACCGATGCCCGGTTGTGGCGGCCTGTTAACCAGGTCGGGAGCCATCTTGTAGCCAGTGATCTTGGCCTGAATGACGTAGTGGCCGCGCCCGTCGGGTTGAGGCGGACCGGCAATCTGGATGCCCGGTTGGCCTGGTGCCGCAGCGTAGCTCATCGCGTTGGCGAGATTGATGCTGATCTCATCGTTCTGCGCGCCGCCGTATGGGGTGTTGTCGCGGTTGTAGAGACGTACCGCCAGCTTGTGTGGCCCCGCTTTGATGTTAGGCATCACATCGTTGGGTAGTGAGGTGACTGCGCCAAAGTCCATGCCCGCGAACTGGCCGTCAATGAATATCCGATAGTTGCCACGCCCGGCAATGGCAGGGTTGTTGGTGGCCGCTGGGTCGAAGGTAAAATTGCTCTTGGCGATAGTCAGCACGATGCGCTCACCATTCAATGTCGCGTTGTTGGCTGGCGCGACTATCCTAATTGTCGGGAGCGCAGGCGTGACCGTCTGTGCTGCTGCCAATCCCAGGCCCAAGCTGAAGATTGCCAGTAGGGATATAAAGAGGATTTCAATTGATCTCCGCATTTAGGCTGCTCCTTATGTAATACCAATTAGCCAAGGCGATGCTATAGTTCTGTAGGTGCGAACCGTTGTTCGCCCTGCCTCAATCTATAGCGGCACCATCGCTAATAGGTGTAATCAATGATGCCAGTTGCCAGGCCACGCTCAAAAAGCGCTGATTGGTGATGTAGGGGCGCGGATTTATCACGCCCTGGTGAGCTTAGTCGCACCGCTGGTGTATTTCTGTGGTAGCAAACATAGGCTCGCCCTGGCTCAATTGCACTCTCACCAAAGCTATTTGGTGTCACATATCATACGTTTAGTCGGGGCGAACAGATTGAGGGCAAAAGGAAACCGACCCTGGTGGTCGGTTGGTGATTGGCTCCTCGAGAAGGATTCGAACCTTCAACCTTGCGGTTAACAGCCGCCTGCTCTGCCGTTGAGCTATCGAGGAATGAGGATCGCTTGCGCGCTGAATTATACAATATCCGCCTGATACTGTCAAGGCTGGGGTGCGGTACGGGTGTGATACCAAATAGCTAAGGAGATGCTATAGATGAGGGCAGCGCAGCGAGGTTCTCCTCGATCCACTTCCAACCTCCTAGCCGCCGTACCCGTTCGCTATCGGCAGCCAGCTCGCTGATGAATGCCTCTATCGCCGCCTGCTTTTGCGCCACATCGCTGTATATTCGCCCCTCCACCGCCCGCCGCACTTCCTCGAATACCCGCTCCGCCGGGTTCAACTCCGGCGAGTATGGTGGTTGGATCAGCTGCTTGACCGCCACCGCCTTGGTCAGGTGGGCGCGATGGCCCTTCGCCCCATCCCACACCACCGCTGCCACGCCCGCCTGTGCAAACAACTCCAGTGTGGCCGCGCAACTTTCCTTCTTCATGTCGCTTTGCCAGCCCCAGTACAACTTGCCCGCCCGCCCATCCACCGCCAGCCCCAGATAACCCCACTCCCGCTTCATCTGGATGCGCTGCACCGGCCCCCTCCCGCGCACCCCCACACTTTGCGTACTTGCCCCATTAGACCAAAGCGCATCTCGTCCCCCATGCCAGCACCATCGTGCTGCCTACCCCCAGCTCCTCTAGCTCCCGCCCCCGCCCCCCCTTTTTCCACTCCGCCTGGGCGTGGTCATCGGCTTGCACATGATGGGGGCGCGGTACCTTCTTCTTCACCATGGCGCGGCGCAGCAGGCTGTACACCCCGCTACGCCGGTAATTCGACCCATAGTTGCGCTGCAGATGGTCCTTGATGTCCTCAGCAGTGTGGAAGCGACCATCTTCAATCTCGCTCAGAAGTTGGCGGTGCTGGTCAGGGTTGAGCCAGCCAGGCCGACCTTGCCTACCACCAGTGGGGTGCTTTAGCACCTCGACGAGGCCGCCCTTGCGGTACCAACTGAGCCAACGGTGTACGCTGCTATAGGCAACCGCGAGCAGGAGCGCGCTCTCGCTGAGGGAATGACCACTGCACACCAACCAGAGGGCGTGCAGGCGGGCGCGACGTTTGGGGTTAGTTTCCTTGAGGAACATCTGCTTGAGGGTATCAACATCTTCTTGCCAGTTAATAGCTAGATTGGGACCAGGCATCATCTACCTCCTTGTTATCAGTACC
>JANXYP010000093.1 GCA_025355955.1 Chloroflexota bacterium
ATTGCTGCCGGGCTTACAAAGCAGGGGATGGCAGGGGTGGACAAATCGCTGGTCGGCAGTGTGCTCATACGCGAGGGCAAGGAGTTGTTCACCTACGACCGCAAGACCTATACGTACTTACCACGATAGCTCCCAACAACAACAATGCTGGTGAAGCACACCCAAAGACGTCGCTGATGGTCAAGACCGCCCCTGAATCTGTCCTGGCCAAGCCCTGCCCCTACCCTTTGCCCCACCTGCCGCCTGCGTCCACCGCTGCCGCCCGTGTCTCCCCGCTATCCTCTCAGCCACCTTCGCGCCTTGTACTACGCGCCAGTCTGCTGCGCTCGTTGCTTCGCGTCCATCTCGGCGTTCCTCCGCGCTCTCCACGCCCACCTGCGCTGCTACTCACCAGGCTACTTGCTCGGCGCATGGCCGCCCTTGCATCTAATCAGGTCAGCCCTACTATCTTGCGCCAACAACAACAACATTAGTGATGGAGCGCACCCGGTGCCGTGGCTTGTGGGTAAGAGCCGACGCTGATCGTGGCCGCTGCTTTCGCCATGAGGCGCTCACCTGCTGACCTCAACTCTGCTCACTCGCTCGTATCGCTTTCGCTTCGCTGCTTATCTTTCGCTTTATGCCATCTGGCTTCGCGCACACCTTCGCCCCCACCTTCGCACATCTCCGCAACCCCTCCGCGCCCCTTCGCGCGCCCCTTCGCGCTCACCTTCGCGCATCTCCGCAACCCCTCCACGCCCCTCTTCGCCCCTGCCTGCGCTCCACCTCACCGCTAGTTGCAAGGTTTGCTCCTCGCCCCTCCCCGCCGCTCGCCAACCGCCTCCGCTCACCCGCTGCCCCTGCCCACACTAGCAGCTGGGCAGCGCGGGCCTGCTCGCAAAGCCTCTTTAGTTCTATCGGTGCGGGTTGCTAGCCGCATGGAGCGGGTAGCCTAGTTGGGCGGAACCAGAGAGACTGGCCGAAGCGCGGGCAAGGCGCTGCGCTACATCGCCGCACCTGCCGCGACCTCCGCCCCGCTCCTCGCCCCATGCCACCCTGCCCGTCTGCCGCGCTCGTGCTACCCGCCACCCGGCTATCGCAAACCCTCGCGCCCCCTCACCAGACCCTCGGATCTGCCGTAGCCACACCCGGCACTCCGCTCGCCTTCAGCCTCGCTTCGCCCGGCCCTTCGCTCACCCTCAGCATCGCCATCGCCGCTGCGCTCCAGCCTGCGTCGCTGGCTGTGCTCTGTGCTACACACTGAGCTTCGCCTGGGCTTCGCACTCACTTTCGCGCTTATCTTTGGGGGAGCCAGGATGGTGGCTAGAAAACTTCAGACCAATACCTCGCGGGCGGGAGCTATAAGCCAATACCGCCGCTCCCGCTCTATTCGTCATTCGGCGAAGCTCAACCAGAGCTTGTAGCTCTTGTCGTAGAAGTTGTCGCTGAACATGATGTAGATCCTCCCACCATCCCTGAACATCAGCCCAGTCTCAAAGTAGCTCTGGTCATCCGCCCTGATCGCTACCTCCGGCCCAGTCGCCCAGCCGAGCATGGTCCCAAGCTCGGGGTCATGGGCATAGTACCCGCTGAAGTGTACGCTTGGAGCATAGAGACCTGGGGGCGGGTTGAGTGTAACCGGGGTGGTTACCGTATAGGGGGTCATTGTCTGCCCATCCCCGAACAAGAAGTAGGTTTGCTGGGGATCAGAGCTATTGTAGGGCCAAGGGTTATTGGTATAGCTGAGGTGAAGCATTACCCCGTACTGGAAGTGCTGGATTATAACCTGGGCTGCGGCATCCACCGGGCAGCCCACTTGGTTCTGGACCGAGAGATCACTGGACCAGAGTTGCCCGAAGCTGCCCGTAGGTTGTGGCGTGGTGCAGTTGGGTAGCGCTGGGGGCGCGCCCGCGTCAGCCCTGCGCCAGTTGGTGAAGTCGCTGGTGGAGCTCCCGTACAGCACGTACAACTTCGTTAGGTCGAAGGGGTCGAGCAGCACCAACCCTTTGGGGAAGAACTGGTAGGTAGTGCGGTACTCGTAGAGGCCATCGAGGCCGAGTTCCTCACTGATCGCCCAACCCAGGCTCGAACGCACCTCTCCATTCTCTCGCCAGAGCTTGCCGAACCCGTAGCGAGGGAGGTAACGACTCCCCGGTGCCGGAGTCTGGCCTTGAGGTTCACTGCTACCATCCACAAAGTTGTCCGGGTAGCGCGTGACTGTGCCATCATCGAAGAGGACGTAGAGGTACTTGGCCGCTGGTTGGGCGTTACGGCTACTGGGATAGAGCACGATGTCCACCATCAGCCCATGCTCGAACTTCTCGGTGAGAATTCTCCCCTCGCCAGGACCTTGCGTCGCCTCATCAGTGGGGCAGGAGAGCACCTGCCGCACTTGCTCGTCTCTTACCCACAGTCGCCCAAAGCCCTCAGGCAGGTCGCTCCCGCAGCGGGTGAGCAGAGCAAGCGGATGCGCTTTGTCTGCACCGTAGCGCCATTGGTAGTAGTGGCCGCCGATGTTGCCCATCTCAACCTTCCATCCATCCGCATTGGTAGGGGTATAGGTGAGGACGCGGCGCTGGTAGAGCTGGATGAGTACGGCTACCTCCGGCTTCCCACCAACCTTCACCTTGGTCCAGTAGGCCTCGGTGATTGGGTAGCCAGTATACAGAAACCAAGGGTCAGCGAGCAGGCCGATTCCCGGCTTACCGTCCACTACCTCTCCCTTCAGATTAAGGAAGTTCCAGAAAACGGTAGGGATGGCATGGTGAGTAGTGCTCTCCACATATGTGTAGCGCACCTGGTAGCCGTCGAGGTCTTGCTCGAAGGCCAGATGGCCGGAGCGATCTACGGTGTAGTCGGCAAACTGACCCACCTGATGGGGGCCGAGCTTGAGAAGATTATGGAAGCTCTGGTAGGTGGGAGCCAGGGCATCGTCCTGATCGCCCGCGACTGCGATCCCAGCGGGGGCGAGGGGGAGGAAGCGAGAATCCCCCACCTGGAGCTTGCCACTCACCAGCTCCTCAGTAAGCAGCCCGCTAGTGACATAGAAAGGGGAGGACTTATCAGCCTGGGGGTTATTTATCTCCATCCGGCCTTTGTCGAAATACTGCACCAACCGCTGGCCACCTGCTCCTTGGGCGTAGTCCTCACTGGTGGTGTAGCTGGGTGCTGGTCCCCAGTAGTAGCTGCGGGAGACCGCTCCTGCTGTCACTAGCTGGTCGGTGCGGGTCCAGAGTCGCTCAAAGGCGGGGTCAGCGAAAGCCGTCTGGGCGTGGACGGGCGGCAGGGGCGGGGAGAACGAGAAGGTGATGGTGGCGACGACGAGGGCCAACAAAGTCAGATGTACGCGCCTGGTTTTCATGGCTATATTCCTCCATAACAGCTAGCCGGGCCAATATTCGAGCGAAGGTTGAAGAGGGTAGCAACGGATAAGAAGCTCCTCTCTAAGTACAACGAACGAGCCGAGGAGGGGTTCTACCGATGTCCGGAGGAGGTGGGTAGTACGGAGGCAAGGCAAAACAAAGCAGACCAATCGCCTCAAATGGTCAGCTGGTTCTGGGTAGAAGGTAAACGCGAGGAAGCTAGCCCTATCCACCGACCATCCCACTTGGCCATCGCGCTGGTGCTGTCGCCCACCCGCCTCCGCGCCCGCCTTCGCGCTTCTCCGCACCTCTTCGCCCCGCCTGCGCCCCATCTCACCGCTAGTTGCAAGGATAACTCCTCGCCTCTCCCACCCCCCTCCCTGACCTTGCTCGTGCGACTTTGAGGCCTTGTACACCATGCTGCCACCGCCGTGCCTGCCTCACACACGCTGTATCTCTCCTAAGCGGGCAAGCAGGCGAGCATACGATTAGTGAAGTGACACCGGCCCTCGCCTTCGCTGCTCAGACCGCCTCCGCAAGCAGGCCAGCATACGATTAGGGGGAAGCGCTACCACCCGCACTACCTGCAACCCCCTCGGCGGGCAGGCTAGCATACTACCCTAAGAGCGACACTGGCCTTCGCCTGTCGCTTGGTCTTCGCGCTCACCTTCGCGCCCGACTTTCTGTATCTCCGCACTTCTCACGCCACTTTCGCGCATAAACCTTGTATCTTCCGAACACTTGTGCTAATATATTTGAGCGATGATAGAGCTTTCCGCACAACAACTAGCCGTAATTCTGATGATGGAGCCTGGCGCCTGGTACATGGCTTCCGATCTGGCGAGGGACGGGCTGAACTCACCCGTCACCTCGCGCCTACTTCGCCAGCTAACTGAACTTGGTCTGGTCGAGCGAGAGCTGGCCCATGTAGGGCAACGCCGCTACGAGTACCGCATAACTTCCCTGGGTCTGAAGCGGTCGGCGCAGGAGAAAGCGCCGCTGTGTAGTCTCCGTCCGCCCCAGCTAGAAGAGCGACTCACCGATTGGCGAAGGCTGGGGCGCGAAATGGGCAGATGGCTCAAGGAGTGGCTCAGGGAGTTCATTCCTTAACCAAGCCATCAAGGGACAGGTTCGGCAGGTATAGCTTTGTACTGCCCCGATGTAGCCCATATCCAATCATTTGCCTAGCATTGGTAAGCTGGTTGGTAAGGTTGTTCGGGTATAATGTAGGCTACTACGTTTAATTGGGATAATATTGGTGTTCGAGATTGGGGCAAGCAAGATGCGCGATATAGTATTGAGCAAGCGGCTGGGCGATGGCAGGCTAGTCGAGGTCGAGGTGCAGGAGTATGCCATCGGGCGCTACCGCTGCCTCGTCTATGTGGCGGGCAAGTGGGTAGATGGCCCCGAGCAGCCGCTACCGCTGCCCATGCCAGGAGTGGACCTTACTCAATACCTCGGTGGCAAGGCGGGCGGGCCAATCGTCGGCCTCACCGCATCAGAAGCCGAGGTGATCAGCTTGGAATTGTTGCGGCGAAAATCTGATGCAGATGGCGTAGCTAGCCAAACTGGCAGCAGGCAAGAAGGGCGCTACCGTTCTCTCCACCCGCGGTGACCGGCAGGCTGCGGGAGATGGCGCGGGGTTTCGTGGTCGAGGGCTTCGGCGAGTGAGCAAGGTTTGGTGTTACTGCACGGGAATGTTATTGTTGACAGGCAGACACTGTGCCGTCGGCTCACAGGTTTCAACCACCAGCGTGGTCGCATTCACCATCTACGATATGGTCGAGTCGGTGGCAACCGGGGCATTGTGAACGAAAACCTGCGCCTACTGTGCAAGAGTGGGGCGAGAGAGGCATCTGAGAGGCTGACGAGGATCTGTAGAGGTAAGCCGTTGTTCACCCAACGGCAAGTAATTCTGTAGCGGCGAGCAATAGTGCTCCCAGCTACTCACCAATCGCTTTGGTTGCATCGCCTGCCCGCCAGGGCATCTGCGACCACGAGCGCAGTTTGCGCATCATAGACATCTTCTTCCAAAGATGCGCCTTCATTCGGTGGAGGATGTTATCGAGGGTATCTATTGCTTCTAGAATGTGCGGTCCCTTGTTGAGCATTACGCACTCGGCGCGTTCGCCCATTGCCGCATCGGTGATTTCAGCCCGCGACGGTATCCCGCTCTGGGCAAGGCTCTCCAACACCTGAGTGGCCCACACCACTGGCAGGTGCGCAGCTTCGCACAACCAGAGGATCTCCTCCTGTACCTCGGCCAGCCGCTCGTAACCGCACTCCACTGCCAGATCGCCACGCGCAATCATCACTCCAGTATTGGCGCTACGCATTGCCGCCCAGATGAGTTCTGGTAGCCGGTCGAACCCTCGCCGCGTTTCAATCTTGAGTAGGATGCCGGGATTGCGACCACCAAGCTCTGCCAAGCGCTGTTGCAGCGTAACTATGTCGTCTGCCCGTTGTACAAATGACATACCCACTATGTCTGCGTGTGCCGCCACGAACTTGAGATCCTGATAGTCCTTTGGCATCAGTGCGGATAGCTGCAGGTCGCTCTCCGGGAAGTTGATACTGCGCTCGCTTTTTAGCTTGGCCCCTTTGGGCGGAACCTGGGTGATTTCCACAACTACCTTCTCTGGTGCAACCGACTGAATCCGGCCCGCAAACTTGCCATCGTCGAACATTACAGGCTCTCCCGCCTTTAGGCACGGAAAGATTTCTGGTACGTGCAACTTATCCTCGCTGGTGCCAGCAATTGCCCATTGGCAGTGTACGATGCCGGTTTACCAGGTTCATCGTGGGCGGTGAGGATAAGTTGATCGCCTTGCTTTAGAGGAATCTCCTGCATGATTTGTACGATACCAATTGGTTGAACCTTGCGGGCGTGCTGTACCTTCGTCTCATTACGCTCGACTACGCGGAAGCTGGTATCAGAGGTAATATAGGCTGTTTGTTCCGTCTCATCCAGCCGCGTCGTCCCAACCAATGCGGTAATACGCAGCCAGCGCTTCGCGCCACGCGCATCAAAGAATTTCACCAGGTCACCTTTGCACAACTTCTCAACCCACGCAGTTGGGAACGTGAGTACCGCGTCAGCGGGGGGCAGCGGCTCCGCCGCCTGCCCTCCTGGTTGTATGCAGATCAAAGTAGGCGTTACTACCTTGCCGAGTGAGTTTCGTACAGGTTTCCACTTCACGACTGCAGGCCCAGGCTCAAGCGGCCCGGTACGCAGCTTGGGTCCGCCCAGATCCATCAGCACAATGCACTTGCGGCCAAGCTCATGCTCGGCGCGTTGCACGTTGTCCAGTAGCCCCTGCCAAACTTTAACATCGTCGTGCGCACAGTTAATACGTACCGACTCGCTACCCGCTGCGATAATCTGGCGGACGAGTTCGGGATTCTGCGCCGCCTTCCGTGGGTAGGTTGAGGCCAATCCGGTTGCCGCTCTTCGCCCCGTTCTTGTTCACGAATTCGCGCACACTCTTCATGACTTGCTCTGAGTCGCTGACCGCATTTGCACTACCATGTAGGTTTTCGCCATTCACCAGCATGGTTACCGGGGTATTGTTCTGCAAGTTTCTCCACCAGGGGCTGTGGGTGTAAATGATGATGGTGTCGCCCTGCCGCTGATAGCCGACCGGGGTGCTGTACTTCTTACCGCCCTTTCGTCCGCTGAAGTTCAGCACCAGCAGCATCGCTCCCATCTTTCCCCGAAATCGGGAGCGCAGCACCGCCTTCATCATCGGGTTCATGCCTCTCATCAGCCACTTAGGGGGTTTGCGAGCAGGGCCAGGGATAATTGCATTCTCTGGTGGTACGCCTTGCTTTGTAGCCATTTTCTTACTCCTTGTTATTTATGACCTTAATAGCGAAAATACCCAGCGATGTTTGCGACTGATCACAAGGTAAGCGTGACCTGGCCCTGCATGTGTCCAGCTTCAATCGCCTGATGCGCCGCTGACACTTCGGCCAGGGCATAGCTTTGACCCAGCGTAACCTGCAACCGACCATCCGCGATCTGCTCTAGCACCGTCTGGCTGGCCCGCATCTGGTCGGCTAGCGGCTGAATCAAGGTGTTATAGCCACTAATGGTCAGGCATTTGGCAATCAGCATTGGCGCGACCACCGGGGTCACCGCGCTACTTAGCGCGCCAAACACCACCATCCGACCAAACGCAGACAGGCAAGCCAGATTAGGGTGGGTAAGCGACCCGCCAACCGCATCGAGAATCACATCCACTCCTTGCCCTCTGGTGGCCTGCATTACCTGCCCCACCCAATCAGGGCTTTCGCTATTCACGGCCAGGTCAGCGCCGAAACCGCGAATGTAGCTGAGTTTCTCGGGTGAGCGAGTGCTGCCAATCACCAAGCTTGCCCCGAGCAGGCGGGCCAGTTGCAGGGCCAGTGAGCCAACCCCACCCGCCGCCGCATGAATCAGCACCCTCTCGCCAGCCCGCATATGGGCCGCTTTATCTAGTAGCAGATAGGCGGTCTGGCCCTGGATTGGGGTTACAGTGGCCTGGGTAAAGCTTACCCCTGCGGGGATGACACTCACCTGGGCTGCCGGTGCCACTGCGTACTCAGCGTAACCACCCTCCACCAGCGCGACAACGCGCATACCCTCGGATAGAGTGGAGACTTCTGACCCCAACCCGACCACAACACCCGCTACCTCATTACCCAGTATAGCTGGTAGTGGCAGCAAGTTAGGGTAATCTCCGCGACGCTGGCCGATGTCGGAGTGACTCACTCCCGCCACCGCTACCTTGATCAGCACTTCGCCGGGGCCGGGAATTGGTGTGCTGGTTTCCTCCAGCACCATCACCTCAGGTCCACCCCG
>JANXYP010000283.1 GCA_025355955.1 Chloroflexota bacterium
AGTTCGGCTACCCCCTGAGTGAGCAGATCCAGGAAGTCAGCACCGACGGCAAGACCTACGATGTGCAGTATTTCGAGCGCCAGCGCTTCGAGTTCCACCCGGAGCAGGCACAGGCCCAGTACAAGGTACTGCTCGGTCTGCTTGGCGTGCAGCAGTACAAGCAGCTGTATGTTGCCCAGCCTAACAACACTGCCGGTATGAGCAACAGCCACGATAGCATCACCCTGGGCATGAGCCAGGAGCCAGACACCCTGTTCAGCCCCAACGCCAATGCCTACGTTGCCGCCGTCGTCCTCGCCGCGATTGAAAACGGCCTGACCGGCATTGACAACAATAACGTCTTCTACCCCGACCTGGCCGCCTTCATCCCCGGCCTCGACAACGGCGCAGCCCAGTTCATCGGCGCTGATGGCCCCGACCAGTACCTGCAGATCAAGTGGAAGCTACGCCACGGTGTCAAGTTCGCCGATGGTGTGGAGTTCACGGCCAAGGACGTAGTCTACGGCTGGCAGGGCATCTATGAGAACCCCAACGTGCAGGTAGTTGACCGCACCGCCGCTGACAAGTACAGCAGCTTCACTGCAGTCGACGACTACACCGTGGTTGGCAAGATGCTCAGTGAGAATCAGGCCAAGGCGCTCTTCACTAAGGACAAGAGCCGCTACGGTCAATACGAGACCCAGAGCGGCCCGGTGGTCGACCCACTGTTCTTCAATCTTAGCTGGGTATACCCTGAGCACGCCTATGGCAAGCTCGATGCAACCAAGATCCAGACCAGCGACTATGGTCGCGGCCCGCTCGGCACCGGCCCCTACAAGGTTCGCCAGTGGGTTGCCGGCCAGGCCGTCATCCTGGAGCCGAACCCGTACTACAACCTGACCCTCAACAAGCCCGCCTTCAGCACCGTTACCCTCAAGATCGTGGCGGACACCAACCAGTTGCTTGCCCAGGTGCAGACCGGCCAGATCCAGATCGCCACCGAGGATGCCACCAGCCTCAGCCAGGTGCCGCAGCTCGATGCCATCGCGCAGCAGGGCGTGATCAAGCCTTACTACATCCCCAGCGCGACCTGGGAGCACATCGACTTCAACCTGGACAACTCGCTGTTCAAGGATGTGAAGGTACGTCAGGCATTCGCTTACGCCATCAACCGCCAGCAGATCGTGGACAAGGTTCTCTACGGCAAGACGGTAGTGGCTCATAGCTGGATTACCCCGAACATCACCCAGTTCTACAACCCCGACGTGCCGAAGTATGCTTACGACCCGACCAAGGCCAAGGCCATGTTCGCCGCCGCTGGCTATACCCCCGGCAGCGATGGCATCCTCAACGGCCCCGGCGGTAAGATGAGCTTCAAGTACAACACCACCGCAGGCAATGCGTACCGCCAGGCTGTGACCCAGCTGGTAGCCGCTGACCTCAAGGCAGTCGGTGTCGACGCGCAGCTCGAATACATCCCCGCCCAGCAGTACTTCGGCCCGCAAGGCCCGCTCACCCTGCGCACCTTCGCCTTCGCGGAGTACGCCTGGGTTAGCGCCGCCGACCCAGGCGGCCAGGGCCTCTATGGCACCGGTGGTATCCCCACCCAGGCCAACGGCTACACCGGCCAGAACTACCCCGGCTGGAGCAACCCCGACAACGACAAGCTGCTCACCGATGCCAATGCCAACAAGCTGATTGCCCTCGACCCGGCCAAGCGTGCGATTGCCTATAAGGCAGAGCAGGTCATCTTCGCTACGCAGCTGCCGGTCATCCCGCTTCACGTGCGTCTGAACATCTCCACTGCTCCGGTTGGCCTCAAGAACTACAAGCCGACTGGCACCAGTACTCCTCCGACCTGGAACATCCAGGAATGGCGCTGGTAGTTGTAGCTTAGGCTACACCCCGACTACTAGAACCATAGCTGGTAGCAAAGGCTCCTCCCATATGGGAGGAGCCTTTGCTATACCCTCAAACTTGCGAATCGCACGTCTAAAGTAGTATAATTCTTAACGAACCCTATATCGCAGGCGAAGGCAAGTGGTTATGCCTGCGTACTGAATGGCTATATTAGACACGGCGCTTGCGCCTGTTTGGTCGAGGAGGATACCTTGAAGATACACGAGTACCAGGCCAAGGAAGTTCTGGCTCGTTACAACATTCCGGTGCAGGAAGGCCATGTTGCCACCAGCGCTGACGAGGCCGAGGCGATCGCCCAACGCATTGGCAAGATGGTGGTGGTCAAGGCCCAGGTCCACGCCGGGGGGCGGGGCAAAGCGGGTGGCGTGAAGCTGGCCCAGACCGCGCAGGAGGCGCACGACAAGGCAGCCGCCATCCTGGGGATGCAGATCAAGGGCATCACCGTCAAGAAGGTGCTGGTCACCGTCGCTGCCGACATCGCCCACGAATATTACCTCGGCGTGGTGCTAGACCGCGCCTCGAAGACCGTGATGCTGATTGGCTCGGCGGAGGGCGGCGTTGAGATTGAAGAGACCGCCAAAACCAACCCCGAAAAGATTATCCGCATCAGCGCCGACCCCGCCCTCGGCCTCGGCGAATATCAAGCCCGCGATCTCGCCTTTGCGATGCAAATCCCCGCCCCGCTACAGCGCGACTTTATCAAGATCGTGCATGGCCTGTACAACGCCTTCACTGCTAGCGATGCCAGCCTCGCCGAGATCAACCCACTGGTGATTACCAAAGATGGCAAGCTCGAAGCCCTCGATGCCAAGATTGTGCTCGACGATAACGCCCTCTATCGTCACCCCGACCTTGAAGCCTACCGCGACCTCAACGAGGAGGAAGCCGCTGAGATTACCGCCCGCGAAGCCAACCTCAGCTACGTCAAGCTGGATGGAAACATCGGCTGCATGGTAAACGGCGCGGGCCTGGCGATGAGTACGATGGACACCATCAAGCTCTATGGCGGTGAACCCGCCAACTTCCTCGATGTCGGCGGTAGCGCCGATGCCGAGCGAGTCACTAATGCGCTCCGCATCATCCTCTCCGACCCCCATGTGAAAGCCATTCTGTTCAACATTTTTGGCGGTATCGTGCGCTGCGACGAAGTGGCTAAGGGTATCATCGTCGGCCTGAAAGAAGTGCAGACCGATGTGCCGCTGGTCATCCGTCTGGTCGGCACCAACCAGGCCGAGGGTCGCCGCATCCTCAGCGAAGCCAACCTTATCGCCCTCGACAACATGGACGATGCGGTAAAGAAGGTCGTCGAAGTGGCACACAGCCGCTAACAAGAAGCCCCTCCCCCAGTAGGGGAGGCTGAAACAATAAACCCCTCCCCCACTGGGGGAGGCTGGGAGAGGGTCCAATAATCCACTGTACAAAGGAGTACACCAACCTTGAGCATTCTGGTAGATAAGAACACCCGCCTGCTGATCCAAGGCATCACCGGACGCAACGGCACCTTCCACGGCCAGCAGATGATCGAATACGGCACCAACGTGGTTGGCGGGGTTACGCCCGGCAAGGGCGGCAGCACCCACATCGGCGTGCCGGTGTACAACACCGTGCGCGAGGCAATGGCCGAGGCGATCCCCAACACCACGATTATCTATGTTCCCGCGCCGTTCGCTGCCGATTCGATTATGGAGGCTGTTGCCGCGGGTATCCCCTTGATCGTGTGCATCACCGAGGGTATTCCGGTGCTGGATATGGTGAAGGTTTACGAGTTCGTCAAGGGTCATGGGGCGCGGCTGATTGGCCCCAACTGCCCCGGCCTGATTACGCCCGGGCAGGCCAAGGTTGGCATTATGCCCGGCTACATCCACGCGCCTGGGCGCGTCGGCCTGGTGAGCAAGAGCGGCACCCTGACCTACGAGGCGGTCAATGCGCTAACCCTGGCGGGTATGGGTCAGAGTACCGCCGTCGGCATAGGCGGCGACCCGATTATTGGCTCCAGCTTCGTCGACATCCTGGAGCTGTTCGAGCACGACCCCGATACCGATAGCGTAGTGATGATCGGCGAGATTGGCGGCGATGCCGAGCTACGCGCCGCCGATTATATCAAGAGCAGTATGACTAAGCCGGTGGTTGCCTACATCGCGGGCCGCACCGCACCAGCGGATCGGCGCATGGGTCATGCGGGCGCGATTATCAGCGGCGGCGACGATACCGCTGCCGCAAAGATGGCCGCCCTAAGCAAGGCGGGCGCGAAGGTGGCCGAGTCGCCCAACCAGATTCCCGGACTGCTGGGGGGATTGCAGATTTAAGATTGTAGATTGTAGATTAAAGACCACGCCAACTACGGCAATCTACATTCTACATTCCAAATCCTACAATCACTAGGAAAGGATTTTACCATGGTAGCAATGGCAGAGAGACCGACGATGACCGAAGAGCAAACGCTGGAGCAACGCCACAGCATCGTCATTCGTATGGGTGGCGAGAGCGGTGAGGGAGTGAAGAGTACCGGCGAACTGTTTGCCCAGGTCGCTGCTCGCGCTGGCTTCAAGGTACTGACCTTTCAGACCTACCCCGCCGAGATTAAGGGCGGCCACAGCGTGTATCAAGTGCGCCTCAGTTCCGAGGACCTCTACACCGAAGGGGCAGCGCTGGATATCCTGCTGGCCTTCAACCAGGAGGGCTACGACAAGAGCTACGAGGAGCTGCACGATGATGGCCTGCTGCTCTACGACGATGGCGCAGTAACTGACTTCCATTACGAACAAGGGGGTAAGCGCGCCCTGGCTCTGCCCATGACTAAGATCGCCAAGGGTGAGCTAAAGTTCGAGCTGGGCAAGAACGTGGTTGCGGTGGGGATGCTGGCCGCACTGTTCGGCATGGATGTCGAGCCAATCAACCGCCTGCTGACCGAGAAGTTTCTGCGTAAAGGCGAGGATGTGGTTGCCAAGAACAAGCAGGCGTTCCAGCTAGGCTTCCGCTACATCGAGGAGAGTTTCCCCGAACGCGCCAACTATTACCTGAAGGCGGGCGCGGTCGAAGAGGATAGCATCATCATCTCCGGCAACCAGCTACTGAGCATGGGCTGCATCGCCGGTGGCTGCACCCACCTGTTCGGCTATCCAATCACCCCGGCCAGCGATATTATGGAGTTCCTGGCGGGTGAACTGCCCAAAGTGGGTGGCGCGGTGGTACAGGCTGAGGACGAGATTGCCTCGATGGGCATGGTGCTGGGCGCAAGCTATACCGGCAAGCGGGCGATGACCTCGACTAGCGGCCCGGGCCTCAGCCTGATGGTCGAGATGCTGGGCCTCAGCGGCATGGCGGAGATACCAGCGGTGATTGTCGACGTGCAACGCACCGGCCCTAGCACGGGGATGCCCACCAAGCAGGAGCAGGGCGACCTGAACATGGCGGTCTACGCCGGTCATGGCGAGTTCCCCCGCATTGTCCTCGCCCCAACCGATGTAGCCGACTGCTTCTGGCGGGCGATTGACGCTTTCAACTTTGCCGAGCGCTACCAGGTGCCGGTCATCCTGCTCTCCGACACCACTCTATCGGTTCGCACCCAAAGCATTCACAAGCCCGACCTTAGCAAGATTAAGCTAATCCCCCGCGTCCTCTACGACCCCACTGCTAGCGCCAACGCCACTCTGGATCAGCATACCCTCTCTACCCCAGTGGCACAGCACGGCAATGGCACGCTGCCGGAGAATGATGGCGAAGGCGATGAGGTAGACATGGAACTGGCGGCTAGTCGTGGCTTTGAGCTATACCAGCGCTATGCTGTCACCGAGGATGGTGTTTCGCCCATGAGCATACCGGGGCAGGCGGGCGGCCAGTACACCAGCAGCGGCCTGGAACACAACGAGTTCAGCCGCCCCCGTTATGACGTAATCAACCACACGCGCATGACCGACAAGCGCCACCGCAAGCTGATCGGCGCGGCGCAGAACGCCCCGGAGCCATTCCGCGCGGGCGACCCTGCCGCCGAACTCGGCATTATCACCTGGGGTAGCGCCACCGGCGTTGCCTACGAGGCATTGCTGGAGGCGCAGAAGCAGGGGGTGAAGCTGGATCTGATTGCTCCACGGATGATCTGGCCGATCCCCACTCAGCAGCTCGACGACTTCATCGCCAGCAAACGGGTCATCATCATCCCTGAGGTCAACTTCTCCGGCCAATTCGCCAATCTGCTCAACACCCACTACCGCAAGGACTTCGTCCGCCTCAACGTCTACGGCGGCGCACCACTCAAATCGTCGCTACTACTGGCTAAGATAATGGAATACGTGAATCATTAAGAGAAATGCCCCTCCCCCTCCGGGGGAGGTTGGGAGAGGGTCCGAGAAAGGCATAAAGAACAATGGACGTATTGAACAATAACACCAAATCGCAGGTTGCGCTGCTGGAGCGCACTGTTGATGACTACAAGAGCGACACCAAGCCTACCTGGTGTCCTGGCTGTGGCGACTTCGGCGTGCTGAATGCCATCTATAACGCGCTGAAGGCCAAAGGCACCGACCCCAAGGATATTGTGGCAGTCAGCGGCATCGGCTGCAGCAGCAGGTTGCCCTTCTTTGTCAGCAGCTATGGCTTTCATAGCGTGCATGGCCGCGCCATGCCAGTCAGCACCGGCATCCGCGTTGCCAACCCCGACATTCAGCTAATCGCCTTCGGCGGCGACGGCGACGGCTTCGCCATCGGCGCGGGCCATTTCGTCCACACCGCCCGTCGCAACCTCAACATCTGCTACGTGATCATGGACAACAACATCTATGGGCTGACCAAGGGCCAAACCTCACCGACCAGCGACCTCGGCTTCGTGACCAAGACCACGCCGAAAGGCAGCGCGGATGCGCCGCTCAACCCGCTAATGCTGGCCCTGGCGATGGGCGCGACCTATGTGGCGCGTGGCTTCAGCGGCAAGACCAAGGAGTTGGCCGACCTCATTCTGCAGGGCATGGAACACCCCGGCTTCGCGGTAATTGACGTGTTCAGCCCCTGCCCCACCTTCAACAAGGTCAACACCTTCAAGTATTACCGCGACGAGGCGATTGACCTGCCAGAGGGCTACGACAAAACCGACTACATCGCTGCCCTGGCCGCCGCCTCGAAGCACGACCCATACTACCTCGGCGTGCTGTACGAGAACCGCGACAAGGCCACCTTCGAGGATCACGTCGCCGCCACCATCCCTGCCGAGCGCCAAACCCCGGAGCAGGTGCTGAACGGGCTATTCAAGAAGTTTAGCTGACCCCGACCATGATGAACCCCTCTCCCACCAATGGGAGAGGGGTTTTGTGCTAGAAAGAGGCAAACGATGGCTGATGAACTAGCAGCCAGGAGCTGGGGTTGTCCTGGCTTCAGCATAGTAGCGAGGCACGTTATGCCCCATAAGCATCAAAATGAGCAGAAACGGTGAGTGCTACCAGGGGGTCTGGGGGGTAAGCCCCCAGCTGCTGCCTGGGCCTAATGTTCAGGGGTTAACTACGTTTATCCTATGGCTAGCCAAGCAGCAGGCGATCACATTAACGAGCAGGCTGGCAAACTTCGAGATGACCCTGCTACCCCAACATTCATCACCATTAACCCTTGCCATCACAGTTTAAGCCGCGCCAGCCGCTGCACCGCGTCGTCCACCTGCTGGTCAGCGACAGTGAGTGACATACGGAAGTGGCCCTCGCCGTATTCGCCGAAGCCACTGCCGGGAGTGACGAACACGCCGATCTCGTCGAGCAGGTGGAAGGCGAACTCCATTGCGGTGAAGCCCTGCGGCACCTTGCCCCACAGATAGAGGCTAGCCTTCGGTTTACGCACTGGCAACTCGGCCTTGCATAGCGCTGCCACCAGCACATCGCGGCGGCGCTCGTAGATCTTGTTGCGCTGGGGGATCCAACTCTGGTCGCTGGTCAGCGCCTTGATCGCGGTGCATTGCACTGCGGTGAACACGCCGCTGTCAATGTTGCTCTTTACTCGCCCCAGCGCCTCCACCACCCGCGCATTGCCCACCACCATGCCGATGCGTGCGCCCGCCATGCTGTAGGTCTTGCTCAGGCTGTTGAACTCCACTGCCACTTCCTTTGCCCCGTCGACCTGAAGGATGCTGGGTGGGCAGTAGTCATCAAAGTAGATGTCGCTATAGGGATTGTCGTGAGCGATGAGGATGTCGTAGCGGTGGGCATACTCCACCGCCCGCTTGAAGAAGTCGAGTCCGACGGTCGCGCCAGTGGGGTTGTTAGGATAGTTTAGCCACAGCACCCGTGCCTGCTCGGCAATACGTGGGGGGATAGCATCGAAGTCGGGCAGGTAGTCGGTAGCCTCGGTACAGGGCATCAGGTAACTGACCCCATCCACCAGCAGCGTGCCAAGCTGATAGACAGGGTAGCCGGGGCTGGGTACCAACGCAATATCGCCGGGGTCGAGCATCGCAGTGGCGAGGTTGGCAATACCCTCCTTCGAGCCAATCAGTGGTAGCGTCTCGTGGTCGGGGTCGAGCGACACGTTGAAGCGGCCCTTGTACCACTCGGCAATGGCGCGGCGCATCTCTGGCAGTCCATAATAGTTGGGGTAAGCCATGTTCCTGGGGTCGTGTACCTCCAAGCTCAGGCTGTCGAGGATGAAGCTGGGGGGCGGCACATCGGGGTCGCCGATGCCGAAGTTGATTACATCAATACCGGCCATGCGCCGGGCGTTGACGCTCTTGTTCAACTCGGCGAACAGGTAAGGAGGCAGGTTGCTGATGCGGTTAGCAAACTTCACGGTAAAGAACTCTCCTTCATTTTGATTGCGCTGCACAGCGAACCATAGCAACCAATCATCTGCTGACGTAAGCGCATATGGGCCGTCGCTGGGGTAAGCCGGTCGCAGGGGTGGCGGAGGGCATAGCAGGGTTCTAAGATGCGGTTCTGCGAACGACGGCATTGTCGTTATATGTATCATATATTATACGCCGCGGTTAGATGAGCGTCAAGTGCCAGGGCGCAATGAGATTGCGCCCCTACCAGCACGATACCTATGTAGGAGTGGGATTTATCCCGCCATGCCACCATATTAAATGGCCCTCGATACACCCAAATACCCCACATTTGCGTAAGTGCTATAGAAGCTATTGCCGAAGGAGAGATTTACCGTGAAAAAGATAATTATCGCCACTCTGGTGGTCGCTGCACTGCTGATCACCTCCAGCCAGCGGGCGGCAGCCCAGGCGATGGATCCAAGCACGCTGCAGCCGCGTACTGGCGCGGACTTCGACCTCTACTTTATGCGTAACATTATCACCAACCACCAGATAGATGTCGAACTGGTGCGCTCCGCGCCGAGCAACGCCAAACACGCCCCGCTCAAGGATCTGGCCCTCAGCATCATGAGCAAGCGCCAACAGGAGGCCGACCAGCTGATTGGCTGGCTGAACGACTGGTACCACAATCAACCCGACACCAGCATGACCAACACCCTCATTCATATGCGAGCGATGCCCGGCATGAATATGGGCAGCCTGAACGAGGCGCTGCACCAGATCTACGATCTCGACGCACACCAGAGCGATGCCTACGACAAGCAGTTGATGCTCTACCTCATCCACGACCACCAGCTTGCCATCGAAGCCGCCCAGCTTGTCCCTGCCCACGCCGCCCGCCCCGAACTCAAGCCCTTTGCCGTCAGCCTGATTGCCGAGCAGCAGGGCGAGATTGACCAGTTTACCGCCTGGCTGGGACAGTGGTATCAGGTGGATAGTCGCGGCCTGCCTCTGGCCCGCGCTACCGCCAGCAGCGGCCTTGCGCCACCGACCATCCCTCCCGCTACTGCGACATCACCGTCTGCGTCAACCGCGATTATAGCAGCCAGCGCAACGGACACGGCCAACCCAGCTACGCCGACCAGCATCGTGCCTGGCCCGACCGTTGCCCCATTGCCAACCACTACCAGCGCGCCACCAAGTGCCAGTATCGCCCCCACCAGCGCGGTGGCTAATCCGACCAGCCTGGGTGCGCCTACCAACCCGCCATCGAGCGGCGGCGCAATAGGCTGGATCGCCGTCGCAGCGGTTGCCGTAGCCGTTATTGCCCTGCTGGGCATGCTCCTACTACGCCGCCATCCGTCGGGGGCGTGAGCATTCCTACGAATCTGGCGAGGAGGGCTAAAAAGGTAGATGCAGTTGCAATCGGGTCCCAGGTTGTCATACCATTTAGCCGAGCAGCTAGTACAAATTAGACCAGGGCGAACAACGATTCGCCCCTACAGAAATTATAGCCTTACTAAGAGCTTATCCGAAAAACCGGCCCTTGTTCGTAGGGGCGAACCATTATTCGCCCATTTTGGATAAGTAGTTACGATTGGCTTTGACACAGGGCGGCAGGGCGTATGCGATTCGCCCCTACACCAATTTGGCGCAAATATGCCAACTGAGGCGGTAATAGTAGCCACCCCTAACAAAACGCCCCGCCAGCCAACCAGCCAGCGGGGCATCGTATACGCAGCGAATTGCTTGCCCTAGTGTTCTGCTGCGGCGACAGCCGCCTTGTGTGCCTCGACTACCTTGGCGGTGACGTTGCTGGGGGCTTCCTCGTAGCGGTCGAAGTGCATCGTGTAGGTGCCGCGCCCCTGGGTGATGCTACGCAGGTCGGCGGAATAGCTCTGGATTTCGGCCAGCGGCGCGGCGGCGGTGATGATGGTGTTGCCGGTTCCCTCCGGGTTCATGCCGTGGACGCGGGCGCGTTTGGTGTTCAGGTCGCTCATCACGTCGCCAGCGTAGTCGTCGGGGGCGCTAATCTCCATCTCGTAGATTGGCTCCAGCAGGATGGGCTTGCCCTCCATTACCCCCTTCTTGAACGCCTGGTTGGCGGCAATCTTGAACGCCATTTCGCTGCTGTCCACCGGGTGGAAGCTGCCGTCAATCAGGGTTACGCGCACGCCGGTAACGGGATAGCCTGCCAGCACCCCCTCGCCCAGCGCCTCATGCACACCCTTCTCCACCGCCGGATAGAAGTTGCGCGGCACCGAGCCGCCGACTACGTGTTCGGCGAACTCGAAGTCCTGCCCGTCGTGCAGCGGCTCTAGCGCAATGACCACATGGCCGTATTGCCCATGCCCGCCGGTTTGCTTCTTGTGCTTGTATTCGGCGTGCGGCACCTTGCTCTTAATCGTCTCGCGGTAAGGCACGCGCGGCAGGCTGACATCAACCGCCACGCCGAACTTGCGGTGCAGCCGGTCGGCGATAATCGCAATGTGGCTGTCGCCCATGCCGCTAAGGATGGTTTCGCCGGTCTGCGCGTCGCGGCTAACCTGGATGGTGGGGTCTTCCTCGACGATGCGGTGGATGGCCGTACCCATCTTGTCCATGTCCGCCTTGGTGCGCGGGCTGACCGTGGCCGAGTAGAGGGTATTGGGGTAGGTAATGCCGTCGAGGATAAGCGGATGGCCCTGAGCGCACAGGGTATCGCTGGTGCCGGTTTCCTGCAGCTTGTTGATCACCGCGAAGTCGCCCGCCACTACCTCCTGCGCGGTCTCCTGCTCCTTGCCGCGCATCAAGTGCAACTGGCCGACGCGCTCATCCTTGCTCTTGTTCGCGTTCGTCACGGTCTGGTCGGAGTGCATCGTGCCGGAGTAGACGCGGATGTAGCTGATGCGGCCCACATAGGGGTCGGAGATAGTCTTGAACACGAACGCGGCAAGGGGGCCGTCCGCCTTCCAGTTTAGGGTAACGCTCTGGCTGTTGGTCGGGTTGGTGGCCGCAACCTCGCCTGTCTCGTTGGGCGCGGGCAGGTAGGAGACGATCGCGTCGAGCAGCGGCTGCACCGCGATGTTGCTCAGGCCCGCGCCGCACAGCAGCGGCACCAGCTTGCAATCCTTGGTGCCGTCGTGCAGCGCGTGCAGGATCTCGTCCTCGCCAATCTCCTCACCCTCCAGATACTTCAGGGTCAGTTCATCGCTCGACTCGGCGATGCGCTCCACCAGTTGCTCACGCCACCGCTCGGCCTGCGCCTGCATATCCGCGGGTATCGCCACCTCCTCGAACTTGCCATCGCCCGCCCGCCCGGTGCTGGGCGCGTACATATACGCCTTCATGTGCCAGATGTCTACCACGCCACGAAACGCCTGGCTGCTGCCAATCGGTATCTGCACCGGCACCACCTGCTTGCCAAACCTGGCCTGCAACTGGCTGACTACCTGCTCAAAGCTGGCGTTCTCGCGATCCATCTTGTTGAGGTAGATCATAGTGGGCAAGCCGCGTTCGCGGGCGAGCTTCCACGCCTGCTCGGTGCCAACCTCCACCCCGCCTACTGCGTCAACCAGTATCAGCGCGGCATCCACCACCCGCATTGCAGCCTTCACCTCGCCGACGAAATCGGCGTAGCCAGGGATGTCGAGCAGGTTGATCTTGCAATCCTTCCACTCCAGCGGCGCGAGGCTGATGTTGACGCTGCTGCGGCGCTTCACCTCGTCAGGGTCATAGTCGGAGACGGTGTTGCCCTCGTCCACGCGGCCAACGCGGCTGATTAGCTTCGCGTTGAACAATATCGCCTCGGTCAGCGAGGTCTTGCCCGCACCACTATGCGAAAACAGCCCCACGTTACGCAATTGCTCGGTTCTATAGCTCTTCATTGAGACAAAATCCTCCTCTAGCGAAAGCGTTGGATATGCGACTGCGCCGCCGGGGGCGAACAACGGTTCGCCCCTACAGAGCGACCACCCCCATGCGGCAAGTCTTATATTACGTCGGCAAATCTGGTTGGCACATTATACCGCAGGGGGCGCAATTTGGCAAAGTTGGTGACGTTTTGAATCGCGGAGAACGCGGAAGCGACGCGGAAGACGCGAAAATCCGTTTTACCCCTCTCCCCAAGGGGAGAGGCAGGGTGAGGGGTAATGTTGAAGCACATCAATGCCCATCGCAAGCGTGACCAGCGGGAATCCATTTTACCCCTCTCCCCCAAGGGGAGAGGCAGGGTGAGGGGTAATGCTGAAGCGCATCAATGCCCATCGCAGGCGTGGCCGATCGGTGGGGTAGTTAGAACCACGGAAGACGCGGAAACGGCGCGGTAGACGCGGAAGTGGTGTTGCAAGGTTGCGGGCTGCGATAGGCATTGGTGCGGCTCACTGGGGCGTATGCCATGCGCCCCTACCCCAACGTTGCGCCTCTAGACCAATGTTGCGCTCCTACATCATCAAATCTTCGATATAGACAAGCAGCAGCAGACATGGTACAATAACGGAAATACAGCCAGCGGATTTTAGCCAACGGATTGTAAAAACGGATAAACGGATTGGGTAAACGGATTGAGGTTAGTGTAGGGGCGCATGGCATAAGCCCCATTGCCCAGCGGTTTTGGCTCATCGCCAGCATCAACCCCACGTAGGGGCGGGCGGGGCCTGCCCTGATGAAGCGCCAATCATGCCCATTGTAACCGCCAACTTTGCGCGGCGATTAAGCCCAATCCGTTTATCCGTTGTCACAATCCGTTGGCTGTAATGCGCGAAAGCGGGTTATGACTAACCTACCCCTCAACCAAATCTTCAACCTCGACATCATGGCGCTGCTGCGCCAGTTGCCTGACAACAGCGTGGACTGTATCTTCGGCGACCCCGACTACAACGTGGGCATCAAGTACAACTCCCACTCCTACACCACCGACTTCGACCGTTATATTGAGTGGTATTGCGAACTGGCCCGCGAGTGTATGCGGGTGCTGAAGGATAGCGGCAGCGCCTTTTTCATCAATTATCCAAAGCAGAACGCCTACCTGCGGGTCAAGTGCCTCGACCAGATCGCCGCGCAGGTGAATGAGTACGTGTGGGTCTACAACACCAACGTCGGCCACAGCAAACGCAAGTTCACCACCGCGCACCGCAGTGTGCTGCACGCGACCAAAAGCGAGGATAACGCTTTCTACAAGGACAACGTAGCCGAGGAGTATCAGAACCCCAATGACAAGCGTATCCGCGACCGCATCGCACGGGGCATCACAGGGCGAATGCCCTACTCCTGGTTCTACTTCGACCTGGTGAAGAATGTCAGCCACGAGAAGACAGTTCATGCCTGCCAGATCCCGCAGAAACTATCGGAGATGCTCATCGCCTCCTGTACCATGCCCGGCGACACTGTGCTGATCCTGTTCGGTGGTAGCGGCGCAGAAGTAGACGTATGCCGACGGCTGGAGCGCAACTTCATCGCCGCCGAGCTAGACCCCGACTACTACCAGATGATCGTTGACCGCATCAGCAGCGGGCAGATTGACAGCAAATACAAGCTGGATTGTGCGCTGCCCGATGCGCTACGAAAGCCGAACGATGCGGCGGCGCAGCTATCGACGTAGTGGCGTATGGCATACGCTCGCGTGAAGCATATCAATGCCCATCGCAAGCGCAAACGTTGGGGTAGAGGGGTTGCCCTCGCCGGCGTGAAGCGCACCAATGCCCATCGCAAGCGCGAACATTGGGGTAGGGGCGTATGGCATACGCCCGCGTGAAGCGCACCATGCCCATCGCAAGCGCAAACGTTGGGGTAGAGGGGTTGCCCTCGCCCGCGTGAGGCACCATCTATGTCCATTGCAAGCATTTACGGTTACAATAGGCATTAAGGTAATTTCACCAGGGCGTATGCCATGCGCCCCTACCCCACTATTGATTTCGATAAGCATGATTGAAAGCTCACCTGGGCGGGCCACCGCCCGCCCCTACGTAAGTAAACCGAACTCTGATTGAAAGCTCACCAGGGCGGGCCAGCACCCGC
>JANXYP010000151.1 GCA_025355955.1 Chloroflexota bacterium
CCCCAGCACTGGGCCTGATCCACAGTCGGCAACGGTGGAAATCCACCTGCTACCCGAGAAGTTTGAGCGTATATCTGGTACTCACCACGTATCGGCGGTAGTTAGCCGTCGTGAACTGCTAGCCAACCGTACCTTTGCCACTAACCATAATGCTGAACAAGTAGATTGGTGGCATAACAGTGGATTCAGGTTTAACCTAACTGCCAACCCGATTGTACTCACCCTTATTCAGAAAGTTGAGCAAGATACAGTTCGCTTTGATAATGTAGCTGATGTTTCGAGAGGAATACAGTCGTACGAAATAGGTGCAGGCACACCGCCGCAAACCGCTGACGATCTAAAGAACCGTATTTATCATAGCCACACGCCACAAACCGGTTACCGAGCAGAGGTTCAGACCGACGACGTAGACCGTTACTACTTCCATCCTTCCAATACATTTTTCGTGAAATGGGGGCCGAACCTGGCCGCGCCACGTGACACTCGCTACTGGAGCAATCCTAAGCTGGTGGTACAAAAAATCAGCGGT
This sequence comes from Chloroflexota bacterium, assembly GCA_025355955.1. Classification (GTDB taxonomy): domain Bacteria; phylum Chloroflexota; class Chloroflexia; order QHBQ01; family QHBQ01; genus QHBQ01. The sequence goes on from JANXYP010000151.1 coordinate 530, forward strand.
GGTATGACTGAGCGCATCCGCGCTGCCTACGACGACCACAATTACATTTGCCCTGTTACCCTTTATTCAGTAATTCAGCGTGATTCATCCTACGACATCAAATACCTGCTGGTGCTGCTTAACTCACGTTTGTTCAACTGGTATTTTGCCAGCCGCTATACCGATAAGGATGTGAAGGTTTACCATCTTAACGAATTGCCCGTGAAGCCGCTCGATGCAACTGGGCAGCAGCCCTTTATTGATGTTGCCGACAGACTGATCACCCTCAACAACGAGATTGCCGCCTACCGCGATGCCGGTTATGCGATTGATATAGAGAGCGGTGAGGTTATACCGCCAATTAGCCAACTGCTAAAGCCGCTCGGCGCGAACGTCACCGACCTCCGCCAGGCGGCGGCCACTGGCGCAATTAGCGTCGTCCCTGGCACGCGCGCTATTCGCTATCCACTGAAGCGCGTGGCTGGACCAACTAGCGGTCAGAGCAAGCTGTTGCTGCGACAGGCAAGCGGCGAGGTGAGCATCACTGGCGACGACCAGATGATTGACTATTTGGAAATTGTCTTTAACGAACTAAGGGAGCAGCTAGAGGGCAAGACGTGGGCGCAGCTTGCCCCACTTGTTCCGGTTCCCCGCGACGAGGCAACTGCCCACACTGGCCTGAACATGGCGCAGGCCGGGATTGCCGAGGTAAGCGCAAAGCTAACAGAAATCCGCAATCTTGATCAGCAGGCTAATGACATGGTGTATCAACTATACGGCCTTGACGCATCAGAAATAGCAATCGTGAGCGCATAAGGATTATGAATGGACCGCATCCCCATAACCCACGCCACCCGCATCAAGTCAGTCGGCTACGACATCCCCAACCACCTGCTAGAGGTGGCGTTCAGCGACGGCAGCATCCGCGAGTACCGCAAGGTCGAGCAAGAGGTCTACGAGCGGCTGATGCACGCCGACCCGCTGGATGACTACTTCGACGCGAACATTGCAGGCAAGTACGAGCAGGCCGATAACGAAGGTTAACCAACCCCACCCCGCTCAAGCATCGTCGTAATCGCCCCGACCCGCGCCCAGGCTTTAGGCGTTTGCTGTTCGCGTCTTCTTACGCAGGGTAACGTGGTCGTCGTCGCTGCTGGCATCCAGGTCGTAGTCACTCACCGCATATCGCTCGAAGTCGGAGCCGGTCTTCCGCACCCCGTCATACTTGCGGATTGGCGAGTCGGGGTAATCGGCCTCGCAGACGATGTAATGCTCCTGCGTCATCCCCTCGCTGCTGTAATACAGCTCCACCTTGTCCGTGTCACTATCGAACGGGGTCAGCGTAACCTCACTCGCCCCACCCTCGACGATTACACGATTGACCTTGTAGCTTGTCTTGCCCATATCTCGAATTGGCGGTTTCATAACCCCGCTCCTCTCATCATTGCCCTACCCCTGCAGCGGGCCAAAAGGTACATCCATGCCTGCGCCTATCTGCTCCACTCTTTGGTATCCGCGCTGCGATGGCCGACCGCCACCCGCCCGGTTAGTGAGTCCAGCCGCTCGACCGCCACCCCGCCCTTAGCCAGCGCGGCCAGCACGCTATCGTCGGCCAGCCCCGGCCCCACCGCGATGTAGTTGGCGGCAATCCCTGGATGTTTACGCTCCCAGACTGCATTAGCCTCGGCCACCGCCGCGCCTACTTCGCCCTTAATTGCCGTCACCTGCTCGGTAACTACGCTAATCATAACATCTGCTCACTTTCGCGGATGCGCTGTAGCTCCTCAAGATGCTGGGCAAAGGCCGCTATCAGTTCCGCCTCACTGACCACCTCCAGCGCTTCCTTGAGCGTGTACTGGTTGTCAATAATGAACCGTTCCACTCGCGCCAGGGCATTACCCTTCCTGACCTCGCTGGACTGGCGCACATCCGCCCACTGCCGCTCGGTGCGTGACGACATATTATTCATCAGTTTCTCTCCTCTCGTCCCAGCGCCGCTCCACCTCTGCAGCCGACGGCGTGTGACTAATATTGCCCATCTCGCGCAGCAGTTGCTCGGCCAGGTCGCGTTCGCGCTGGCTCAAGGCGATGCCACCCAGCGCGATTTGCAGGATGCGACGCTGTGCTTCCTCCCGCTCCTGCTCTAGCTGCCGCTGCGACCGCTGCCCCTGCTGCGCCGCCTCAATCTCGGTGGCGAAGTCGGCGAACGGCGCTTTGCCCTGCTCGGCCTTCTTCACCATATCGAACCAGGTGGATTTCGGGATGCCCGCCTCACTCGCCGCCCGCCACGCGGGCAAGCCCTGGCGGATATAGTCCAGGATGGCGGCTCTTTGTTGCACGGTTAGCTCTCTTTCCCTCATACCTAACAGTATACCACATATTCGGAATAATGTCAAATGTTTATTCCGAATACGCTCACCAGCAATGGGCTGCCCGCCCTTGTAGCCGAACTTCCCCTACTTACCTCGCCCTTTGGGGAGGGAACCATCTTGCCTCGCCCTTTGGGCAGGAAACTATCTTGCCTGCCCCTTTGGGGAGGGAACTGCAGAGCAAACAAAAAGACACCACCCCGAAGGGTGGTGCCAGTCTGTGTATTGCTGTTCGCCTAGTAGCGGGCGGGCTTGTGGTTCTGGAAGCAGTCGCTGCAGTAGACCGGGCGGTCACCGCGGGGGCTGAAGGGAACCTGGGTTTCCTTGCCACAATCGGCGCAAGTCACGTTGAACATCTCGCGGGTGCCGCTGTCGCGGCTGCCGTAGCCACCGCCACCGCCACCACCACCGTAGCCGCCGCGACCACCGCCGCCGCCACCACCGCTGTAGCCACCACGGCCACCGCCGCCGCCGCCGCGCGAACCTTTAGCCGCTTCGCGGCAATCAGGGCAGCGCCCCGGCTGATTGGTCAGCCCACGCTCGGCGTAGAACTGCTGCTCGCCAGTCGTGAAGGTGAAGTTGTTGCCGCAATCGCGGCACTGCAGGGTCCTATCTTGATACGACATTACTGTTGTAGCTCCTCTGGATGGTATGGTAAGGTAAGTTAGTTAAGGTTAAACGCTCTGCTTAGTAGTTATGCTGGCTTCATCCAGGCCACCGTCTACCCCTCACCATCCACGAGAAGTAATGAGTAACTTGGCAGGCTGCTTGCCCGCCGCAAGATGGACACCGATACAGCGTTCTGCAGGTATTATAACACAGTTTCGCCAATAAAACAAATATTTGGCCGCTTTTTGCGGAAACTGCGCCAATCTTCGCTTACAAAGTACGCTAAACCAAGCCCCCAGCGGGGGTTGGGGAGAAAACTCGCAGCACCCCCCCCCAACGCAAAAAGCCCCCAGCGGGGGTTGGGGAGAAAACTCGCCCTACTCCAACGCAAAAAGCCCCCAGCGGGAAGAAAACTCGCCCCACTCCAACGCAAAAAGCCCCCAGCGGGGGTTGGGGGAGAAAACTCGCCCCACCCCAACGCAAAAAGCCCTAAAGCAAAAAGCCCCCAGCGGGGGTTGGGGAGAAAACTCGCCCCACCCCAACGCAAAAAGCCCCCAGCGGGGGTTGGGGAGAAAACTCGCCCAGCGATAATGCCCAGGGTACTCGGTTTATACCAGCCACCAGCTTTGCGCTTACCCTGGCATGGCTGCCGCTTCAAGGTTTCTCCCCCAACCCCCGCTGGAGGCTTAGTTGGGTTGGTGATGTAGGCTTAGTTGGGTTGGCGCTGCAGCGGCTTACTTGCCCTTACCTTTACCTTTGCCCCGCTCGCGCCAGCTTTCCTCGTCGACCTCCACGCCGTACTTCTTCGCGGCGGTCTTGATGCGCTTCCAGGCTTCATCGCGTTCGGTATCGCTCACATCTTCCACCTGGTCGAAGCGGGCGATGGCGTTACGCACGTGGCTGGCGTTCTCCAGCGGCTCCTTGCGCTGCTTGGGGAAGGCAAACGTGCTGCTCGACAGTTCGTTGCGCTCTTCGCTATCCAGTTTCGCCATAATTTTCTCCTTTCATCCGGTCGCCATTGACCGAACCTGGCATGGTTGCTGCCTACATTTCAAGCAGCAACCATGCCAGCGGCGCAATTGTGGTAGAATGTGGGCAGCAAGCGTGCGAGGAGGTGCGAACATGGAGCGGCAGCCAGTGGAGTCCACTAGCGTCAAGTCAGTGGGCTACGACCCCGAAACGCAAACGCTGGAGGTGGAGCTACAGAGCGGCGGGGTATATCAGTACGACGCGATCGAGCCTGAATATTACAACCAGACAATTCAGCATGGCAGCCATGGCGCAGAACAACTACTGTGGGACATCTACAGCGAAGGCAGCGAACACCGCACCATCGCAGAGGGCGCAAGCACCGATGGACGGCAGCCGGTTTCGTCCAGTATGCTGCGCTCAGTTAGCTACAATGCTGCCAGCGAAACCCTGGAAGCCGAGTTTAATGACGGCGCAGTGTGGCGCTACTACGGCGTACCAGAGTTCATTTACCACAACTTATCGACTCCGGTTCGCTCGGCGGGTTCATGCGCGACTTCATCATTGACCAGTACCCTGATGGCAAGATTGCAGGAAAGAGGTACCGATGACCACAGCCCTTGTCGGCATCATCATGGGTTCGCAGTCTGATTGGGAGACGATGCGCCACGCCGCGCAGACGCTCGACAGCCTCGGCGTGCCTTACGAGGTACGAATCGTCTCCGCGCACCGCACCCCCGATTTGCTGTTCGAGTACGCAGGCAGCGCGGAGCAGCGCGGGCTTGAGGTAATCATCGCGGGCGCGGGCGGTGCCGCCCACCTGCCAGGGATGTGCGCGGCGTTGACTGCCCTGCCCGTGTTGGGCGTGCCGGTTGAGTCGAAGGCGCTCAAGGGGCTGGACTCGCTGCTCTCGATCGTGCAGATGCCCGCCGGTATCCCCGTTGCCACCCTGGCGATTGGCCGCGCTGGGGCGGTCAACGCTGCGCTGCTTGCCGCCACCATCCTGGGCGGCAAATACCCGCCGTATCGTGCCGCCGTGCAGCAATACCGCGCCAGTCAGACTCAGGCAGTGCTGGATCACCCCGACCCCCGTGAGCAAGATGAACGACCCTACTAAGCCAACCGCATCATTCCGCCCCGGCATGACCGTTGGCATCCTCGGCGCGGGCCAACTGGGGCGGATGCTGGCCCTGGCGGGCTATCCGCTTGGCTTGCGCTTCCGCTTCCTCGATCCTGCGCCAAATGCGCCCGCCAGCCACCTCGCCGCGCAGATGGTCGCCGACTATAGCGACTACGCCGCGCTGGAACGTTTCGTTGCGGGCCTCGATGTCGTCACCTACGAGTTCGAGAATGTGCCAGTAGCCGCCGCCCGCTGGCTGGCCGAGCGCGTTCCCGTCTACCCGCCTCC
>JANXYP010000279.1 GCA_025355955.1 Chloroflexota bacterium
TTGATTGCAAAATTGTGGATAACCCTCTTGACAGAATGGCGAAGTGGTGGTAAGATAATATCACTTCAGGCAGCAATGCTTGTAAGCGCGACAAGACCCCGGATGCTCCGCAAGGACTGTTCGGGGCTTTCGCTTTTTGCCACCTGCTTATTGTCGCAGCCTGTTGCGGTTCGTGATAATGGCCCACGTTCTGGAGCAGGTGGTAGCATATCTCCTTCTTCGCGCACAAACATAGCATTGCGATCAGCACTGACGTGGAACAGCCAGCTATGTGCCTTTGTTATACTTGCTGAGACCTCCCATTCCGATTTGAAGATAACATCATAACCTCCATTGTTTATATCAACGGTCGTGGTGAGAGTGATTGGATGGCTACACGCTAGGTCGGCACAGGTACCGTAGACATCTGCCTTAGTACCCGGTTCATCAGGCCAGGAAGAGATGTAACCGCCAGTCCCAACTGCTGGTCCGCTAGGCCGATAAATGCTTGGAGGAGAGGGGATCTTGTAAGAGTCCTCCTTAGCCAGCCTGATAGCCTCGTCAGCACTGAAGGGTGGTTGGCTATCGCAACTGGTGGTCAGGAGCGCCACAACCAGCATAATTGCGATTACGGTAATTGCTTTCATTATTGCTTTCCCCTTATCAGGAGAGCCGGTGTAAATTGCACCGGGGCGAGCGCTGCCCGCCCCTACGAACGCCATAATCCGTTTATCCTCTGTCACAGTCCGCAGGCTAATGCGCTGGCAATAAGCGTTGTGGCGCTGCACCAGGGCGCAGGGCAATGCGCCCCTACGCCACAGCAAATCCGCTTCATTCGCTACCCAAATCCGCTGGCGGGCCGACCGATGTACACCAGGGCGTATGCCATGCGCCCCTACTTTTTTACTCCTTCTCCTCCGCTTTTTGGTATTACGTGTTTCCCAACACTGCTTCTACTGTATCAATCGCCCGCTCGTCGCGCAAGCTGGTGGGGTCGGAGGTGGTGAGGGTGGCAAGGCTGTCGCGCAAGTGTTCGGCCTGCGTGACTACGCGGGCGGGGTTGAGTGGCTGGCTGGCAGAGGTGGCGGGGTCGGCGCGCAGGGTGATGGTGCAGGTGGCAATGCTCTGGCGGCTACGGCCAAACAGCCCGCTACGCTGCGTCTCGGTATTGAAGGTAAGCTCAAGCTGGGAACAAAGCAGCGGCTTGCCGGGCGGCAACGCTGGTACATCAGTCAGGCCAGTTAGCGACAGGCTGGTTTGCGCCAGGCAGGCGGCGGCGAACTGCTGCGCTGCGGCAACCTCGGCGAAGAAGAAATGGAAGTCGCGCTGCTGGGTTGCAAACTCGTTCCAGCGGGCCTCGTGCTGGTGACGCAACTCCTCGGCCTGACGGTCTTTGGCCTCGTTGTAGAGCGCGGCGTAGCGGCGGGTGTATTCGTCGTCCAGCGGTTGCCACTGCGCGTGCAGCGCAGCGGGCAGCACGTGCAGGATGCTGAGACGTAGCCAGCCATGCGGAGCATCGCTCACCGCCTGCGGCAACTCCCACCATAGGCTGGTAGGGCCGTTCAGGTGCATCAGCGGCACGCTGGGCAAGCGGGCTTGCATTGACCCTCTCCCTACCCTCCCCCGGTGGGGGAGGGGATTTTATACCTCGACTATCAGCGGCAGCAGCATAGGGCGGCGCTTGGTCTGGGTGAAGAGCAGTTGGCTGACCGCTTCCTTGATGCGGCGGTTGAGTTGCGGCCAATCGCCCGCGATCGCCGCCTCGCGCTCCAGCCGGACGGTGTTGCGGACTACCTCGCGCACGCGGTTGAACAGTTCGTCGCTGGATTCCGGCTCCACGAAGCCGCGGCTGACAATATCCGGTTCGCCCGCCATTTCGCCGGTCTCGCTGTCAATGCTCACCGCGATGGTCAGCACTCCATCGCGGGAGAGGCTCTGGCGGTCCCGCAGCACCACGTCGCCAATGTCGCTAATCGAACCGCCGTCTACAAACAGCGCCCCGGCATGAACCGGCGCGGCGGCAGCGGCGGAGTCGGCGGTGAACTCAAGCACGCTGCCATTGCCGCAGATGAAGATGTTTTCCGCCGCTATACCCATCTCCCCAGCCAGCTTGGCGTAGGCCACCATGTGGCGGCGTTCGCCGTGGATCGGCACCGCATACTTTGGCCGAGTCAGGCTGATCATCATCTTCAATTCTTCCTGGCTGGCGTGGCCGGAGACGTGGACGCGGGCCACCTGCGAGTAGTACACATCTGCACCCTGCATCAGCAAGCTGTTAATCACGCGGATGATCGCCACCTCGTTGCCAGGGATAGGGGTGGACGAGACGACGATGGTGTCGCCGGGGATGACGTTGATGAAGCGGTTCTCCTGATTGGCGACGCGGGTCAGCACCGAACTCGGCTCACCCTGGCTGCCGGTGATGACCACCACAACTTTGTCCAGCGTCAGTTCACGGGCCTCGCTGATCTTAATCAGCGTCCCTTCCGGCACCTTCAGGTAGCCCATCTCCACCGCCATTGCCACGTTGTTCTCCATACTACGGCCCAGCACCGCGACCTTGCGCCCGTGTTTGTAGGCCAGGTCGAGCGCGATTTGCACGCGGGCAATCAGGCTACCGAAGGTGGCGATGATGATGCGCCCCGCCGCCTTGTTGAAGAGGCGGTCAAAGGTTGCCCTCACCACCTGCTCCGACGGGGTAGCGCCCTCGGTTTCCGCGTGAACGCACTCACTGAGCAGCGCCAATACTCCTTCGTTGCCGAGGCGGGCAATCTGGCCGAAGTTGGCCTGCCAACCGTCGGTGGGGGTCAGGTCGAACTTAAAGTCGCCCGTATGCACGACGGTGCCGACTGGGGTATGGATGCCCAGGCCGCAGCTATCGGGGATGCTGTGGACGATGTGGAAGAACTCCACCGCGAATGCGCCCGCTTTGATTGGCGCGCTACCCGCCTCCACCACGTTTAGCTTGGCGTTGTCGAGCAGCTTGTGTTCCTTCAGCTTGGTCGAAATCAGACCGATTGCCATGCGCGTCGCGTAGATTGGTGCATCCAACTGGGGCAAAAGGTAGGGCAGCGACCCGATGTGGTCTTCGTGGCCGTGGGTGATAAAGATGCCACGGATCTTATCCTTGCGTTCGGCCAGGTAGGTGATGTCGGGCAGCACCATGTCCACACCGAGCATCTCATTAGTGGGGAAGCCGATGCCGCAATCCACCACGATGATGTCGTTGCCATACTCCAGCGCGGTGATGTTTTTACCCACCTCGCCCAGCCCGCCGAGGAAGATGACGCGCAGCTTGTTGCCGGACGCAGCGCCTTTACCGTCCTGACGGTTGGCGGTTGCGCTATTCGCTTGGTTCTGAGTCAAACTTTGCCTCCCATTATGATTGTAGAATGTAGAATGTAGGTTGCAGGCGTATGCTGATAGGCTCTACGACAACATCGTAGGGGCGGGTCGCGTTCGCCCTGCCTATCAGAACCTTCCCTATGCCTGCGGGGAAGGATTTGGAGTTTCTTCTTTCTCCCCATCATCGGGAGATGGCTTCGCGTTCAAACGGGCGAACAAATCGCGCATAAGCAGCGGGGTGACGATGGCAATCGCCAGCAGCAATGCGGCTTGCACGATCGCGCCCAGCCAGCCCCACCCGGAGACGTTGCCCCAGCCCAATATCTGAAACACAAGCGTAATCAGGGCAAATGCCTCGATGCTGATCGCGGCAGCCAACAGGATAATCAACTCGCTGCGGCTGGGCGCGACTTGCTCCGCGCTAATCTCCGCTTCGTTAGTAGTCTCTACCATCAATAATCTCCAGAAACTCCCCTCCGCCGGGAGGGGCTGGGGGTGGGTGTGCTAGTTCCCCTCCGCCGAGAGGGGCTGGGTGTGGTTGTGCTAGTTCCCCTCTCACCGGGAGGAGTTAGCGGTGGGTCGGTGCGCCGCAATGTACTCCCCCTCCTTGCCTCCCCCTTTGGGGAGGGATTTGCTAGAACAGGGTTAGCTGTCCAGCCTCTTCTTCCTTCTCGCGGCGCGAGGCGGGTTTCGGCTTTGTCGGAGCGGCGGGCGGCTGCTCGTTGGGCGCAGACGGCTCTGCCACCTCAGCATTGCGCGGGCGACCGCGCCGCTTCTCTGTCGGGTGGCTGGCTCCGACTGCGCCGGTCAGTTCCTCCCAGTCGGCATCAGGATCTGCTTCAGCGGGAGCAACAGCGGCGGCGCGGTTCCGCTTCGGCTTCGCGCTGGGTGCGGCGGCGCTGATCGCCAGGTCGCTTTCGACCGCAGCGCGGCGGCGCGATTTGGCTCTGGCTGGCTCATCCACAATGGGCGGATCGCTGCTGGGCGCGATGAATTGCACCTCTACAACAGTGGGTCCGGCTTCCTCGATTATATCATGATTACCTTCTTCCGGTGCTTGTGATTCAGCGCCGGATTCAGCGGTGTAGGGGTGTGATTCAGCAATCACAACCGCCTTAGCCGTGTCGGGTTCGGCTTCCTCGATTATATCACTTATATCGCGATTACCTTCTTCCGGCGCTTGAGGTTTAGCGCCAGATTCAGCGGTGTGGGGGCGTGGTTCATCACGCCCTGATTCACGCACCGCCCGCTCACCCCGCTTCGGCTTTGGCGCAATCACCAATTCGTTGGCTGCAACCGGCGGGACATCCGCCAGCGCCTCGACCACCGCAGTGGTAGCGGGCGCAGCGGCTGGCAGCGGGGTGGGTGCGGGCAAGGGCGTGGCGCTGAGACCATCAAGTAGCGTGGGCAATTTCTTGAAGTCGGTGGTAAGCGAATCCATCCAGGCGGGCTGGCGCAGCGCGGCGGCAGGGTGGAACATCGGCACCACGGTGAAGCCAGTGCGCTTGTCGACGTAGGGTTGGCCGTGTACCTGGGTGATCTTCGCGTCGGGCAAAAACAGGTTCATCGAGTAGCGGCCCAGGGTGATGACCAGGCGCGGCTGGATGATGTCAAGCTGGGCGGTCAGATAAGGGTTGCAAGTCTCGACCTCGTTGGGCATGGGGTCGCGGTTGTTGGGCGGGCGGCACTTGACCACGTTGGTGATGAACACCGCCTCGCGCTTGATGCCGATGCTGCCCAGCAGCTTGTCGAGCAATTGACCGCTGGGGCCAACGAATGGCAACCCCTGCCTATCCTCGTGCCAACCCGGCCCCTCACCGATGATCACGATTTCGGCATCGGGGTTGCCATTCCCTGGCACGGCATTGGTACGCGACTTCCATAGCGGACACAACGTACAGCCCGTCACCTGAGCGGCAATCGCGTCAAGCAGCTTGCCCTTCTTTGATTTTGTGTTTACGTCTGGCATATTTTTTAGTGCTGAGTGCCGCTGATGGGGCGAACTTCTCCCCTCTCCATACCTCTCCCGCTGGTGCAAGGCTTTTTGCATTAGTGGTTAAGATAGGCATTATTGGCTGGGCGAGATTCTCCCCTCACCAAACCTCTCCCCGCTGGGGCGAGGCTTTTTGCCGCTGGGGAGGCCTTTTGCATTAGTGGTTACGATGAGCATTGGTGTTGGGCGCGCTTCTCCCCTCACCAAACCTCTCCCCGCTGGGGCGAGGCTTTTTGCCACCTGCGCTTGCCCGCATAAATCCGCTTTATCCGTTTATCCGTTTTTACAATCCGTTGGCTAAATCCGTAGGCTAAGGCACCCTCCGGGCTTATCTTCTGGTCGCCCGGCTGCTCACGGTCGTCGTACTTCTCGTCGTCCTCGGC
>JANXYP010000280.1 GCA_025355955.1 Chloroflexota bacterium
ACGTAAGCCAACACGCTAGCGACATCCAGACTGCTGCTGAATGGCAGGGTTGCACCTTTTCGATCCACAAATGCAACTACCAACCCAGCATCTATCAGACTACTCACGATCAAGCGGCGAATCACCGCCTCAGCCTCGGCACCGATCGCGTTGTTCCAACCACCCTGAATCTGCGACCCTGCTGAAGCGTACAGCAACGCAGCCAAATCCTCTGCCGAGAAGCTGGTGGCACTGTCTATAATTAGGCTGATGTGCTGGTTGAGCAGGCTAGCAAGAGTGCGGGCGCTATCCTCAGTGAGAGGCCGTCGGTTGCTCCCCTGCTCGTAAGCGGCAACCGGAAACAACAACGCCGCTACCCCTTTCTGGCTAATCGCCGCAATGCTGCGATAATAGGCAATCAGCCGAGAACGCTCAAGCAATACATGGGGATGGGCGAATACCCGCAGCGGGTTCAGTCCAGCTTTGGCAACAAACTCCCAAGCAGTGTCGCTTACATCCCAATCCAAACGGACATCCCACTTGTAGCTATCGGATATGCTACACAGATCATCCACCTGGGCAAGCATCTGCCTAAAGCCAAGCTCATGCAACTTACGATAGAAGAAAGTGCTACGCAGGTTGTAGTCAACACGCAGCCCTTCGCTGATGTTCTTGCTCACTGCTTACTCCAGAACAAAATGCTCTCCCGCACCGGGATGCGCCCAAACCTACCCATTTGCTGCGAACTGTTGCCTTTGTAGCGAGTGACGATTATTTCATCCACGCCGAAGCCAGCTGCAACCGCCAATTCGCAGAGCAGCAGGTCAACCGGGATTAGTTCGCCATGAAAACGGGCGTTGCCGACCACCAGTGCCAAACGTGCGCCAGGGTTGCTGACGGCATATAGCTGTTCGATTACCTTGTTCATATCTTCGAAGTAGCCACGCACCATAATTGGAATACGGTCATTGTTCAGCTTCTCCCCGGCCAGGTTATCCAGCACTTCCTCCAGCGCAGAGTGGTTGACATCATGGGTAGGCGCATCCTTGCTCTCGATATGGGAACGCAGCAAGCTGTGGCGAAGGGCAACCACATCGCGCAACTGACGGCAATCGCGTAGACATAGCTCCAAGCCGAAGATGCGGGTATAATCATAGCGATTGAGATATGGTGGCGATGTGATTACCACATCGGCACGCTGCTGAAACAGGCTGAGGTCACGGGCATCGCCGAGGTATACATCAGAGCGCACCGGAGCGACGGACACATCGAAGATGCTGGACTGGTGATAAGTGCCGATCAAGTCGTCATACATTCGCCGCAACTGTTTTGCCAGAACTTCGCGCACCGGCGGGATCTGACGCTCGATCAGGCGCAAGAACTGACCATCCTTCGAGGTGAACGATACCGACTCCAACACCGCCATCAGGGCGAACATAAGGAAGTCCTGTATCAGCAAATCGGATACCTGCTCGATTGCCTCGCGAAAGAACATGATTTCGGCTAGTGTTTGAGGCGGATAGGCTAGCCTTACGATGCGAATGTCGGCCGGCGCGGCAATACGCGCTTCATGGTAAGGCAGAGCCAATAGTTGCTCAATCTTCCACTTAAGGCTGGCTAGGTCGTACTCACTTGCATCGCGCAGCTTGACGATTGACACGAAGACTGAGGTGGGTAGCCGATCCAATCCCCAGGATTGGTAACCAGCCTGCTTCGATGCCAGCAAGGTAGTGCCGCAACCAGCGAACGGATCCAGCACAATATCATGTCCGGAAGTGGCCTTGAAACGGGTGAGAATGCGCTCGATCAGCTGAGGGGAGTAGCCTTGCGGATATTTAAACCACCTATGTACGGGCAGCGCCTTGTTCGGCACATAGGTGACAAGCTGACGGTAGCTGAAATCCTCGCAGAACAGCGGGCGGTAGCGTTGCTCCAGCTCCTCGCGCCCAGCGGTACGACCACTTACTTGCGATTGAAGCGCATTATGTTGCAAGATCATTGCGTGTAGTCACCCTTCGAGAATATCATTGCAACCTGATTATAACATGATCTGCCCCAGCAAGGTTAAGCCCACATGGCCGAACCGCGCGGGGTCGTCGCGCAGGTCGAAGCCGCCGGCAAGCGCTTCGGCGGCCACTTCGATGCCACGCTGCACTAGCAGGATGATGAATGGGTTGGTGGCGGGCGGCTCGATGCTTAGGGTGCGGGCCAGACCCAGGGTGCGGGCGGCAAGTTGGCGTTCGCCCGCGATTGTCAGCCACTCGGCCATACGGGTGAGGCGGGTCTGCAACGCCTCAAGCTGCTCAGGGCGATAGTGGGTGGCGACCAGCATATCGCGGATTTCATCCATCGCCTGCTCGATTTGGGCCTGCTTGCGCGGGCCGACTCGGCCGTTGCGCGGCATCATCCGCATCATCCGCTCCACCTCGTCGTACAGCAGTGGAGTTTCCAGGAACCAGCCGACGAAGAAAGGGCTGGCAAGCAGTTCGCGGGCCGTAGTGGCGATTTCTGGCTGGCTGCGTAGGCGAGTGGGCAGCGGCAGTTCGGGGCCAAGCGCGGCACCAGGGCCGGGCGGTTGACTGCGCCAGAGCGGGGCATTGAATAGCCGGTACGCCAACGGTAGGCTATCGCCGCGACTCCAGGTTTCCGCCTGCGCCGCCAGCAGCAGGCGGCGGGCGTAATCGAAGCTAACCTCCAGGTAGGGCGGCTCCTCTCCTTCATCCTCATTACCTTCCATTAGTACGCTGATAAGTTCGGCTGGCACCTCGGTCATCTCCCCCTGCGCCACCATCTCACGCAAACGAGCGCTAAGGTCGCGGCGCATCGCGCTGTCGCTCAATTCGCTTACTACAGTGCGGTGCAGTGCGCCGATGCGGGCGGGGGTGGGCAGCGAAGCGGCGGGAACAGTAATGCCGCCGACCGCATCCTTGATACCCAGCTTCTCGTTGAGCAACACGCTGACCAGCTCATATTCGCCGCTGCCCGCCGCCAGGGACAGTGCGAACCAGAGCATCTGGCTGCCACGCCCATCGAGCAGGCTCAGAAAGGCACGGCTGGTGGGGTCTGGCTGGGCGGCCAGGGCGGGTGGCGACTGACCGGGCGCAACCGTCATCTGCAACTTGCGGATGGTGCGTTCGGTGACGGCATGGCGATCGGGGGGCAGGGTGGGTGGCAGGGAGAGCAGCGCGATAACGGCACTGGGCTGATGCAGTGAGGCCAGCGCTTCCAGCGCCGCATCGGCTAGCGTGGCGCGGTCGTCTTGAGCCAGGGCGCGCAGCGGGGCAACCACCAGCGGGTCGTCGAGCTGACGCATCATCAGCACCAGGGTGGACTGCACTTCCGCTTCGCTGGCACTCAGGCTGCTGAGGTACTCCAGCAATCCGCCGGGGGTGCGGTTTACCTCTACCAGACTGGCCCGTAGCGATTGCAGGGCCACTGCGGGTGGGTCGTAGAGGGTAGCAATAAAATCGTCGGGTACCGACTGCCCCTCGCGCTGGCAGAGGACAGTGACCACACTGAGACGGAGGGTGTCAGGGCGGCGGGCATCATAGGCCACCTCGCGCAGGGCATCGAGCAGGAATAGTGCGGTCGCCTCGCTGGCGGCGTTCAGCACCATGATCACCGCCTGCACCATTGCCAGGTTGTACTCGGCCATTCGCTCTAGCAACAGCTTCAGCACCTGACGGGGGCGGGCGGCGCGGGAAACCATGGCGGCCAGCGCAACGGGGTTGGCGCTAGTGTGCTGGGCAGCCAACAGTTCGTTGAACGCTTGAGCAAGCGCACGGCGGTCGGCTAGGGCCTTGTCGAGGCGGAAGGGCGGTTGCGGGGTGGGTTGGGGCGGGGGCATAGCTGCTCCTGGGGCTAGCTCAATCTTCGCCGTGCGCCGTGGGCGGAGGATTGGGGCGGTCAGCAGCAGCGATGGGTGCAAACTGGCCGTCGTCGGCAAGCTGGCTGGCGAACTGACGGGATGCCGCTGCGTGAAGTTGGTTGGCCTCATCCTGGGCAGCCGAGGCGTGATCGTAGATGTCTGCCACATCGCTAGCATACCAGCCTTGCAGCGCACCGCTCAGGGTAGCGGCATCGAACAGCGAGGGGTGGTAGAACGCCTGTGCCTTCATCTCGACGATCAGGGTCTGCACCGCAGCGGTAGCTTGTCGCGCCGCGCTGGCATCGAGGTCGAGCAGATCTGTAATCACCGCGGCGCGCAGGCCGTAGAGTTGGGCCAGGTTATCCAGTTCTGCAGCCAGGTCGGTGAGGGTGGGGCAGGTGGCAGCAGCAGCGGCCTGGCGCGCCGCCACACTGAGGTTGGCTGCGTCGCGTTGCCGCGCCAGCCAGGTATCGCGCTGGGCGGGGTCGGCGACAGAGTTGGAAACAGCCTGGGGTGCGCCCAGGCTGCTCAGGTTAAAGCCACTATCACGTACCCAGGCGTAGTAGCGGTCGAGAAAGGCCCACAGGGGAGCCGATTTGTTCAGCGCCTGCTGGTAGTGGGCCAAGCTGGTCCGATCCAGCGCGACCCAGGTTCGCTGCTTGGCGAGATATTGCGCGTACCACGACGGTGCGCCAGGCAGCGCGGCGTAGCTCAAGCTGGCATCAGCGCGATCAAGGTCGAGGGCAAGGCGGGCAGCGGCATCGCTAAGGCGCTGCTGCGCGGCCAGGGTGGCCATCAACGAGGGGGCATCGTCGAGGTGAGATACCGCAGCCATCAGCCTGGTGTGGGCGAGGTTGATGTCGCGGGCATCGCTGGTGAGGCTGCTCATCAAGGTGGGGATGAATTGGCTGTGGGAGGCGCTCTGGGTCAGCTTCAGATTGTCTTTGGCCCATAGTAGGAAGAAGATTATACCGATGAACACCAGAAGGACGAGTAGCTGATAAACCAGGCGACCTCCTGAGCGGCGCGGCTTACCCGCAGGCGAGGTCAAACCCTTGACCTCGGTCATCAGGGTCATGCCATCACCCATTGACGCAGTGGAGCGGGGGCGGATGCTGCCGCTGGAGACCGTCACCGCGCTGGTGGCGCTGCCCGCCCGCCCCAGCTCCATCAGATTAATGACGATGCCACAGTTGGTGCAGTGGTCGCCACGGGGGTTGGATGGCACGGTGGTGTCGACGTACTCACTGCAGTTGGGGCAGCGGGCATAGAACTGGAAGGTGCAGGAAGGGCAACTGAGCGAGTTCTCCGCCACGAGCTTGCGGCAGTTGGGGCAGGGGAAGGTGGCGACATCGGCGGTGGCAGAGGTGCGACCGCCAGGCAGCGGAGGGCGGGCGATCAGCATCGGTGACGAAGGGCGCGCCACCTCGCTATCAGGCGGCACGCTGGTCGCGGGATTGCGGCTCATCAAATCAGCCAGGCCCGCCCGCCCTGTCAGGCCAGAGGGCCGCGGCGGAGCATCTCCCAACGGCGCACGCGGGGCAAACAGCGGCGGGCGGGTCTCGGTTGATGGATCAAAGGGGCTGGCAGCGTGAGCATCGCGGTCAGCGGGCGGCGCTTGCAGACTGTAGTTGGCGCTGCCATTGCCGCTCTGCATTTCGTTAGCGGGTAGCTCCTGCGCGTCTTGCAGGCTGAAGGGCTGAAGTTCGCTACTGATGCCGTAGGGATTGTCATTAGTGGCGGTGGCCGAGGCGAAGGGGTTGGCACCAGCAGTCGCCATTGAGGCAAACGGATTGGCGGCAGAACGAGCGGCAAACGGGTTAGACGTGGCAGCATCTGGATAGTCGCTGCCGGAGGCAGGAGTGGCGAATGGGTTGGCGGGATGCGAGGTCTGAGGTTCGTAATCAACGCGGTTGCCATCATCCGATCCACTAGCCGGTGCGCCGCCGAACAGGGTGCTACGCAGAGCGCTGAGATCGCTGCTGTCAGTCGTCGTGCTGCTGTTCAGGCGGCTGGCAAGTGCGCCGCTAGGGGTGCGACGATTGACGAAGGGGTTGGCCTCCGGCTCCGCTGCGAACGGCGCAGCTGGTGGGGGTGGCGCAGGCGCGTCCACTACGCGAGGTGGTGGCACAGCCTGACCGAAGGGCAAATATTGTGGGCCGCCGTTAGTGGGTGGAGCGGGTGATTGACCGAGTGACGAGGCTGCTGCTTGAGCAAACGACGCGGTTGCGGGCTGCTGACCAAACGGAGCGGCGGAGGCCGCGAACGGTGAGGCCACTGGCTGGTCAAACGCCCTGGCTGTTTCAACCTGACCAAGCGGTGCGGCTGGTGGGGGGAAGAACGTCTCCGTAGATGCAGGGGAAGATGGCAGCGGCGCAGAGGAGCCATTACCCCCGGCCCCGTCTGGATGGGGGGCTATGGTGGGGGCCGCTTGTTTCTGCAGCCAACTCAGCCCGGCTGCGGCGCGGGCATTGTTGGGGTTGATCTCCAGCACGTTCTCCAGGCAGACTTGCACATCCTCAGGGCTTTCTACCACCCCACTGAGCCACAACCATGCCTGCTCGTTGCGCTCGTCTACTTCGACCACCTGCTGCAACAGGTCGGTAGCGGTGGTCTTATCGCCCCGCTTGGCGGCCTCGATGCCTTGTTGCAACATTGCGCTAACATCACTTATCGCCATAATTTTGCCTCCTAGTATACAGCCTCAGTTTCCAGGCAAGATGACGTAGTTACGATGGGCTTGGACACTGAGCGGCAGGGCGAATGCGATTCGCCCCTACACCAATCTGGCGCTAATAAGCCACGTAAGGCTATACTAGAGCCTAACTCTTCTCGGTACCACCCGCTGCTTTTCGGCCTCGATAATCGCCATGATCTGCCGCGCCGCTTCATCCTGTCGATTGTCATAATTGATGACTACATAATCGAACTTGAACAACTCCGCCATTTCGTGGTGAACGGTCTGCATCCGTAGCGCGAGGCTGACCTCGCTCTCAGTGCCGCGCTGGCGCAGCCGCCGCGCCAGCGTCTCGATGTCGGGCGGCATCAGAAAGATGAGAATTGCGTCGGGTGTAATCGCCCTTATATGGGCCGCACCCTGCACGTCAATCCGCATTATAACGTCGCGGCCTTGCTCCAGCGCGTCGCGCACCTCGCTCTTCGGCACGCCGTAGAAGTTGCCGTAGACTGTGGCCCGTTCCAGAAATTGGTCGCTGGTTACCCAGTCGTTGTACCGCTCGACGCTGAAAAAGTGATAGTCTACCCCTTCGCGTTCAGTAGGCCGGGGTGGGCGGGTCGTCACCGTCACCGGGAAGTGAAAGGGGAAGTCCAGGTGGCGCATATAGGTCAGCAACTCATCCTTGCCCGCGCCGCTCGGCCCCGACAGCACCACCATCTGGGGGCGATGCTGCTGCCGCACCCGTGCCCATGCCCGCTGCTCGTTGTTAGCCTCGTTTGTCAGCATCCACACTCCGTTGTATAATAACTCGCCAACCCGTTCGCAGTTACGCACTGTTCCCGTCAATGATATTCTCCCCTCCCGCTGGGAGGGGTTGGGGTGGGTACGTGTCACAATCTGTTATGAGGTCACAATGTTCGATAGCCTGACTATTGCAGCGGTTGCTGATGAGCTGAACCGCCGTGCCTGCCCCGCCAAGATCCAGCGGGTACTCACCCTCAGCCCGCTAGCGATTGGCCTGGAGCTTTACGCCCAGGGTCAGCGCCAGCAGCTGATCATCTCCGCCCACGCCGACAACGCCAGGGTTCACCTCAGCGACCACAACCTGACCCGCGACCCGGCCCTGAACGACAGCCAACTATTGCTGCTGCTACGCAAATATGTGCGGGGCGGGCGGCTACTCAGCGTTGCCCAGCCCGACCTTGAGCGGGTGCTGCTGCTTAGTATAGCTAAACTGATGCCAGTTGGCAAGTACGATGATTCTAATTATACACAGTCTGTCAATTCTCCTGATGCTGACAGTGATGACGATGAGGATCTGGCGGGCGAGGAGGTGGCGGTGCAGTTGGTGGTGGAGATGATGGGCCGCCACAGCAATATCATCCTGGTGGACGGCGCAGGGGTGATCATGGATAGCCTGAAGCGAGTGCCGAGCAGCGTCAACCGCTACCGCGTGATCATCCCCCATCACCCTTACGTTGCGCCACCCGCACAGGACAAGCGACGCTTCGATCGAATGAGCGAAGCAGCCTTCCAGGAGGCGGTTGCGGCGGCGGCCCAGGTGGAAGGCAAGAAGAAGGCGGGCCAACTTTGGCAAGGACTGGTCGGTGCGTTGCAGGGAGCCAGCCCCCAGATGGCAAAGGAGATTGTCTATCGCGCCACCGGCCTCGCCGATACGCTCGCCACTGATTTCACCGCCTGGCCCGCTCTACACACCGCCGCCGATGAGCTATTCTCGCTCAATGAAACTGGCCGTTGGCAGCCATGCGTGGTGTACCAACAGCCCTCACCCCAGCCCTCCCCTATTGCATTGAATAACCTCCCTCCCCAACCCTCCCCTGTTGCAGGGGAGGGAGAAGAAACAACCCTCATCCCGCTGGATTACACCCCTCCCCAACTCTACCTTGCTGCAGCGGAGGGGAACGACGCAACCCCATCCACTAAGGATGACATTCCGCCCCAACCCTACCTTGCTGCAGCGGAGGGGAACGACGCGACTCCCTCCCCCATCTCGCGGGAGGGTTGGGGTGAGGGCGCGAAGGCGATCGCCTTCGCCTCCTACCGCCTACGCCACCTTGAAGGTGCGGGGCGGCTGGTGGCAAACGACTCGATTAGCGCGACGGTGGAGGCATACTTCAGCAGCGTGGAGCAGACCGCCGCCCACGAGCAGTTGAAGGAGCAGCTACGTGGGCGGGTGGCAGGACGACGGCAGCGGATTGCCTCGCGGCTGCACTCGCTGCGCGAACAGCTTACCCGCGCCGACGAAGCCGAGATGCTGCGCTACAAGGGCGAGATGATCTTCGCCTACCAGTACGCCATCGGCTCAGATACGACCAACCTGAGCGTGCCTGCGCCTGCAGGTGAGGACGAGATCAGCATTGCGCTCGACCCGCAACTATCCGTGGCTGAGAACGCACAGCGCTATTTCCGCGACTACCATAAGGCGACTGCGGCGCGGGCGGGACTGCCGGAGCGGGTGGCCGATGCGGAGCAGGATCTAGCCTACCTCGACGAGATGGCGGCGATGATTGACCTGGCTGAGGGTTACGAGGACATCACCCTGACCGCCCGCGAACTGGCCGATCTAGACAAACCGCCCGCACCGCCCAAGCCGGGCAAGCAGAAGGCGAACCAGAAAGCCAAAGCGGGGCTACCACCCGGCCTGGGCAAGCTGCTGCGGGTGGTCTCGCCCGATGGCATTGAGATCTTTGTGGGCAAGAGCATGAAGCAGAATGAGTATATCGCCTTTAAGCTGGCGGCCCCCGACGACATATGGCTGCACGCGCGAGGCGTGCCGGGGGCGCACGTGCTGGTCAAGATGCGCGGAGTGCCAGTCCTGCCCCAGCGCACCCTGATCTATGCTGCTGGGCTGGCGGCGGGACGCAGCCAGGCGCGGCACAACGGCGCAGCCGAGGTGATGTACACCGCCGCCCGCCACCTACGCAAGCCGCCTGGCGCACCGCCCGGCACGCTACTATTCAGCCACGAGAAGAGCATCAGGGTGCCACCGATACTTGCGGCAGCGGATGCCTAACCATATAGAGGGGCGGGCGGTGGGCCGCCTATGGGGCAGATTGCAAGATGGTGAACTGCACTCAGCGGCTTGCCAGCGGGTGGCCGATAGTTAGCCAGGCGGCCACTTGCAGGGCGACTAGCCCGCCTAGCGCAGCAGCGACGATGATGCGGTTCAGGGTGGCGGAGGGGGTGGCGTGCGATAGCCCACCCACGCCAATGATGGTAAACGGCACCAGCGCAACGAAGGTGTAACGCATTTGATAGGCCGCATCGTCGGTCAGGATGTAGATAACGAAGCTGAGAACCGCCGCCAGCGCGGTGGTCGCGTAGGCCGCCAGCGTCCAGACCTGAGCGGCTGGCAGTGGCACACCGCTGCGCCAGCGACGCACCGCCCAGGCGGTTGCCCCCGCCACCGCTGCCACGCTGATGGCGGCGGCCACTACGTACAGCGGGGTGGGCAGGAGCAGGGTGAGCCAGCCGAACACCGCCCAGAACGAGGCGAAACTGCGCCCGATTGCTTCGCCCAGCGGTGGCACAATGATGAAGGGGCTGGTATTGATCAGGCCCAGGCGAGCGAGGTAAATACCATGCACCACCCGCACCATCGGCGATGCGCCGGTCGGCTCGCCGTATGTCAGCAGGTTGCGAACCATCCATGGAGCAATCAGCGCGGCAGTGACCACCGCCGCGACCGCCGTCTGGCGCAACCATGCGCTTGCCAAGCGCGACCCGCTGCGGGCGCGACCCAGCAGCACCAGCGCGGTAGCGGGTAGGGTGGCGACCATGGTCAGCTTGGTGAGCAGACCCAACGCGGTGATTGCACCCAGCAGCGGCGGCCAGCGACGATGCTGCGGCTGGCGTAGCGCGGCTGCCCACATCCAGGCGATGGTCGCACCCACCAGATTGATGGCAACATCGTTGGTCACGGTGGCAGTCTGGAAGGCGAACTGCGGCCAGAGGGTGAGCGCCAGCGGCACGCCAAGAGCGAAGCCGGGATGATCGGGAGCAAGCGTGGTCGCTGCCCGCGCCGCCACGAACACGGTCAGCGTTCCCAGCAGCACGGAGATGAGGCGGCAGGCATAGAGCAGGGTGAGGGGGTCGTCGGGCAGCGGCAGGGCGAGTGCGGCGCAGAGCAGGTAATAAATTGGCGGCTGGGTGGCCTCGTAGGGCAAGGCGCGGAATCGGGTGAAGTGGCGGGGTGGCTGGCTGAAGTAGTCGAGCAGCCACTGCGGGCGGGGGGTGCTGTCGGAGCCAACCGTGTCGGGCGAGAGCAGATCGGCCACCGGCAGGGTGTGGTAAGTGCGTATCTGCACAACCGTCATCAGGTGTGAAGGCTCGTCGGGAGCATCCAGCGGGATGATGATGAAAACCCAGGCGATGCCGCGCAGCAGGGTAAAGATCAGAATCGCTGCCAGCAACCACGCTCGGTAGCGGCTGAACCCAGACCCACCCCCTGCCCCTCCCGCTGGGAGGGTAGTAGGCTGAGTATTCCCCTCCCTCCGGGAGGGGTTGGGGTGGGCCGGGGCGGGCAACACTGACCCACCCTCGGCCCCTCCCGACGGGAAGGGAGTTGGCTGCTCCTCATCCCTCATACCTCATGCCTCATGCTGGAAGAAACCGCATCGAGCGCGGCCAGGAAGTCGGCAGCGCCCTGTCGCCAGGTGAAGCGGGTGGCGATGTCGGCGGTGGCGAAGCGGCCCATCGCGGTGGCGTGGGTGGGATCGGCCAGCAGGTCGTCAACCGCAGCGGCAAGGGCAACGGGGCTAGGGGGAACGAGGTGGCCGCTCTCGCCTTCTAGCACTGTGTCGCACGGCCCGCCCTCGTTGACGCTGACCACCGGCACGCCCAGGGCCAGCGCCTCAATCACCGATAGGCCAAAACTCTCCTGCTTGCCAGTGTGCAAATAGACGTTGGCGAGGGCGTAGACGGCGGGCAACTCCGCCTCCGGCACGAACCCAGCGAAGACGATGCCTTCACCCAACCCCAGCGCATTCGCCTGCGCCTCCAGCGCGGCCTGCTCCGGCCCTTTGCCCACAATCAGGCCGACGGCGGGCTGCTTGAGTTTGGCAATCGTGTCAATAAACAGGTCAATCCGCTTGCGGGGATGTAGGTGGTTAACGGTGGCGACCACCGGCAAATTGGAGAGCAGCTTGTAACGGCTGCGGGCCTCAGCAACCTGCTCATTGCTGGCGGGAGTGAAGTCCACGCCGTGGGTAATCACGCGGGCGGCGCGACCATACGCCTGCTGGATCAGGCTTGCGCCGTAGGGACTGTTGGCAAGCACCGCATCGGCCTGACCTACCATCGCCCGATCCAGCCGCTTGTAGAGGGCGAAGAAGGGACGGGCGACGAAACCGAGCGGCCCGAGTCGGCGGGTAATCGCGGCGGTGTCGCTGTAGATAAAGCGGGGCGGCTCGTAGCAGAAATAGAGGCTGGGGCGGCGGCGCCACAACTTACGCCGCCGCGCCCACCACAGGCTAGGTAGGCTGGGCGGGCCGAAGAAGCAGACCGCATCGGCCCGCTTTGGCACCCGCTTCAGCAGCGCGGGGCCGCGCAGGTATTCGATGGCAGCGTTGAGGTAGTGGCTGCCGAAGCGATCCAGCCGTCGTGGCCCAGCCACCACCCGCACGCCGGGGCCGACATCGGGCCAGCACTCCGCCGCAAAGTAGTGGGTGACGATGGTGACGTGCGCGGGCCGCTCAGGGTTGGCAGCGAGGTGCGAGGCCAGCGCCAGGATCAGCCGCTCCGCACCGGTCAGCTTCTTAATCTGCGGGTAGAAAAAGTATATCTCCAGCGGGCGGGTCGGCATTACTGGGCGGCGGAGGCTTCTTCAGCGGGCAACGGCTCGGCCCGCTCCAGCAGCATCACTGGGATGCCCTGCTCGATGGGGAAGCGTACCCCCTTATCGCGGCAGACAATCCAGTTGCCCTCCTGGGTGACAGGGATGTTAGTGCCAGGGTAGGAGAGGATCTCCAACAGGTCGGCGGGTAGCTTCTGCTCATCTTGCTTCGGTTCGCTCATGTGTGGCTTGCTCCTTTGCGTTTCG
>JANXYP010000281.1 GCA_025355955.1 Chloroflexota bacterium
CGAACCCGCGACAGCCTGCTTGGAAGGCAGGAACTCTACCACTGAGTTACCCCCGCATTTCGTCGTTATTATAGCAGATTGGCGGCGTTGGCGCAAGCTGGGGTGTATGCACGAGTATGCATTACAAGCTATTGGGTAAGCGTAGGGGCGAGTGGTGGCCCGCCCTGGTGAGGGAGCTAACCACCCTATAATTTGTAACACACCCTACATTCACGGGTGTGCGATACGTTCTTGTAAGGCAAGCATCCGTAAGGGCGAACAGCGGTTAGCCCAGGTTGGATGGGCGCAGGGCGCACGTCAGTGCGCCCCTACGGGTAAATTCACTGGTTTTCAGACAATCTCTCAGAGCGTCACCGGCATTGTCCCGAAGTTCTCGGCGTAGCGGGTGGCGAACTCGCCGTGGCTGTAGCGGTGCGACTGGGGGCCGTGATGCTCGATGGCATAGACGGCAGCGAGGCTGCCGATCCGCCCGGTTACTTCGATGGGATAGTTGCTGACCAGCCCCTTGACCACGCCTGCAAGGTAGGCATCGCCTCCGCCGGTTGGGTCCTTGACTTCAGTGGGGCGGGCGATGGGAATGTCTACTTGCTGATTGCCGTGCAGCACGAACGAGCCTTCGCCACCTAGAGTGACAAACACGTACCTGGCGTGCTGGGCGATATCCTGCGGGCTGAGGCCGGTCTTGTTGCGGATCATCTCGTACTCGTAATCGTTGCTCACTACTGCGTATGCGCCGCGCAAGCCGTCGGTCAACTCCTCGCCGCTCATCCGCACGATCTGCTGGGTGGGCGCGTAGAAGTAGGGGATGCCTAGCGCCTGGCACTCGCGAGTCGTCTGCAGGATGCCGTCCGGCGAGCTGGGGCCGACGATGACCATGCCGAGGCTACTGGCCTCCACTGTGCTATCCTTCAGCGAAATGTCGGCGGTGCGGTTCATCGCGCCTGGGTAGAAGCCGGTAATCTGGTTGTCGCTCAGATCGGTGGTGATGAAGCAGGAGGCAGTGAACTCGTCGGCAATGACTTTGGTCAGACGGGTATCCACCCCCACCGCCTCCAGCCACTTGCGGTAGCCCTCGAAGTCCTCGCCGACGGTGGCGAACAGCTCAGGCCGCTCACCGAGCAGGCCGAGGTTGTAGCTGATATTGCTGGCAACCCCGCCATACTGCTTCTTCAGCGACTCGACCAGGAAGCTGACGCTCAACATATGCACCTTCTCTGGCAGGATGTGATCCTTGAAGTAGCCAGGGAAGACCATGATGTTGTCGTAGGCGACTGAGCCAGTGACGATTATCCTGTGGGAGTTTTGAGTTTTGAGTTTTGAGTTTTGAGTTTCCACTTGTTTCCTTTGCTGATGTTAGCGGCGGTTTCACCCGCCGCGGTGATATTTGAGATTTGTAGGGGCGGATTGCACTCGCCCTGGCTGCTATTCCCCTCCCGCCGGGAGGGGCTGGGGTGGGGCGGCGCTGAAATCGAACGATGGTTTGAAGATGCCCTGCTCGGTGATGATTGCGGTGATGAGGCGGGCGGGGGTGACATCGAAGGCGGGGTTGGCGGCGGTCACACCAGGCGGTGCAGTGCGCGTACCGGCCAGTTCCGTCACTTCGGTGGGGGGACGCTGCTCGATGGGGATGTGGCTGCCGTTGGCGATCGCCGAGTCAATCGTGCTGCTGGGCGCGGCGATATAGAAGGGGATGTTGTGGGCGTGGGCCAGCACCGCCAGGCCATAGGTGCCAATCTTGTTGGCGGCATCACCATTGGCGGCAATCCGATCCGCGCCGGTGATTACCAGGTCTACCTCGCCCCGCGCCATAAAGTAGGCGGCCATACTGTCGGTGATCAGGGTCATGGGGATGCCTGCCTGCTGCAACTCCCAGGCAGTCAGCCGCGCCCCTTGCAGCAGCGGGCGGGTCTCGCCGACGTAGACGTGGATGCTGTTACCCGCCTCATGCGCGGCGCGGATCACGCCCACCGCTGTGCCATAGCCGGTGGTTGCCAGTCCGCCCGCATTGCAGTGGGTCAGAATGTTGGCATGGGGTGGAACAAGGGTCGCGCCATGCACTCCCATTGCGCGGCACGCGGCATCGTCTTCCGCCTCGATTGCTTTCGCCTCAGCCAGCAGGCCCACCCGCATGGCGACCACATCGCTGCCTTCAGCCAGCCGCGCAGCCAACTGGCGCATTCGGCCCAGCGCCCAGAACAGATTGACCGCAGTGGGCCGTGTCTCAGCCAGAACAGCAATCGCTTGCTCAATATCGTGCTGCAGGGTAGCCGTATCTGCAGCCCGGCTCTGCACTGCGGCAAGGGCTACGCCATAAGCGGCAGCCACTCCGATCGCGGGTGCGCCGCGCAGCTTCATCGTCTTGATCGCGGCGGCAAGGTCATGGTAGTCATGGTAGCGCAGTTCACTCACCGCTAGAGGCAAGCGAGTCTGGTCAATCAGTGCCACTGCCGCGTCATCATCGTCCCACCAGACTGGTCTCAAGGCTCGCTCTCCTAACATACTGCGGCAAAAAGCCCCCAGCGGGGGTTGGGGAGAAATCCCGCCAACTGCGGCATTGCCAGCCCCTAGCACTAACGTGCGTCATTGATCGAAAACGATTACGATGCACACCTGGCTTGGTCAACATTCTCCCCAACTCCCGCTGGTTGATGCGGCACACTGTGAGCCGTGAAATTGGCGCAACCAACGTTTGGTAAGCCTTGCCCGACGACTGCCCAGCGCCAAATATTACCAGATCGGCAGCGTGAATAGCAAGAACCTGCTTGACGCTAGCCGCCGCGATGCTTATAATGGGGCAAAGATTGCCAAGAGGACGAGGGACGAGCGATGAAGTGCAGTCAATGTGGGTTCACCAATCAGCAGGGGATGAAGTTCTGCGGCGAGTGCGGGGCGGGGTTGCCCAGCGCCCAGCCCGACGTGGTCTGCGCGAACTGCGGCCATGCCAACCGCGCCGTCAGCAAGCATTGCGCCAACTGCGGCGTAATGCTGAACGTCGCAGCGGAGAACAAGTGCGCCAACTGTGGCCACGCCAACCGCACGATTGCCAAGGTCTGCGCCGAATGTGGGGTCAATCTATCGCTACGCCCGGTCGCCAAATATGACGAGCGGCGCATCGTCACCATTATCTTCGGCGATATTGCGGGCTTCACTGCCATGTCCGAGCAACTCGATCCTGAAGAGGTCAAGCATATTAGCAACGCCTGCTTCACCGAGTTGAGCAAGGAGGTTGAGCGCTACGGCGGCCATGTCGACAAGTACCTGGGCGATAACATCATGGTGCTGTTCGGCGCACCGGTCGCCCATGAGGATGATGCAGAGCGGGCAGTGCGCTGCGCCCTGGAGATGCAGACGGCAGTACGTAGCCTGAGCGAGACGTTGGCGCGGGAAATGATCGCCCGGCACGGGATGCACTTCAACCTGGAGCTGCATATCGGTATCAACACCGGCGAGGTAATGGCGGGCATTATGGGCAGCAACCGCGACCAGGATTACACCGTGATGGGCGATGCGGTAAATCTTGCCAGCCGTTTGCAGCACGCCGCCGACCCTGGCAAGATCCTGGTTGGCGAACTCACCTACCGCGCCACTAGCGAGGTGGTCGAGTACCGCGAGAAGGATAGGCTTACCGTGCGCGGCAAGCAGATGCCGGTGCCAGTCTGGGAAGTGGTCGGACTGCGGGCGCAACGTGACAACCTGCGTAGCAGCATCGGGTTGGAAGCGCCGATGGTGGGGCGGGCCTCACAATTCTCTCACCTGAAAGACCTTTACCAGAGCGTGGCGGAGCAGTGCAGGCCGGTGCGGGTGGTAGTCTATGGCGAGGCGGGGATGGGTAAATCGCGCTTCCTGCTGGAGTTCGAGAAGTATGCCGAGGGTCTGCCTAAACCCGCCTTCTTCCGCAAGGGCCGCAGCCTGCCCTACGGCGGGGGGCAAGGTATCTCCTATTGGGCGCTGGCCGAGATTGTCAAGAGCGAGTGCGGTATCCTCGATGACGACCCCGCCGAGGTGAAGCATAACAAGGTGAGCGCCAGGGTACACGAACTATATGCCACCGAAGCGGTGGAAGAGGGTGAGTCACGGCATCAGCTTGAGCGCGAGATGCGCGAAGTGACCCAAATGCTTACCTACCTGCTTGGGGTGGAGAACACCGACAGCCATCTAGAGCAACGCCT
This sequence comes from Chloroflexota bacterium, assembly GCA_025355955.1. GTDB lineage: Bacteria > Chloroflexota > Chloroflexia > QHBQ01 > QHBQ01 > QHBQ01. The sequence continues at coordinate 4,170 of JANXYP010000281.1, forward strand.
CGACCCCCAGAGCCTGCGCGACATCCTCTTCCTGAGCCTGCGCCGCCTCTTTGAGCGCAAAGCGCAGCAAGCGCCGTTGGTACTCGCCTTTGAGGATAGCCACTGGGCCGACGAGAGCCTGCTGGAGTTTCTTGATTATCTGAGCGTGACCGCCAGCGCTGCGCCGCTGCTGCTCATCTGCCTGGCCCGCCCCCAGCTACAGGAGCGCCATCCCCAATGGGCTGCCCGCGTGAGCAAGGAACATCACCTCATCCTCGGCCGCTTGAGCGATGCTGATAGTGGCGAGGTGCTCGACGAGTTGCTGAAGCGGGCGGCTGATGCCACCGCTTCACCACCACTGCGCGAGAACATCATCGCCACCGCCGAGGGCAATCCTTTCTATCTTGAAGAAACCGTACGTATCCTGCTCGATCAGGGAGCTTTGCGCGGTGACGATGCTGGCACAGAGAGCGCAGCAGTACGCATCCCCACCACCATCCAGGGGCTGATTGGCGCACGTATTGACCGGCTCGGCCTGCGGCCCGACGGCAAGGAGGATGCACCCGATGCGGCGGGCATGATTGAGAAGCGGGCGCTACAGGCGGCAGCGGTAGTTGGGCGCATCTTCTGGCAGGGGGCAGTCGCCCTTTTGCTGGGCGGTGGCGATGTCGAGGCCGCGTTGCACGCCTTGCAGAACAAGGACTTTATCGTGGAGCGCACCGGCTCACGTTTCACCGGCGAGCGCGAATACTCGTTCCGCAGCATCCTCACCCGCGATGTAGCCTACAATACCCTGCCCAAGCAGCGTCGCGCCGCCTGGCACGCCCAGGTTGCCGACTGGATTGAGCAGAAGGCGGGCCGTCGCAGCGCCCAGTTCGTCGAACTGCTGGCTTATCACTATGAGGAGGCGGCGCGGCTGGAGCTTGATGTCCTCAGCCTGTCGAACACAGGAGGCAAGGGCGATAACACCGCCAAAGCAATCCGCTATCTACAAGCTTCGGGCGACCGCGAACGCGCCCGCCAGAATATCACGGCTGCCGCCAGCCTCTATCAGCGAGCGATTGACCGTGCCGAGGCCAGCGGCAACCGCCCGGCCAGCTATCTGCAACTGCTCTGCTCCTACGCCGCAATGCTGGAGGTGCTGGGTCAGTACGACGAGGCCCTAAAGCAACTCGACCAGGTGAGCAGGCTGGGCGCAGCCCCTGGTAACGAACGCGACCTCGCCTGCGCCCTGGGCCAGACTGCCGAGGTCTACCAGGCACAGGGCCGCTTGAGTGAGGCCGAGCAACTGGCGAACCAGGCGTTGCAGATCTATGAGCGCATCGCTGACCGCACTGGCGCGGCTGATGCCCTGCGAGTGCTGGGCAAGGTGGCGGTGGGCGCAGACCAGATGGGCAAGGGGCAAAAATACTTCCAGGATCTCTATCTGCTCTGCAACGACCTGGGCGACCGCAGCGGGCAGGCTAGCGCGCTCTATCAGTTGGGCGAGGTCTGCTTCTACCGCAACGAACCTAAGCAGTGCATCTGGTTTGTGCAGGAGGCGCAGCAGATCTTCAACTCGCTGGGCGACAAGCGCCAGGTGGCTCTCTGTATGCGCCAACTGGCCGCCGTCTACACCGATCTGGCCGAGTATCAGCGGGCGGAAGCCTACGAGAAGCAGGCCCGCGAACTGCTTGCGGGCCTGGGCGATCGGCATGGCGTGGCCCGTTCGCTCAATGGTCTCACCCGCATTTACTATCAGCAGGGCAGGCTGAACGAGGCTATGACTACCGCACAGCAGTCGTTGACGATGAACCGCGAGATTGGCTCGGCTAGCTCGGTCGCCTGGTCGCTGCGCGAGATGGGTCGGGTGTACACCGTGCTGAGCGAGTGGGAGCAGGCGGAGCAGGCTTACAACGAGGCGTTGCGGCTCGCGGATGGCCTCAAGCTGCTTACTATTCGCCCTGAGCTGTATCGCGGGTTGGCGGAGGTGGCGCTGGGGCGTAACGATGCCGATATCGCCTTGCGCTACCTCGCGCAAGGGTTGGATGGTCTGTCCGATGATGATTATTACTCGCGGGCCAGCCTGATGTTGGTGCAAGGCAAGGCGCAGGCGCTGAAGGGTGACACGGCAGCGGAGCAGAGCCTGGTACAAAGCATCAGCATCCTGCAGCAGCACGACTACCCCGCCGACTTTGCCCTCTCCTGCCGTACCTATGCTGATTTCCTTACCGCCCAGGGCCGCGAGAGCGAGGCTCACGACTGGCAGGCCAAAGCCGATGCCGCATTGCTCGATGCCCACATCCGCGACATCAGCGAGTCGCTAACCCAAATGCTACCCGCCGCTGGGGTGCGGGCCGAGGTGGGCTAATATTGTAGCCTCAGTTGGCAGGCAAGGTGCGGTAGTTAGGATTGGCCTGGACGCTGGGCAACAGGGCGTATGCGATTCGCCCCTACACCATTCTGGCCCATTTATGCCAACTGAGGCTGTAATACTAAGACGGCAGCAAAAAGCCCCCAGCGGGGTTTGGGGGAGAAATCTCGATGATGCGACAATGCAAAAAGCCCCCAGCGGGGGTTTGGGGGAGAAATCTTGACGATGCGACAATGCAAAAAGCCCCCAGCGGGGTTTGGGGGAGAAATCTCGACGATGCGACAATGCAAAAAGCCCCCAGCGGGGTTTGGGGGAGAAATCTCGACGATGTGATATAGTTTAGGGTAGCCTATGATGCAACTTGCACCGTTTACCAACCTGATGTAGAATAGAATAAGGATGTGCGAGTGTACATCATTACGAAAGAGATCGGTGATGAGCTACCGAATACGCCAGGCAATAGCCGCCTATGTGCTGGCATTCTTCATCAATCTGGCCCTGGCTAGCAGCAACGGGGTGGGGCCGAGCGAGGTTGCCCAGATGTGGGCGCGGCGACCCGCAGTGGTGCTTGCCTACGATCCCGACGATATTTATGGCGAACTCAGCTTGCCCGATGGCGATGACGAAGACGATCTAAGCTGGCTGACCGATGATAACCAGGGTGAGGACTGGAGCGGCGACCAACTGGATGAGGATCTGGACTTCGGCCTGCTTGCCAGCCTGATCACTGCCACCGACCTGCCACCCGACCCCGCGCTCGATCCCGAAGGCTACACCGTCTGGTTTACTGCCAGGATGTCACCCAAGCAGGCGCTGATGTGGCGGCTGCTGCCCGACACCATCGAACTGCCTACCGATGTCGAAGCGTTGCGCTGGCGGCATAACTAAAGTGCTGAGTGCTGAGTGCTGAGTAATAAGCTATAACGCGCTAATATTACAGCCTCACATGGCATATTAGCGCCATATTGGTGTAGGGGCGAATCGCATACGCCCTGCCGCCAAGTATCTAAACCAATCGTAACTACATCATCTTGCCTGCCGCCAAGTATCTAAACTATAAGGAGGTGTGCGATGGCCGCAACTGATGTAAGGCCGCCACAAACCAATCATGGGCAACCAGAAAGCGCTACTCGATCTGAGCAGTTTGATGACATTATCAAAGTGCTGCGAACCGTCAGTCAATGGTCGCCCGCTAACCGTATATATCTGATACAGAAGCTCCTGGAAGACATTGCCGAGGGATTGCAACCTTTTGAGCCGCAAAAAGGCGGCCTCGATCAGCTTCATGCCCTGCTCAAGAGCGATAGCCCTCCACCTGACGACGAAGAGGTTGAGCGCATCCTTGAGCAAGCAAGGGTAGAGCGATGGAATCGCTGAGGGTGCTGATTGACACTAACATTCTTTATTGATGCAGCCCTTCAACGTCAGCCGTTTTACCGTGATGCTAATCTGATTTGGAAAGCAAACGAGCAGAAGGTAATTGCCGGTTACGTCACAACTGCTTGTCTCACCGACCTTTTCTACCTTGTGAACCAGAAAAGGACTACGGCGGTAGATTTCCGTGCGGTTCGCATCTGTGTAGATACATTTCGTCTTTGCACGGTGAGCACGAACGAGGTCAAGCAAGCTCTACACCTGGCTGGCGACGACTTTGAGGACAACCTGCAACTTGCCTGCGCGATCAGCTACCAGCTTGATGCGATCGTGACGCGGGATAAAGGCTTCCCCAAATTGGGCCTGCCAATCCTAACCCCGGCGGCGCTGCTGCGGCAGATTGGCCGCTAATTCCCCAACCCCCAACCTTTTAGCTCATCCAGCATCCGATGATTGGTCATATCCAGATGCAGCGGGGTGACGCTGATCTTGCCGTTGGCGATTGCGCCCACGTCGGTGCCGTCATCGGGTTCCAGTTCGTGTGGCTCCCCTGCCGTCCAGTAATACTTCAAGCCAAAAGGATCAACCCGCTCATCCAGTTCATCATGGTAGAAGCGCCTGCCCATGCGCGTGACTTCCACGCCGCGCACCTCACCAGGCGGCAGGTCGGGGGTGTTGACGTTGAGCAGGGTGTGCGGCGGCAGGCCGTTGCGCTCCACCTGCTTGACCAGCCCGCTGAGGAACTGGGCGGCGGTGTCGAAGTGCCAATTGCCCCGCCCTTCTGATGAGACTGCAATGCTGGGGATGCCGTAGATCGCCCCCTCCATCGCGGCGGCCACCGTGCCACTGTAAGTGATGTCGTCGCCCAGATTAGCCCCACGATTGATGCCACTTACCACCATGTCTGGCCGTCGCTTGAGATAGCCGAGCGTCACCAGCGCCACGCAGTCGGACGGCGTGCCGTCGCTGGTATAGCAGGCCGAGCCGTCGCGCAGTGTGGCCTCGAATACGCGCAGCGGCTGGCGCAAGGTGCGACTGTGGCCCGACGCGCTCCAGTTGTGGGTGGGGGCCAGCACCGAAACCTCAGCTACGCGCTCCAGATGCTGCTTCAGCACCAGTAGCCCCTCGCTGTCGTAGCCATCATCATTGGTAATCAGGATAAACATTTTATCTCCTTTGTTCCGCCCGATAGATACGCCCCTACTTTCGCAGGGGCGGGTTTCATGTCTGTAAATCAACCTTCTTCCATTCGACCACGCCGCCGGGCCGATCAATCAGCTCATAGCCCAACTCGCGCACCTGGGCGCGGATTTCGTCGGAGCGCTTGAAGTCTTTGGCCGCCCTGGCCAGCTTGCGCTCCTCAAGCAGGCTGGAAACCGCAACCGGCAATTCGTCAACGTCGCTACTGAGCGTCTCCGACTTGGTTAGCAGCGGTTGGATGGCGGCGAGTTGCAAGCCCAGCACGCGGTCGAAGTGGAGCAGCAGTTCGCGGGTGGCTACCCGGGCGCTGGCGGTCTGCGCGGCAAGGTCGCGTCGCTCCGCCTCGCGCACCAGGGTGGCGACTACACCAACCGCACGGGGCATATTCAGGTCGTCGTCAATCGCCTCCTGGAACTGCTGGCGGTAGCTATCGAGCCAACTCGTATCACCCAGTTCGCTGCTCTCGCTTGCCAGCGCCGCCGCGTTGGCGACGAACTCGCGCAGACGGTTGAACCACTTTTGCTGCGCCTTGACCGCTTCCCAGGTGAAGTTCAGCTTGGTGCGATAGTGGGCGCTGAAGGTGAAGTAGCGGTAGGCCAGCGGGTCTACGCCATTCTTGATCAGGTCGTCGGTGGTGTAGAGGTTGCGTAGGCTCTTGGACATTTTGCCGCCATCAATCAG
>JANXYP010000287.1 GCA_025355955.1 Chloroflexota bacterium
ACCCAGCGCGAATAATGATTACGCAGGATGCTGGCAAGGCCCATACCGCTAACCATGCCGATTTTAGCGCAGATGAATTGCACCACTGCCATCATCGGATAGGTTACCAGCGCCAGCCATAGCGTACTGAAACCCAGCGACGCGCCTGCTGTGCTATATGTGCCAATGCCGGAGGGGTCGTCGTCGGATGCGCCGGTGATCAGGCCAGGGCCAAGCACCTTGAATACCCGCTTGACCTTGTTCGGCTCGTTCTCAACTGCTGCTTGTAGCGAGCCAGCGCCCCCCGCAGTCTCTTTGTGCGGGATGACTGCGCCATTCTGCTCATCTATGCTTGTGCTGTCGGATTGTTGCAGAGCCATCACCTTCTCCCCTCGTCTAAGCCGCACTGTGCAATAGTAGCTACTGGAAAGTTGATACAAATCTGCCTCAAGCAAGATCAATGCCAACTGTACATAGCTGCTGCCCCCTAACCCGCTGGCGGATTGGCTTCATCCATAATCCTTTGGCACCTCTGCCACGCCGACTACAGAGGAGTGATCAACACACTAACATCGTTAATAGATCTGCTTGCTATAATGAACAATTGGGTGGTTGGGGATGGCAACACGCCTCAGAGGCAGCGGGAGTTGGGGCGTAGCACCGATCGGTGCAATGCTAATAATGCTGCGATGATGAACAATGCCGCCCTCCATTGCAATGCAGAAAGGCGGCCACGGTTAAGCTATGCTTTTGTTAGATTCATTAGTATTACAGCCTCAGTTGGCAGGCAAGATGACGTAGTTACGAATGGCTTGGACACCTGGGCTGCCAGGATATGCGATTCGCCCTATGGCATCGAGCTAAGGAAACAAGACCCTATGGGCGTATGCTATTCGCCTTACCTCCATCTGGCGATAATATGCCAACTGAGGCTGTAATATTAATCCACCCTCTCTTTTCAGCTTTGTGCGGTCCACATATCTAGCTAGTAATCTCAATGTCCAGAAAGTTGTTGATGCGGTTGAAGTAGTTGAAGATACCAGCGGCGCAGACCAGTTCGACGATCTCGCCTTCACTGTAGTGCTGGCGTAGCGCGGTCCAGGTGTCGTCGTCAATATGCTCTGTGGGGTGCAAGGTCATCTGCTCGGCGAGGTGCAACGCCAGCTTCTCCGCTATGCTGAAGTGGCTGCTGCTCTCGAACGTAGCCAGTTCTGCCAGTTGCTCAGGGGTGCCGCCTAGCCGCCCTACCAGGGCGGTATGGGAGGAAATTCAATAATCGCAATTGTTGATCTGCGATACCCGCACGGAGATGAACTCCTTGAGCAAGCTCGGCACCTCGCCTCGGGTCATAACCGCTGCTTGATGTGCGGCAAGGGTGGTGGCGATCTCGGGCCGGTGGGCCAGGGTGCGGTACATATTGGGGATATTGCCACGGGTGCGCTTGAAGTTTTCCAGCATCTCGCCCGCCTGTGACCCCGCCTCTTCAGGAGTCAGGGTACGTATCCGAGGCATGATTGCTTCCTCTCTTGAATGATGAGTGTAAAAGGTATAATGTAGCATAGCGACATCGCTGGGATCTGTCATAGGAAGGCGCTGCCAGCAACCTTCCATCTTCCACCTTCCACCTTCTATCTTCTACCTTCTCTATACGCCCATGAAGCGCGTGGGGGTGATGCGGATGGCCTGGCTGTAGTTGGGTGCCATGGTCGCGGCGCTCCAGCCCATCTCGGTAAGCAGGGTAGCATACTTTTCTGCGTAAGCCGACATGGTGGTAGCCACGCTGCCGTCGGGCAGCAATTCGGCCAGCCCCTCGATTACGATCGGGTCATTGCCGCCCTTGCTGTCGTCCACCGCCAAGGTCACATTGGGGTTGTGCGCGATATTACGCAGCTTCTGGTTGTCCGGTATGCTGAAGATGAGGATAGTCGCGCCATCCCACAGAAACCAGACTGGCACCAGATGGGGGCGACCGTCGGGCCTCACGCTGCCCAACCAGACAATCGGCGCGCTACGTAGCCGCTCTTCAATATGCTTGTCCTTATCCTGGGTCAGATCGAGATTAGTCTTAGCCATTTGGGAAAAGCTCCTTTTGTTTATTTTGCTGCGATCTTGATTGCTACGAGGCGCACCTGCTACCTTCGCGGTCTATTATAATGCACCGACGGTGATAATTCAAAGGCCTGAAGTATTACAGCCTCAGTTGGCATAATTGGGCCAGAATGGTGTAGGGGCGAATCGCATACGCCCTGCTACCCACTGCCCAAGCCAATCTTAACTACGTAATCTTGTCTGGCAACTGAGGTCGTAATATGAAGGGAAGGATGGTTAACTGGATGCGGCAAGGGCGCACCACTGTGCGCCCCTGCAAACCTAGTCATCGTCATTCGTCATTACTGCTGTTTGGAACCCTTTATATAAGGTGGCGGGCTAGATGTGGTTACGTTCTCGGCGGGAGCGGCAGCGACGGGCGTAGGCGTAGCCACGCCATCCACGAAGGTATCGCGGTAGAGCTTCCATGTGCCGGAGAACTGCACTGTATTGGGGTCGCTGCTAGGGGTCAGCTTGCCGGTCATCACGTAGATGAGCTTCTGATCCGTCCACAGCATCCGGCCATGCTCGAAGTTCTCGTCAGCCTCAGCCAGCGGCGCTTCATATTGCTGTTTGGCGAAGCCGAGGGTCTTCCACATCTGGTGATTGAACCAGACCTTGCCGAAGCCGCGTGCTGGGTTGTACAAGCCGTTGGGCGGAGTCATATCCGGGGTCGGTTCGCCGTCGCTCGCGCTCCAGTTTTCGGGGTAGACCTCGAAGCTCTGGCCGTGGCGATTGTCGTAAAAAACGTAGATGAAGCGATGTTGACTATCCCAGATCATCGTGCCATACTCAAAGGTTAGCAACGTGCCGGTAAGCGCCTGCTCCGTATCAATGGCGCAGCCGATCGCGGTCTGCACGTCGGAGTGCTCATTGTAGAGCTTGCCAAAGCCGCGCACCGGGGTGTAGGCGCAGGTGGGTGCGGGCGACGGTGTGGCCGTGCCGGTTGGCAATGGGGTTGCGGTCGCCGGTTCAGGTGTCTCAGTGGGCAGCGCGGCTGTGCTGGTTGGCTGGACGGGCGTGTTGCTTGGCTGCACCGTCGGCGCGGCGGGCGTGTCGCTCGGCTTCGCTGCTGGCGCAGTCGGGCTGGTCGCGTTGGTTGGTGCAATGGTGTTGCTCGGTCGGGGTGAGGCGATGATGTGCGTCGGTCGGCCAGGCGCGGTTGTGTCGGTCGGGGCGGGCGGCGCGCTGGTGGGCGCGCTGGTGGGCGCGCTGGTGTCGGTTGGTCCATTCACCGCAACAATCGTCGCGCCAGCGCTCGGCGTGTTGGTGGGGGCAGCGGGCGTGTAAGTTGGCCCGCTGGTGAGCGAGGCTGGTGTAGAGGTTGATATGGCTATGGGGGTGCTGGTAGGCAGCGGGGTGGGCGTGTAAGTGCTGGATAGCATCGCCACGGCAGTCTGCGTTCCGCCCGCCGCAATAAGGGCATCAGGTAGCTTCTTATTGAACTGATTGTACACCAGAGTAAAGGCGATCAGCAATACGAGCAGCACGGCCAGCAGCGCGCCCAACTTCAGCCCCTGGCTCAACACGTTGGCAACCGTGAGCGGCTGGCGCACCGAGCCGGTGGCGCTGCGCTCAACGCTGCGGTAGCGCTCTGTGTTGGCGCTGGCATAGCGGGCGGCGTTGGCGCTGGAAATCTTATGCACCCGGTTCATCACGCTGCGGTGCAGATCCGCGGGCGGCGTAGGGCGCGGCATCGCCTCGAACTCGCCGGTAATGCGGCGATACTCGCGCAACTGGGCGTTCGCTTCGGGTGAACCATCCAGGCAATCTTCAACAAACTTCCGCTCTTCTGCCGTCGCCTCACCGTCGTAGTAGGCAGACAACAGCGGCCCCATGTCGCCGCAGTTCATCAGTTAGTCCCTCGCTTCTTCGCCGTACAGTTTGCGAAACTCTTCACGGGCGCGGAAGAGGATGGATTTGACCGCACCACGCGATACCTCCATCACGTCGGCGATCTCGTCGCACGACATCCCCTGATATTCCTTCAGCACCAGCGCTATGCGGTTGCGGGCGCTCATGCGGCGCAGGGTTCCCTGCACCTGTTTGGTGGTCTCCTGCTGCACGTAGCTGCGCTCAGGGTCGCCACTGGCATCGTGGCTAGCCGGTTCGGCTACTCCTTCGCCACGTTCGCGCTCATGCTCCCAAGGCAGCCAGCTAATCAGCCGCCGCCGCCGCAGTATGTCGAGACAGGTGTTGGAGGCGATGCGATGTAGCCAGGCGGATAGGTTTAGCTCCTGCTCGTTATCGAGACGGGGCAACGCCTGGTAAGCCTTGATGAACGTCTCCTGGGTCAGGTCAAAAGCGTCGTCGGGGTTGCCCATGATGCGATAGACATACGCATAGATACGCCGCTCGTAGCGCTGGTAGATGGCCGCAAAGGCGGCCTCCTCCCCACTACGTGCGCGTTCGACCCACGAGACTTCGTCCAGGGCCACTGCGTATCCTTTCGCCGACACCTCTAGCCCTCCTTCATCCTGTGTAACGGACGAGCAGCGTAGAGGTTGCAGATTTTCAAGATTTCATTTATGTGAAGTAAGAACTGCGCGGTTAGTATATCATTAGTAAGGCTTGGGCGGCAACGGGGTTGCGTCACGCTCTTGCAGAGCAAGCGCTCAGTAGAGCGTGCCGTTGTTCGACCAAAGGCATCAAGCTAAGGCAACAGTGGCCCACATCATGCTGATTTGTGCCTAATAGTGATTGCTCCCTGGGGTCTGTGGTTGAGCCACCAACTGCTGCAATGGCATAGTGCGACGAGTTGGCTATAGCCCTGGCCTGACCGCGCCGCCCGCGGGTGGCATACGATGGGTATTGATGCGCTTGAGTAGCGGGGGCTGAACCCCCAGATCCGCAATCTCATTCCCCTACTTTCTTAGCTTGATGCCTATGGGCGTACCGTTGTTCGCCCGGGTTGGGTATGCACATACGTGACGCGCACCCAGCAACGGCCCTGTCTTTGGAGTTTGCCTCATAACATGGTATAATTGCCCCACATGGAGAAGCGCATCAACAAAGTCCTGCTGCTGGTAACTATCGCCCTGCTCGGCCCGATTGGGATGGGTTCGGCTGCGCCCGCTTCGCCGATCTCCCCGCAGAATAAGGGCTGGGCCGAAGCCAGTAGCGCCGCTGACGCCAGCAATGCGGCGCAAGCCGAGCCTGTCACATCCCTGACCATCACCAGCGTTAAAACTCAAAACTCAAAACTCAAAACTCAAAACTTTCTTACTCGCCATTGGACCTATGCGGTAGCCACCACTCTCTATGAGCGATCGGCAGCTTCGACTAACCTCGATCCACCCCTCATTCGCCATACCCTCACTCCGTTGCTCCACCACCTCGGTAGCAGCGCGGGCGGTCTTCCCTATTAGATTACGAATTACACCTTTCCCCAGCATGGTCGATGGTTGACAGGACGCAATTAATTGCGCCGCTACAGCCACTCTGTCGATGTAGGGGTGTGATTCATCACGCCCAGGGCTGAGGGTACACGCATCATTCCACATTGCCATTATTATGCCCTTTCTATAGGGCTGAAGGAGTTTAGTAACCATGTTTAAGTGGGTTAGCAATATGTTTGACGGAGGCAACAAGCTGGTCAAGCAGGCCGAGCCGCTGGTCAAGCGGGTCAACGTGCTGGCGAGCGAGTTCAATCGCCTCAGCGACGACGAGTTGCGGGCCAAGAGTTCGGAGTTCCAGGAGCGCTACCTGACTGCCGTGCAGGAAGCCGAGGATGACGAGAAGGATGAGTACGGCATCCTGCAGGCGGGCGAGGCCGCCCTGATGGAGATCATGCCGGAGGCGTTCGCCGCCGTGCGCGAGGCGGCGCAACGCACCCTGGGTATGCGTCACTACGATGTGCAACTGATCGGCGGCTACGTGCTGCATAAAGGCAACATCGCCGAGATGAAGACTGGCGAAGGCAAGACCATGGTTGCCAGCCTATCGCTATACCTCAACGCGCTGACTGGGCGCGGCGCTCACCTTGTCACGGTCAATGATTACCTTGTCAAGCGCGATGCCCGCTGGATGGGGCCGATCTACCATTTGCTTGGCCTCACTGTCGGTATCCTGCAACATGAGACCGCCTACCTCTACGACCCCACCTACGTCACCGGCGACGAGCGTAGCGACTACCTGCGCCCGGTACCCCGCCGCGAAGCATATCTGACCGACATCACCTACGGCACCAACAACGAGTTTGGCTTCGATTATCTGCGCGATAATATGGCAACCAATCTGGCCCTGACCGTGCAACGCCCGCTCTACTTCGCGATTGTGGACGAGGTAGACAACATCCTGATTGACGAGGCCCGCACTCCCCTTATCATCAGCGGCGCGTCGCGCAAGACCACCGACTGGTACGCCCGCTTCGCCTTGATCGCCCGCACCTTCACCCCGGCTGACTATGAGGTGGACGAGAAGCGCCGCGCCATCACCCCCACTGATGCCTGTATCAGCAAGGTGGAGCGCGAACTGGGTATCGCCAACCTCTACGAGGAAGGCGAGACCGGCACGTTGCTGCACGCGGACAAGGTTCACCATCTGGAGCAGGCGCTCAAGGCTCAGGTGCTGTTCAAGCGCGACAAGGAGTACGTGGTCGAGGGCGACGGCGAAGTGGTTATCGTCGACGAGTTCACCGGACGCAAGATGTCTGGTCGCCGCTACTCCGACGGCTTGCATGAGGCGATCGAGGCCAAAGAGGGTGTGCGCGTGCAGAAGCAAACCGTCACGTACGCCACGATTACGGTGCAGAACTACTTTAGGATGTACAAAAAGTTGGGCGGTATGACCGGCACAGCGCTGACCGAGCAGGAAGAGTTCTTCAAGATTTATCAGCTCGAGGTCGCCCCCATCCCCACCAATAAGGCGGTGCAGCGCCAGGATATGGCCGATTATGTGTACAAGACCGAGGAAGCCAAGTTCAACGCAGTGGCCGAGGAGGTGCAAGCGTTGCACGAGGCGGGCTTGCCGGTGCTAGTCGGCACCATCAGCATCGAAAAGTCGGAGGAACTAAGTCGACTGCTGACTAAACGCGGGGTGCCGCACAGTATTCTCAACGCCAAGCTACACGAGCAGGAAGCGCTGGTCATCTCCCAAGCTGGCCGCCCCGGAGTAGTCACCATCGCCACGAACATGGCTGGGCGAGGCGTAGACATCTTGTTGGGTGGCAACCCGGAGCGGATGGCAATGGATATGCTGAAGGAGCGGCGCGCTGAAATCAATGCTACCGTTAGCGAAGAGGAAGTACGCAAGGACAAGCGGGCGGCGCAGAGTGGTGAGGTAGTCGAGCGCCCCAGCGATGCCGAGTTGGACATCAGCGAACTGCAGTATCACGGCTTCAGCAAGGAGGAGTGGGAAGCTACCCTGGCCGAGGCGAAGCAGATCTGCGCCGCTGCCCGCGAGGAGGTAATTAACCCACGCGCCGAGATGAACGGTATCGCGGGCCTATCCGTGCTTGGCACTGAGCGGCACGAGGCGCGGCGGATTGACAACCAGTTGCGCGGACGCGCTGGCCGTCAGGGCGACCCCGGCTACTCGCGGTTTTACATATCGCTAGAAGATGAGCTAATGCGACGTTTTGGCTCCGACCGCATCGCCGGGCTGATGACCCGCTTCGGCATGGGCGACGATATGCCGATCGAGTCGGGCGCAGTTAGTCGTGCGATCGAGGGGGCGCAGACCAAGGTCGAGGGCTACAACTTCGACACCCGCAAGCACGTCTTGCAGTATGACGACGTGATGAACAAGCAGCGGGCGGTCATCTACGAAGACCGCCGACGCATCCTCGATGCGGACAACCTGCGCGACCGCGTGTTGGAGACGATTAAGGCCGAGCTTACCGACATCGCCCACTCCAACGCCTTTGTCGATGCTGAGGACAAGAGCCGCAACCTGCCGCAGATGTTTGCCATGATCGGCCAGGTGCTGCCGCTGGACGTGGCGATGATCAACGACCACCGAGACATCTGGGAACTACCGCCCGACCCGCTATCCGAAGCGCTGGGCGAACTTGCCGAGGAGCTTTACGACAAGAAGGAAGAGGCTGAGGGCGCGGAGAAGCTACGCATCATCGAGCGCAGTATTATGCTGCAGGTGATTGACACCTTGTGGGTAGACTACCTGACCGAGATGGAAGGGCTACGCGAGGGCATCGGCCTGCGTGCCTACGGCCAAAAGGATCCTCTGGTAGAGTACAAGATCGAGGCGGCGCGAATGTTCAATGGGCTGAAGGCCGACATCCAGTCGATCGTGGCCCGCAACATTTTCGGTGCTCACATCGTCGAGCAAAAAGCGCCCAGCAAGAAGGCTGCCCACCGCGAGGATGTGCGTCAGCAGCGCCAGGTAGCGCAAACCACCACCCAACCCCAGCATGGGCCAAAGAAGGGCAAGCCGCAACCGAGCAAGCAGGGCCGTGCGCCGCGCAGCGCTCGTTAGCGCTAGTGCCAACTTATTTCATTTGGTTAGGGCCTTTGTAAGGGCGCGATAAATCCGCGCCCTCCTGTTTGCTATGCCTGCCCCTTCCTAAGCGCGAACATTGGTGTAGAAGCGAAACTCATACGCCCAAATGCCCGATTTCACTTCTTGGGTAGGCTAATGTATAATTATGTGTATAGATAAAACTCTCTATTTTCCGTAACACCCAAAGGAGCATATTTATGGATACGCAGATTAACGTAATTAAAGGCGTAACCAACATAACTGGCCTACGCACTAAGACTAAGGAGATAGTAGAGAGAGTACGCACCAGCCAACGCCCCATGCTGGTAACTTCTGGGGGCGAGGCTGCCGTCATCATCCTTGATGCCGGTGCCTACCAGCAGATGATTGACTACATCGAAGAGCTTGAGGCAGAGGAGATAATCCGCCTGGCGAACGAGGCCGAGCAAGGGGGTAGCTTTGAACTTGAGGAGGGTATCCGCATCTTTGAGGAACGTGCCGATGCGATAATTGCTGCTCAACGTGCAATTGAACAGGGCCAGCGGTTATGATGCAACATATCACTAAGGCCCTACTTGCCCATGTGTCCGTCAATCAGAGTGAGGCTGAAGTGGCATGGTTCGTTACTAATCGCGGTTCCGAAGCCGCTGACCCTGTTAAGCAGGCAATCTCGAAGGGCTTGCACGGGATTGGCAGGAACCCAGAAGGTGGCTAGGTGGTTGGTAAGTTGCCACGCAAATACCGACGGGCTACTGCCCGTCCTTTCTATATCTTCTATCGGCTGGATTATGAGCGGGGAGAGGTTTTCATTTTCCTACTGCGTCATGAAGCGCAACGACCTTATTCCAACAGCACCATTCGCAGCAAAGCGCAAGAGGCAGAGCGCGGTAGCAGCATTGTATACTCCATTGAGTCTAACCAGAGTGAGCCTGACTGAGAGGATGATGAAGAATTAGCCTGCTCACTTGCTGCGATTGACATTGATGTGCCTCACATACCCACCCCAACCCCTCCCGTCGGGAGGGGAGTCTTACCCCTCCTCACACCTCGTACCTTATACCTCGTACCCCAGATCGACACATTCCTTGTCAACCCCTTGTCCCATATGGTATGATAGTCGAAGCTAGATATGCTGATGAATAGACAACTGATCTTCAGGAGAGAACAAAATGCCCAACGAACTCGCGCTCCGGGTTCAGCCTAACACCCCGGCCGTGCCTGCCGATAGCGGGATGCGGCTCGTCTACCTGCTGGTGGGGGTTAGCCCCACTGTGCCGGTCGGCCAGAATATGGAACTGCCGCTCAACCTCGCAATCGTGATTGACAAGAGCGAGAGCATGACTATCCCCGTCCTCAGCCAGGAGCAGTTCGCCCAGTTGCAGCGCATGGGCCAGGTCAAAGAGGTGGTTAGCGATGGCATCCCGGTCTGGTCGTTCCGCAAGATCCCCGACGAGATCCGCCGCGCCGCGCCCTCCAACCTGGAGATGGTCAAGCAGGCGCTCTACGCCGTGGGCAGCAATCTGGAAGCGCACGATCGGTGGAGCGTGATCGCCTTTGCCAGCCGTGCCGTAGTGTTGGCTGCGGCGCAGAACGGCAGTAACCAGCACGCCCTGCAAGCGGTGATTGACAACCTCGACTCGGTCGCGGTCGGCGACGAAACCAATATGGCCGAGGGTATCGGCGCGGGGCTAGGCGAGGTGCAGAAGGCGTTTGGCAGCGGGGCACTCAACCGACTGATCGTACTCACCGACGGCTACACCCTCAACCCCGATCAGGTTGTGGCGCTTGCCAGCCGTGCCGCCGCGCAGAGCATTTCGATTAGCACGATGGGCATCGGCAGCGACTTCAACGAAAACCTGCTGGTTGCTATTGCTGACAAGAGTGGCGGCAACGCTTACTTTGCCCGCCAACCGAAGGATATCCCGCCCGCCTTCCAGCAGGAAATGTCCGCCGTCGCCTCGATCAGCTTCCATCACCTCGAACTGGCGGTCAAGCTCGCCAGCGGGGTTGAGCTGCGCCGCGCCCATCTGGTGCGCCCGGTTATCTCCGACCTCGGCCAGTTGCCGTTGGAGAACCGCCAGGTCAATATCCCAATGCGCGATCTGGAGACGGAGAACCCACCCGCCGCGTTGCTCGAGCTGCTGGTGCCAGCCCGTCCCGCTGGTAGCTACCGTATCGCCGAACTGAACCTCAGCTACGAGATGCCGGGCGCTGCCCGCCAAAGTGTGGCTGCCGCCGCGATGCTCGAATACACCGCCGATGCCGCCCACGCCGCGCAAATGGATGCCCAGGTGATGAACTTCGTGGAGCGCGTTTCGGTTAGCAAGTTGCAAACCCGCGCCCTCAGCGAGGCCGCCGCAGGCGACATTCCCGCCGCCACCACCAAGCTGCGCCAGGCCGCTACCCGCCTCTTGCAGATGGGCGAGGCCGAGATGGCGGGCGCGGCGGAGCGCGAGGCCAACAACCTGGAGCGCCAGGGCCAGGTATCCGCCGAGGGCGCGAAGGAGATAAAGTACGCCACCCGCCGCCTCACCCAGCGGCTCGACCGCTGAAACCGTCGTCTGCCCCACCTGTGGCAGCGTCAACCGGGCGCAGGCCGCCTTCTGCGCGACCTGTGGCGCGCGTCTGTCCGACGCAGGCGTGTCCAATGCGGGTGCGCTGGAAGCAATCAGGTCATGCCCCCACTGCAGCCACCCCATCACTAGCAGCGAAGCGTATTGCGAGAACTGCGGACAGTCGCTCGGTAAGAGCGGCAATGGAGTAACCCCGCTTGCTGATGTCAGCCGCGCCCGCGCCGGTGGTACCGGCCAGCTACCACCCAACACCACCTTGCGCGATCGCTACCTCATCCTTCGCCGCCTTGCAGTGGGTGGTATGGGCGCGGTTTACGAGGCTAGCGACCTGATCAACGGCAAGCGCTGGGCGGTGAAAGAGATGAGCGAGTCGTCGCTGCTGCCCGATGAGCGCGACCAGGCCATCTCCGACTTCCAGCGCGAGGCGACCATCCTGCGTACCCTCGACCACCCCAACCTGCCCAAAGTGGCCGACCTGTTCAACATCGGTGGCCGCTACTATCTGGTAATGGAGTTCGTGGCGGGGCGCACCCTGCAGCAGGTGATTGACGATGCGCCCAACCCGCTCGACTGGAAGCGGGTGCAGCCAATCGCTACGCAGCTATGCGATGTCCTCGCCTACCTGCATGGCCAGCAACCGCCGATCATCTACCGCGATCTCAAGCCCGGCAACATCATGCTGGTGCGCGACGGCAAGGGCAACGAGCAGGTCAAACTGATTGACTTCGGCATTGCCCGCTTCCACCAACCGGGCAAGACCCGCGATACCACCACCTTTGGCACCGCTGGCTACGCACCGCCGGAGCAGTATGGCCGCGACCAGACCGATGCCCGCTCCGATATATACGCCCTCGGCGCGACCCTCCACCACCTGCTCACCCGTCGCGACCCTGGCCTCAACCCCTTCAACTTCGGGCCGATTCGTGATGTCAACCCCAGCGTGCCAGCGGAGGTAGAGAAGGCTATCCTCAAGGCGACCAGCACTGAAGCCGCCGCCCGCTGGCCCGATGCCAACAGCTTCAAGGCCGCGATGCTTGGCCGTGCTGAAACAAAAACCCAGGCCAAACCGACTAAAGAGCAACGTGTCGAGCCTGTTAGCCGCTCCGCAACGCCCACCCCGCGCACCGCAACCCAGGTGCAGGCGAACCGCGCCGCAGCTACACCAATTCGCGCCAGCAACGGGCCTCTAACCAGCGCGCAGAAGCGCCGTGACGACACTGCCGCCGCCGAGGAGCGTGCGTTGGTGCAGCCCCGCCTGATCCTCTCATCAAACGAGCTGGACTTCGGCGCGGTTCGCCCCGCCGACGTGAAGGCGCGACGTAACGATGTGGGCCTCATCCAGCGGCGGGTCAGCCTGGTCAATGCGGGCAGTGGTTCGCTGCTGGGCAAGGTGCGCTCGAACAAAGCCTGGCTGCAACCCGACCTTAGCACCTTTGATACCACCCAGGGCGGCAACGTGCGTAGTATCAACGTCAGCCTGCGCCACGATCGGCTGCCCCTGGCCCGCAAGCAACAGCCGATTGCCAACGTCTACCGCCCGCTCTACCGCGTAGCGAGCCGCAACCGCGCCCGCACCAACCTGATGCTGGCGCTGTTGGTAGCCGCGGCGCTGGCGCTTGCCTACGCCCTCGGCGGCTGGCTGCCCCTTGCAATAATTGCCGGTGTGGCGCTGCTGCCCCAGATGCTGGCTCTCTGGTACGTCGCTCACGTCTATGTCTTCGTACCCACGGTTGGCGATCAAATGGCTACTCTCAGCATTGTTAGCAACGGT
Source organism: Chloroflexota bacterium (assembly GCA_025355955.1). Lineage (GTDB taxonomy): Bacteria > Chloroflexota > Chloroflexia > QHBQ01 > QHBQ01 > QHBQ01. The sequence continues at coordinate 12,850 of JANXYP010000287.1, forward strand.
GGCGAGCGGCAGGTGAAGGTGCGGGCCACGGCGGAGCCGACTCGCGGTCAGATCCTGCGCGGCCACTTGCTGCTTGGTGCGGCCCTCACTCTGGAAGGCATTATTGCCGCGCTGCTCATCTGGCAGCAATTCAGTGGCATTCTACTTCCCGACATTGGTGTAGCCTTGCGCTCATGGTTCGCCTGGCTCGGCTTCAGCTAGAGGCATGAGCCATGAGGCATGAGGTTTGAGTACCTCATTAACAAAGTTTTGATGGCTGAGTGTAGTTTCCCCGCCCATCGGGAGTGGTTGGGGTGGGTGCGAGTCGCGCTGCCCAGACCCACCCCCAGCCCCTCCTGGTGGGCGGGGAGTTATCAAAACTTTCTTTCATAATCCACCTTCTACATTGGAGGCTTTATGGCACTATCAGTTACCCTGGCGGGCAGGGACATCGAGTTTGACGGGCTGAAGGCATACATCAGCGAACCGACTGGCACAGGCCCACATCCCGGTGTATTGGTCATCCACGAAATATTCGGCCTCAATGACCAGATTCGCCACACTGCCGACCGCTTTGCGGCGGATGGCTACACCGCGCTGGTGGTTGATATGTTCTCGCGGGGCAACAAGGCAATCTGCATCATGCGAGTCATGATGCAAAGCATCCTCCGTGATGGGCGGGGCAGCGGCTTCGATGATTTGCAGACCGCCCGCGCCTACCTGCAAGGGTTGAAGGATGTGGATGCCAACCGCGTCGGGGTGATTGGCTTCTGCTTTGGCGGCGGCTACGCCATGCTGATGGCCTGCCGCGACGAAGAAACCCGCGCCGCCAGCGTCTTCTACGGTCGCGCCCCGCATGATCTCGACGAGTTCGCAAATGCCTGCCCTATAGTGGGCAGCTACGGCGAACGCGACTTCCCTGGCGCTGGTAGCGGGCCAGAGACTGCGCTCAAGATAGCCCAGAAGCTGAAGCGACTCGACAAGCCGTTCAGCATCAAGGTTTATCCCGGCGCAATGCACGGTTTTTTCAACGAGGAGCGCAGCCAGACCTACGACCCGATTGCCGCCGAGGATGCCTGGCAGCGCACCCTCTCATTCTTTGATGAGTTTATTCGGCGCTGACTTTGACAATATCGCCAGCGCGCATTACAATAGCACAAGCAATCCCAGTTTTATTCACATTGCCAACAGGCCAGGCAAAAACTTGAGGAGGAGCATAGCATGGACACAGACTACCAGAAGGGTTCCGCAGGAGGCGACAACGCCGACAGCGGCGCGACCCACCGCATGAACATGAGTGATATGCAGGATGCGGGCATGGACCCGCTGGGCGAGAGCAGCGCCGATGCGGTTAGCGCCGCCGAAGCGGGTACTGATGCCACCGTCAATCAGAGTGGCAGCAGCGGGGATGTCAGCGGTGTTGACAGCGCGGCAACTGATAGTAGCGCAGGAAACGCTGGTGGTGACACTAACGCTAGCGCAATGTCGTCCGCTGCGTCCCGCAGTCGGGTTCCCGATTACGCCCTTGAGATGGTTGCGGCGGGCCTACGCCAGCGCGGCCACAGCCTCAACGCCGCCGACCTCGATGCGGCGCTGGGAGAGGCGGGCTTCACCATCAGCCCCGACCCCTGGCACAACTACCAACCGCGCCCCAGCCTGGCCGAGGGCGCAATCCAGCAGCAGCAGGCCCAGTCGGCGGGCGGCTTCGTCAGCGCCGCGCCGGTTAGCAGTGTAGGCAGTATGACCTTGCCCACCCCAGCCGAGGCAGCCCCGTCGGTTATGGGTGACGCGCTTTCGCAAATCCAGGCCGACGAGGCTCAGACTGTATCGCCGACCGGCAGCGCAGAATCGGCGATTGCCGCCACTCACCCGCAGCCAGTCAGCGGGCTGGAGGTGCAGAGCGAACCGATTGCCTCTACATATGATACCGCCGCCGCTGCGAGTTCCGGCATGGGTGATGGTAGTATCATCGAACAACCCAGCGCTAGCGTTGTTCCCGATCTGGGTGACGGTGCTGCAATCGAGCAACCCAGTGCTAGCGTTGTTCCCGATCTGGGCGACAGCATTGCTCCCGCGCAATCTAGCGCGGCGAGTCTCGGCTTTGACGTGCCATCGATGAGCGAGGATGTGCCGGTGCAACCCTCAGCCTTCGCCGCTCGTGAGCCGGAGCCAGAAGCATCCAGCACGGCAGAGCCGAATCTGAGTATGGGCGATGACCTGCCGATGGCCGACACCAGCACAACCCCGCCAAGTACAGCGATGAGCGGCATGGGTCCGCTGATGTCTAACCCGGCCCCGTCCCAAACAGGGATGGGTGGCACCGCCCCGATGCAGGGCGAAACCGCCACCACCGATGGCGCATCCACGGTAGCGATGCCGCCACAGGCGATTGCCAACACGGCGCAGGTGGGTGGCAGCGCCACGCCGCAGCTTGCTCCTTACATTGCCCTCAGCAATGGGGTGGAGTTCCCGTTCGGCGACAAAAGTGAAATCCTGGTTGGCCGCGAGGATCCGGTCAGCGACATATTCCCCGACATCGACCTCACCAATTTCGGCGGTGAGGAGGGCGGCGTATCCCGCCGACACGCCCGCATCCTCCGCGACGGCGATACCTACCTGCTCGAGGATCTGAACAGCACCAACTACACCAAGCTCAATGGGGTCAAGCTCATCCCCAAAATCCCCCAGGCAATGCGTGATGGCGACCACGTCAGCTTCGGCAAGGTCGAGGCCACGTTCCACCTGTACAAGTAACCAGCGGATGCGAACAAGTTTAGCGCGATAAACATGATTTATCCCCAAGTTTGATCAACCAAGCCCCTTGCGGGGGTTGGGGGGAGGGTTCAGCGCAATAGTGGTGCGGTAAGCACGTAAAGGGCAACCCTGCTTACATCGGCATTAGTGCTGGGCGATATTCTCTTCCAACCTCCGCTGGGGGCTTTAGTATTACAGCCTCAGTTGGCATAAATGGGCCAGATTGGTGTAGGGGCGAATCGCATACGCCCTGTTGCCCAGCGTCCAGGCCAATCGTAACTACCAAACCTTGCCTGGCAACTGAGGTTGTAATATTAGATTAAGACGCTAAAGCAAATTGCGCGGGTGCGTTATACCAACTGCCTCAATCTATAGCGGCACCAAGCTAATCGGTATTACTAGTTATTGGGTGGTTAGCCCTCTCACCAGGGCGGGCCACCGCCCGCCACTACGTTTACCCAAAAACTTGTATCACAGCCAAATTGCACCTGTGACTTGCAAAATGGTCAGTTAAGATATAAACTATAGTTAGCGATCTAGAGCAGGCAGTCCCTTCGGTTTGGCATGGTAGGTAAGGAGTGGCGGAGTGATGGTCGAGACCCAGACAGAGCAACCGACTGAGCCAACCCCGGTGACGCAACCGGCGTTGGAGGTGCGGGAGAATATCCCCGATTTGCCGCTAGCCAGGGGTGCGGCGCGAACCGCGCAGTGGCCGCAACTCGGTCCGCTGGGTTGGGTCGCTATGGTAATAGCCACACTGCTAGCAAGCGCGTGGTGCGTTGGTGTCTATCTGTCGAATAGCGCTGCCTTTATCCAGCCGTCGTTCTCGCTCACCAGCGCCCTACTTTTGGTCTCCGCCGTGCTCTGCCTGCAGCCCGACCGTATCCCGCTTCACTTTGCCAATCGCAACACTATCTCCTACACTTATTTGTTGATCGCCTTCTTTTCGCTTTACGGCGTGGTTATCTACTCCGGCCTCTATGCTACCTACTTTGCCCAAATCTACATCCTACTTACCTTCATTGCCCTCTATCGCTTCGGTCGTCGTACTGCCCTGCTGGTCTGCTTCGCGGCCAGCGCGGTCTATATTTGGCTAACCATGACTTGGGTCGGCGTATTCGATGCCAATCATCTGCTGCTTAATCTCGCCGCACTATGGATCTCGGTTGCAATGTATCTGCTACTCCACAGTCGTCAGCAGGCCGTGCAGCGGCAACTGCTCGAACAGGTTAAGCGGGAACGCCGCCTGCGTCGCCAGTTGGAGACCACCGGCCGCGTCTCTGCCCAGCTCAGCGCCAATCTCAATCTCGACGAACTGCTCACCGAGGTGGTCAGCGCCGCCGCCCACCTCCTGGATGCGCCATTCTGTAGCTTGCAGTTGTGTGATTATGCCAACCACCAACTAGTGATGCGTAATATTTACTATGACGAACCTGAAAAGCAGCGACAACTGCGACAACGCTGGGCGAACACCGAGTTCGGCATCAATCATGGTCTGTCGGGTTGGGCGGTGCAGACTGGCGAAATCATCAATGTAGAGCGAGCGGCTGATGACCCCCACTATAGCCCGCTGGCGGGGCTGGAGGAACTCAACGATTGGTCGCTGCTGCTGGTACCGCTGATTATCAAGCAGCGGGTGATAGGGGTGCTGGGCGCGGGTAGCCCGCAGCGCCGCCACTTCAGCCCCGATGATTGCAGCTTGTTTGGCAACTTCGCCAGCCAGGCCGCGGTCGCCATCGAAAATGCCACTCTGGTAAACGAACTGATCGAGCGTAAGGCCCAACTTGAGCGCAGCCAGGCTGGGCTGGCCGCCGTCCTTGATGTCAACCGTACCTTGCTGGCTCAACACGACTATCTAACTGCCTTGCACGTCATTGTCGACAACCTGATGCCGCTCATCCCCTTTGCCAATTGCATCATCTATCGAGTGGAAGAGGAGAATGGTGGGATGCTCGTCAGAGTGTTGGCCGAGGGCGCAGATGTGGCGAGTGCAGACGAAGAACGCTTCCCCATTGGGGAGGGCATTACCGGATTGGTTGCTGCCAGCGGCGCAGCCGAGATGGTCAACCACGCCGAACTCGACCCCCGCTCGGTGGTAATTCAAGGTACCGATGAGGATGAGCCAAGTTCGCTGCTGGTTGCTCCCCTTCTTGTCGAAGGTCAGGTGCGGGGCATCATCCGCCTGGGACGTACGGGAGACTGGGTGTTTGAGGCTACTGAGTTGGAACTGCTCAAGATATTTGCGACCCAGGCATCGCTGGCGCTGGAGAACGCCAACCTGATTGAGAAGCAAAGCCAGATCGCCAACGATCAGTCCTGGATGATGAGCCTGACCGAGATACTCATCTCCGCGCTGGATATCGAGGAGCAGTTGCAGCAGGTAGTGCGGGCCAGCGTTAGCCTGACCGAGGCCGACTTTGGCGTGTTGCTGCTGCGCGACGCGGAAAGCAGCCTCAAGGTGGCGGCGGTTAGCGCCCCGCAGGATTACCTGAAGGTGGATCAGATTTATGTGATGGACGCAACCCCGATAACCGAGGCGTTCCACAACCGCCGCGAGACCTACCTGCCCGGCAGCCTGAAGGGTGAAGGTCTAGCCCCTTCGTCCACGCCCCCAACCATCGCCGGGCGCTTCCGTTCGCAACTGGCAGTGCCGCTGGTGGTGGGCGACGAGCTACTGGGGGCGTTGAGTGTGTTCAGCGCGCAAGCCACCGCCTTCGACCGCCGCTTCCTGCGCCTGCTAACCACCTTTGCTAACCAGGCCGCGATTGCGATCCGCAATTCGCAACTGTTCGCCGAGCTTGAAACCCGCCGCTATGAGTTGGAATTGAAGACTGATGCGCTGGAAGTGAGTAAGGCACGGGCGCAGCGCAATGCCAGCGAACAGGCGATGCTGTTCAGCATAAGCAAGATGGCAGTGAACGCCAGCGGTCGCAATGAGCAGAAGGAAGCCGAGAGCGAGTGGCTAGCCCAGAGCCTGAAGCTGGTGATGATGGGGTTGGGCGCGGATAAGGCCACCCTGGTAGCCCTGAACAAGAACGGTCAGCGCGAACTGCTGGCAATTCAGGGCTTTAAACCGCTGGGCGAGGAGATCGTGCGTAGCCGCATAGCCGATTGCGGGCTTCATCAAGCGGTATTGCGGGGAAGGCCGGAGCGGGTCGATGACTGCACAACGCGGGGCGGGATGCTCGGCTTGCTCGATGCCCATGAGGGGGTTCGCAACGCCCTGGCGGTACCTCTGCTTGCCAGCGATCAGACCATCGGCGTGCTAACCGTCTACAACAAGCGGGCCGATGAGCGGCTTGCCAGTCACGCCGGCCATCGCTCGGCATATGCCCTGAGCGACCCTGTCGCCACGCTCTCACTTGGCAACGGGCATTATCCCGCCAACGGTAACGGCAGCAGCGGCAGCAACGGTAGCAAAGGCATTAGCGCAGTTGCACCCACATCCGCGCTGCTGGTAGACCGACGTAGTAACGGCACCGCCAGCCACGCGCCTGCCTATGTTCCCTTCGATCAGGATAACCAGACTCTGCTTTGGAACATGGCTAACGCCATTGCCAGCGGCATCGAGAACTCGCGCAACTATAAGAGCCTCAGCGATACCTATTTCGACAGCATCAGGATGCTGGTTGACATTATGGAGGCGAAAGATCCCTACACCAAGGGCCACTCCGAGAAGGTGATGGTCTGCGCGATGGCGATCGGCAAAGAGCTACGCAAGATGGGCCACCCAGAGTTCAAGCCTGAACAAATGGGCAGCCTGCTGTGGGCGGCGTTGCTGCACGACATCGGCAAGCTAGGCATCCGCGACGAGCTGCTTCACCTCGCCGCCCGCCCCGGTGTAGAGGGCTTCTGGGTGCTTGCTAGCCACACCCGCATCGGCGCAAAGATCCTCAACAATATCGAGAAGCTAAAGCAGCTAGCCCCGCTAGTGCAAGCCCACCACGAGCGCTGGGATGGACAAGGCTATCCCGATGGCCTGATGCGTACTGAGATACCTTTCCTCAGCCGCATCGTTACGGTCGCCGACAGCTTCGATGCAATGACCTCGGACCGCGACTACCAGAAGAAGCGTACCATCGAATGGGCGATCGGCGAACTAGAGCGCAACAGTGGTAGCCAGTTCGATCCCGAAATTGTCACGGTCTTCCTCCGTATCCTGCGTGAGCAGGGCGACCCCCGCGAACTGGCGGTGCCGGAGATCGGCCCGGCCCTCGCGCCGGACTGGGTACGCATCTAGGGATTGTAGATTGTAGATTGGGAAAATCCCCCTCGCCCCTTGCGGGAGAGGGTTGGGGTGAGGGGTGGCTTGGGGAAAATCCCCCTCGCCCCTTGCGGAAGAGGGTTGGGGTGAGGGGTGGCGCAGATGCGACTAAGCGATGAGGAGCAGGCGATGCTAGGAGGCGCGCTGGGCGCGGGAGTGGCGAAGGCGATGGAGATCGTGGTTGCACTTGGCAACATCTACGGCGCTGCCGACCTGGTGGCGCTGTCCAGCGCCCATGTCAGCGGGGTTAGTTACAAGAACATCGGGCAAGCTGGGCTGGATTTCCTCGAAGAGTGGGTGGCGGAGGGGGCGCGGGTGCGCTGCTTCACTACCCTCAATCCGGCGGGGATGGACACCGAGGACTGGCAGCACAGCGATATGCAAACGGAACCCGCCTTCGCCGCGCAGCAAATCCGTATCCTCAACGCCTTCCGTGATCTGGGCATAGATAATATCGTTACCTGCACGCCATACTACGTCAACAACGAGCCAAAGCGGGGCGACCATGTGGCCTTCAGCGAGTCATCGGCGGTGATCTACGCCAACTCGCGGCTAGGGGCATACACCAACCGCGAGGGCGGCCCCAGCGCCCTGGCCGGGGCGATAGTGGGGCGCACCGCCCGCTACGGCTTCCATCTGGATGAGAACCGTCGAGCCGATGTAGTCATCAGCGTCAAGGCCAAACTGCCGGACACCACTGCCTTCGGCGTGCTGGGCTTCCTGGCGGGCAAGCTCTTGCAGAACCGCACTCCCTTGTTCGTAGGCATCGAGCAGCAAATGAGCAGTGAGGACCACAAGATGATGGGCGGGGCAATGGCTGCTGCTGGCGGTGTGGCCCTCTACCATGTGTCGGGCCAGACCCCAGAGGCAACCGCGCAGGACGACAGCATCATCGCACCGCACGCCGAGTATATCACCATTGACAACCTCGCCGACGGCTATAAGGCGCTGGGCATCAAGGCAGGGGCGACTCCGATTGACCTGGTGAACTTCGGCTGCCCTCACGTTTCCCTCAATGAGATGCGCGAGATCGCCGATCGGCTAGCCGGGCGCAGCATCAAGGCGCGGCTGTGGGTGATGGTTGCGCCCCATGTAGCAGCGGCGGCAGCCAAAGAGGGCATCAGCCAGCGCATCCGCGCCTCGGGCGGCGAACTGACGCTCGGTGCCTGTGCGATCGTCGCACCGATGAAGCAAACCGGCATCCGCTCGGTCGCCACCGACAGCGCCAAGGGCGCGTTCTATCATTCATCTTACAATGGGCTGGACATCCATGTGGGCAACATCGCCCAATGTGTGGAAGCGGCAGTGACGGGGATGTGGCTGGGTTGAGCGCTTCCTTGCCCACCTCACCGCGTAGCGCCCGCATTGCCGTCAGCGTCATATTCCTGGTCAACGGAGTGGCCTGGGCCAACTGGATTGCCCGCATCCCAGCGGTGCAAGGCCACCTGGGTCTAACTGCAGGCGGTTTGGGTCTGGCATTGTGGGGCGGGGCGATCGGCGCGGTGTCAGGGTTGCCGTTGGCTAGCTGGCTGATTGCCCGCTTTGGCAACCAGCGCGTTACTCGCCTCGGTTCGTTCGCCTTCTGCGCCGCTTTGCCACTGCCCGCGCTGGCAGGCAGCCCACTGCTACTCTTCCTCGGTCTGGCCCTAATGGCGGGCAGCAGCGCGGTCATGGATGTAGCGATGAACACCCAGGCGGTAGCAGTCGAGGAGCGCTACCACCGCCCAATTATGTCGGCGTTCCACGGCCTGTTCAGCGTTGGTGGGATGGTGGGTGCCGCCCTCGGTGGACTGGTTGCCCAGTTGGGGGTCGACCCGCTGCCGCACCTGCTCGGTGTGGCAGCGGTGCTGGCAGTGGTGGTCATCTTCGCTACCCGCTGGCTGCTGCCGGTCACAGTTGACCGCGCCAGTCAAGGACCCGCCTTCGCCCGCCCCAGTCGCACGCTTCTCAGCCTGGGTGCGATCGCCTTCTGTGCGGTGTTGGGCGAAGGAGTGATGGCCGACTGGAGCGCAGTCTACCTGAACCACACCCTGAACACCAGCGCCGGGCTAGCTGCCGCTGGCTATGCCGTCTTCTCGCTGGCGATGGCAGTTGGGCGGCTGACCGGAGATCGGCTGAATCAGCGGCTAGGGCCAGCAACGCTGGTGCGTGGCGGTGGGTTGTTGGCGGCATTCGGCCTGGCTCTGGGTCTGGCGATGGCGGAGCCTGCGGTAGCGCTGATCGGCTTTGCCTGCGTCGGCGCTGGGCTATCGAGCATCTTTCCGATCACCATCAGCGCGGCCGGGCGCAGCCTAAGTCTGGCTTCTGGTACGGCAGTGGCAGCGATTGCCACCATTGCTTATGCTGGCTTCCTGGTTGGCCCTCCGCTAATCGGTTTCACTGCCGATTGGCTCAACCTGCGGCTAGCTCTTGTCTCCATTGTCATTACCAGCGCGGCGATCGCCTTGTTCGCCCCAGCGGTGGGCCACGCCCAGCGTAACCCCACGCCAATCACTACCGAGGATGCGACTGCACTTGCGCTTGAGGATGCGGCACACTAATACCACATAGCTTTGGAGAGAGATTAACTTTATTACAGCCTCAGTTGCCAGGCAAGATGACATAGTTACGATGGGCTGGGACACTGGGCGGCAGGGCGTATGCGATTCGCCCCTACACCAATCTGGCGCAAATATGCCAACTGAGGCTGTAATAAACTTGGGCCAGGGCGAACAACGGTTCGCCCCTACAGAAATACATCGTCTCCTTGGCTAATTGGTATAACTCAAAGGATGCGACTGCATAGCTTTGGAGAGAGATTAACTTGGGCCAGGGCGAACAACGGTTCGCCCCTACAGAAATACACCATCTCCTTGGCTAATTGGTATAACTCAAAACTGAAGAAGGGGAGTAGATTTGGACGACGACATAACTCCGCTGGATGAGCGCATCGGTGACAGCGTGGAGGAGCTTTACAACTTCGGCCACGCCACGCTCGACTTCCTGTTCGAGATGAGCAAGCTACTGCGCCTGCTCAAAAAGTCGGACGTGCGCTTCGATGTCGCAGCGGGCGAGGGGCGGGCGCAGTTGGCGACTGCCCACGACTTCCTGCGGGTCTACTCGTCGCTAACCAGCCGCGCCGTCCATCTGATGGAGCAGGCCGACAGCCCAGCCGCGCCTACCTGCAGCGAGGAACGCGACTCGATCATGGTCCAGCTTACCGCTGCGATTGAGAACTTCAATGCCGACAAAGCGGCGCTCGACTTGAACTCCGAGGACTTTATTCACCGCACCGCCGTGCTGGGGTTCTCAGCCTACAGCGGCAGCATCAGCGAGGCTGACCGCGCCCGCTATGGGCGCACCATTGCCACCATCCGCCGCCGCTTCGCCGATCTGCACAGCACCCTCAGCGCCGCCAACGCCCAGATCGGCCAGCTAATCGTGATAATGGTCGGTACCAGCCAACCCGCCGAGTGACGAATGTCAATGGTGAATGGTAAATGGTAAATGATGAAGCAGGAGAGAACATGACTGACAACCCCAAACCAAGTCCTCAGTCCTCGATCCTCAGTCCTCAGTCCTCAGTCCTTACCGCGAGGGTGATTAAGGCTGGCGTGGCCGAAGGCGAAGCGCTGGTAAGCAGTGAGGCGCTTGGCTTCCTCGGCGTGGTAGACCCCGATAGCGGAATCGTCACCGAGACGACCCATGAGCTTTACGGCCAGAGCGTGGCGGGCCGCGTGCTTGTCTTCCCTACTGGCAAAGGCAGCACCGTGGGCAGTTACACCATCTATCGGCTGAAGAAGAGCGGCCATGCGCCGCTGGCGATCATCAACCGCGAAAGCGAACCGATCGTTGCGGTTGGCGCGATCATCAGCAACATCCCGATGGTGGATGAGGTGGACATTAGCCAGATCCATAGTGGCGACCATGTGAGGGTAGATGGCGATACCATCACCATCAGCCGCGAGGCGATGCCGTGACCCGACGACGCTTGAGCCTGGTGGCCCGCGAACCGGCCCGCCCTAGCAGCCTGGGCCTCACTTTCGTCAAACTGGGCGGCTCGGTGATCACCGACAAGACGGTGGCGGACACCCTGCGCGGCGACAACCTGACCCGCCTGGCAGCAGAGATACAGTCGGCGCTGGCGCAAGCGACGGCGGAGGGGCGTAATCTGGCCGTGCTACTGGGGCATGGCGGCGGTAGCTTCGCCCACTTCCCCGCCAGCCAGTACAAGACGCGCCTCGGCTTGCAAGCGGGTCTGCCGGAAGCGGAAGCCTGGCGCGGCTATGCCGAAACCCATGCCGCCGCCGCCCGCCTCAACCAGCACGTCACCGCCGCCTGCCTCGCCGCCGGCCTCACCGCCGTCGCTTACCAGCCATCCGCCAGCGCGGTTGCCCGCGACGGGCAGCTTTTCTACCTCGAAACCGACCCGCTCCGCACATTGCTGCACGCAAATGGCGTACCGATCATCTATGGCGATGCCATCCTCGACGATGTACGTGGCTTCACCATCGCAAGCACCGAGCAACTGTTCGTCTATCTGGCGCGAGGTGACGACCTTACCCTTCGCCCCCGCCGCATCATCCTGGTCGGTGAACTGGGCGGCGTGTTCACCGCTGACCCGCTGCACCAGCCCGCTGCCCGCCCCATCCCCCTTATCAACGCCGCCAACCTCGACCGCGTGCGCGGGATGCTGGGCGGCTCACACGGCGTGGATGTAACCGGCGGGATGCTGACCAAGATTGTGGAGATGTACGCGCTGGTGCAGGCCGTGGACTCCTTGCAGGTGCAGTTGATTGACGGCACCACCCCCGGCCTGCTGCACCGCGCCTTGCTCGGCGAAGCGGTGGCGGGAACGGTTATTAGTCGGTTAGGGGTGCGTATCACGTTTTTACATATCCAACCAGGGCGAACAACGGTTCGCCCCTACCGACACTTGCGCTGCAAGTATGTGACGCACCCATTGATTGGCTCAAGTTTCATATGATATGGTATAATTAAATGAGCTATGAAGACCACCGATTGCTCTAAAAAGGAAATAATAATGCGGTTCAGTTATCATCCTGATACCAGCGCACTATACATTCACCTGTCGGAGAAGCCCAGCGTAGATGTTGTTGAAATGCGACCCGGGTTTGTGTTCGACTACGGTGCTGACGGTAAGCTGGTGGGTATGGTGGCCGACCTTAGCTTGCCCGCAGCGCAGGAAGTAACCGCCAGCCCATCCACTCCTACACCAGTTGGCAGCAGAGCCAACGGCTATTCTTAATAAGCGCTAAGAAAGCGTCTGAAAAGGGCGAACAACAGTTCGCCCCTACGCCCTTCGATACAGGACGAACCACGGTTCGCCCCTACAACAACCACGAAAACTCAGCACTCAGCACTCAGCACTCAGCACTCAACACTCAAACCTATGCCAAGCCTGCTCAATGCCCGCTACCTCAGCCGCCTATTGGTCGCGTTCGTCCTCTATACCGCGCTGATTATGGTCTTCTTCGCCCTCGGCAACCTGAGCGGCGACTTCAGCACGTGGTTGGGGCAGGCGTTGCTCATCTCCGCCGCTTCGTTCTTCGTCATCGTCTTCGTGATAAACTTCGCCACCGTGCTGTCGCCATCGGGGCGGCTATACAATAAGGCGCGGGAGCAGATGCGCCACGGCAACTACTTTGCCGCTGCCGCGCTTTACGACCAGGCAGTGCGCCAGAACCCTGCCCGCGCCGAATACTACTATGGCCGCGCCGAGGCCCGCGCCCGCCTGGGCGACACACACGGTGCGCTGGCCGACTACGCAACTACTATTGATGCCACACCCATCTACCTGCCACTAGCTCCCAGCGCCGCCTACGATGCCTACGCTGCCCGCGCCAACCTCTACGGGCAGACGCTAGGCGATTATCACAGCGCGGCCCGCGAGGCAGGCGAGGCGATTGCGATGTACCCCCGGCGGGCGATGGCTTACCTTACCCGCGCCGATGCCTATACCAAAACCAACAATCTGCCCGCCGCGCTGGCCGACCTCGATGCCGCCGCCAAACTTGCCCCCAACGATGCGGTCATCTACAACAATCGCGGCTACGTCCACTACCTACGCGGTGACCTCGATACGGCGGGCGGCGACCTGCTCACCGCCATTGATACCAACCCCAACATCTGGCAGCCCCATTATCACCTGGCTCAGGTATTCGCCGCGCAAGGCGATCGCATTCGCGCCCTCAGTAGTCTGCGGCGGGCAATCGCCCTCAGCCGCCAGCCAGCGGCACAGGCTCGCCTCGATGCTGCCTTCGCCACCCTGCGCGGTGATGCCGAGTTCGGGCAACTGACCGCACCGCATAACAGTTGAGCTACTCCCCACGTTTTGGGTGAGGAGGTGTTGCCCTATGCTCGATATTAAAGAACATCATCCACAAGGGGAGGCTATCGGCCACCCCCCTGCCCACTATCTGCGCCTGCTGCTAATCATCGCGGGCCTGATGCTGCTGCTCGTTGGGCTGGCCGAGCTGATCGAGAGCGGCGCGCCACTGGAAGCTGACCTGGCAGTGACCCGCTTCGTGCAGCAATTTCGCCCCGATTGGTTCGATGGCCTGATGCGCTTCCTTACCAGCATTGGAGTCGCACCCTGGGTGCTAATCCTGCCCGCGATTATCCTCATTGCCCTGCTGGTGATGCGTGAATGGGCCGCCGCGCTGGCTTTGCTGTTCGCCCAACTAGGCAGTGTAGGCAATCCCCTAATTAAAATCGCGGTAAATCGCCCCCGCCCAGGGGTTAACTTTGAGCTTGGCCTACACGTGCCAACCGACTCCAGCTTCCCCTCCGGCCACTCGGCAACCGCGATGGTGGTGTACGGCTTCCTCATCTATCTCGCCTGGGTGAAGCTGCGCGACTATCGGCTGGCTCGCAACCTAATAATCGCCTTCTGCGCCATCTATATCCTCGGCATGGGCCTATCGCGCATCTACCTCGGTGAGCACTGGGTCAGCGACGTGCTGGGCGGCTACATCTATGGCTTGGCCTGGGTGCTGCTCTCGGTGATCGTCTATCATCTCATCCTCTCGCGTATAAAGGGGCGAACTGGTGTATAATGAGTTATACATTAGGGGTAGCAATAGTGAGTTTAAGTGCAGATTACACTATTGCCAGATCGCGACCCATAGCACTGGGCAATATTCTGCTCATTGCCCTTGGCGTATTTACTGGTATTCAGTTGGGTACGCTGTTTACTACCTACCTCAACGATAACACGCTTGAAGGTCTGCCGGTGGAATCCTTCCCTACTATCGTTGGCATCATCACTGCCATTTGTGCTGTTGTAGGTTGGGGTCTAGGTGCTTATCTCGCACGGCAGCAGCGAGCCAGGCTCTTGCTGCCTATAGCTTTGTTTATCGCTCTTGTATCAGCGACTATCTATCTCTCGGTAACTCTACATTACGATCAAAGCTCAAGTTTCTGGTCTATTGCGGCGCTTGTGCTTGGTTTTGGTGTTACCTGTGTGGTCTGCGGCGTTGGTCTCATCGTTGAAGGCTTCAAGGAAAAGAAGCTCCTCTTTGTGGTTTTTGCCTTGCTCTTTACTCTGCTTGGTTCTGCTGCACTAATCCTTGATTTTCTCAGCGTTCAATCAGACAGCAACAACGAGGCTGCTTTTAAGCACTGGATAACCGGGGATGTGGATCTTCAAGGAAAGAACTATGATGCTGCCATCGGCGAGTTCAGCACCGCTATTGAATTGTCACCTTATGATACCCTCTTCTACCAGCAGCGGGCGGAAGCCTACACCACCAAGGGGGATATAGATAAGGCAATCGCCGATTACACTCAGATTACAAGAATTAGGCCGAATGACCAGTATCTTAGCAACGATCGGGCCGAGGCTTACGCCGGGCTAGGGAAGTTGTACACAGGCCAGGGTAAATATGACCAGGCGATTATCAGCTACCGCGATGAGATGAAGCAGATCGCGGCTCTCGAACAGGTGCTTGGCTTCAATGCAGATCTCCTTCTAACTGATTACTATACAGGCCTGGCAGATGCCTTGTCTGGCAAAGGTAATTACGACGCGGCAATCGCCAGCTACAGCGACACAATAGCACTAATAGGTTTTGCTTCTGCAGGGGTTTATGAAGAGGCATACTATGGTCGCGGTCTAGCATACAAAGCGGAAGGCCAGCGAGATAAGGCCATCTCCGACTTTAGGATGGCTATATCTAATTCCGTTGTGGGACAGAAGGCAAAGCAGCAGTTGCAGGACTTGGGCGTAGCACCAGATTAGTTCCCAGCGTTGAATATGGTATAATGCCTTATGCACAATGGCAGCTCCCAAGGAGACGGTCAGACTCCACATCAGCCTGAACCCATTACGGAGTATCGGCTGACGCTACACGCCGCCCGCCAAATGGCCGAACGACATATCAGGGAAGTAGAGGTGACTCAGGTGCTTGCCCAGCCTGAGCAGATAGAGCTAGTTCTACCTAATCGCTGGGTATACCAATCAAGATTTGAGTTGGGTGAACCACCAAAAACCTACCTCATCCGCGTTTTCATAGATATTGACGAGAAGCCCCCTGCGGTGGTGACGGTATATCTCACGAGTAACATAAAGAAGTATTGGAGGTCAGTATGAAAGTAACCTACGATCGGGAGACCGATACCCTAACCATCGTCTTTTCCAACCGCCCCATCGAGGAGAGTGACGAGGATAAGCCCGGTGTAATCCTTGATTATGATACCGAAGGCAAACTGGTGGCGATGGAGCTACTCAATGCCTCACATCAAGTGGATGCCCCGGGGCGGATTGAATACCAGGCCACCCCGCTGAACTAGCATTTGACCTGCCCCAATCTAAAAGGAGACATAACCCCAAAGATGGCCCTGACACTAGGCATTATTGGCTTGCCCAAAAGCGGCAAGACCACTGTATTCAACGCCCTGACCCGCAGCGAGGCGCAGACCAGCGCCTACGCTAGCAGCGGCAGCGAACCCAACGTCGCGGTCGTCAAAGTCCCTGACGAGCGACTGACCGCCCTGGTGGACATCTTTCACCCCAAGCGCATCGTGCAGGCCGACGTGCAGTATACCGACGTGGCGGGCATCAGCAAGGGCGCGAGTAAGGGCGAGTCTTTCAGCCGCCAGTTCATCAGCTACATCAGCACGGTCGAGGGACTGGTTCATGTGGTGCGCGCCTTCGAGAACCCCGACATTCCCCACCCCGACGACACTATTGACCCGCTACGCGATATCGAAACGGTCGAGCTTGAACTGGCCTTCAGCGACCTGGCGATCATCGAGAAGCGGCTCATCCGCCTGCGCGAGACGATCAGCAAGACCAAGCCGGGGCCGGAGCGCGAGGGGTTCGAGCGCGAACTTGAGACCTTGCAGCGCATTCAGCCGGAGCTTGAGGCGGGTCAGCCAATCCGCGCCCTCGGCCTGGACGAAGATGAGGAGCGGGCCATTCGCAATTACGGCTTCCTGAGCGCCAAGCCGATGCTGATCCTGCTCAACCTTAGCGAGAGCCAGCTAGAGCAGGCTGATGCGCTGATGGCTCAGGTGGCCGCCAAACACGCGCTGCCCAACACCGCAGTGGCGGCCATCGCGGGCAAGCTGGAGCAAGACCTGGCCCAACTGGACGAAGCCGATGCCACCGAGTTCATGGCCGACCTGGGGCTGAAGGAGTCGGGCCTGAATCGCATCATCAAGCAGTCTTACCAGCTAATGGGTCTGATCAGCTTCCTCACTGCTGGACCGGACGAGAATCGCGCCTGGACTATTCGCAATGGCACCACCGCGCAGAAGGCGGCGGGCGTAATCCACTCCGACCTGGAGCGCGGCTTCATCCGCGCCGAGGTGGTGCATTTCGACGACCTGATCGCCGCTGGCAGCATGGTCGAGGCCAAGAAGCGCGGCCACGTGCGCTCCGAGGGCAAGACCTATTTGGTGAAGGATGGGGATATTATCGAGGTACGGTTTAATGTTTAGGAGTGAAGAGCGGCAAAAGCCCTCGCCCAGTGGGATGGGGTTGGGGATGGCGAATCTCGCCAAGCATTAGAGTTTACTGTAAGCGAAATCCCGTGCGCCGATCAGCTGACAATGAGCATTGACGCGCTTCACCCCACCCCTCACCAAACCTCTCCCGCAATGGGAGAGGCTTTTTGCGCTTACGCTCGCC